>JAFYQR010000124.1 GCA_017559825.1 Thermoguttaceae bacterium | reverse complement strand
TCCGACGGCGCCGCGTTTCACTCGGCGAAACCGGCGGAATACAACGAGTTGTTCCGCCTTCGCAACAATTCGCCGCTCCCGCCGCTCGAACCGATCGCGTTTCCGGACGGCGCGTTGTTCGTTCGCTCGCGCTTCTGTTGCAAACAACACTGCGTCGACTTCAAGGCGCAAGAAAAATAAACGCCGCGCTTGACGTTTTGGCGTTTACGCGTACAATATCGACATAATATACCCGCCAAGCCTAGCGCGGAAAATCGACTCGGTTTTCCGCGACGCTCAAACGGCGGGTTTTTTCGTTTCTTGCCGAAATATCTCGATTTACGCGAAATAACGACTTGCTATTTTCTCGTTTTATGGCATAGTGTAACCAATGAAAGCAAAGAGCGTAAATCAAACAAAAACAACGAGAAAGGCAAGAAAATGAGAACGAACGCTTACCTTACCGAAATCATCGAGACGATTCAAGATTTTTACCGACGAAACGGCGAGTACGAGCAAAACGACGTCGGGATTTACGTTCGCGAAACCTCCTACGGCGACCTCAAATTTTGGGCGGGCCCGCGCCGAAACGCAAGCGACGACGATTACCTGATGACCTGCCTTGGAGCGCGATACTTTTTTAGCGTCGAGTTCGACGGCTGTTTCAAAAACGGGAAGCTGACCGAGTACGGCGAAACGAAAATCAACGAACTGATTACCGACGAATACGACGAACAATTTTACGAACAATTGGTCGACGATTACGAAAGCGCCTGCGAATACGACAAGACGGACGAAGCGGCGAGAGTCGACCGCTTGCGCCGGGCGATGTACGACCGATAAGCGAAAGAGCGGGGCGGCGGGCGAAAGGCTCGCCGCTCTCTTTATTGGGCGCCGCGTTCCTCAAACGCGGCGTTTTTGTTTTTCTTGCTCGAAAGTTCAAAAAAATTTTCCAAAAACTCGCTTTTGCTATTTGCAGGGCCTGTAAATATGGTATACTAAAAGCGTCGGGGGATTCGCCCCCGATTTTTCAACTCCATTTTTAGAAAGGAGCTTCCAATGTGCGTTTATTCCAAACTGTTTTACGAAGTCTTCGACGCCGACGGACGATCGCTCGGCAAGCAAGACGACCGCGACAAAGCCTTGAACGACCGTCCGCAAGACGGTTTCGTCGAAGAGGTCGACCGCGTCGTCGTTCAAGTGAGCCCGCGTCGCCGAATCGTGCGCGAAGACCGTAAGATCGTCGGTTAACGACTTGGAAGGCTCTCCTCGTCGTCGCTTGGCGGCGGGGAGAGTTTAACTTAACCCCAACGGAGGCAACAAGATGAGCGTTCAAGAATTACGGGAACTGTATGGCGACGCCAAAGGGACGACGATTATCAACCGCGCCGTTAAAGCCGAGATTCCCGGCGGCGAACTCCTTTACCGACTCCTCGACGACCTTTATCCGAGACGTTCGGCAAGTCCCGAGTTGGAAGCGACATACGCGCGGCTCATCGCGATTAAAAGCGAGATGACGCGAGCGATCGCCGTCAAGTACGGTCTGAAAAGCGCGACGGAGGCGACGACGTGAACAAAAAAATCACCGCATACGACGCCGAAATTTTAGCGTTGGAACAACTTAAAATCAACGCGGACGAACCGCTTCGAGCCGCGTTTTCGGAGACGCAAGAGAAACTTCGCGTCGCCAAATCGACCGCCGTCGAGAACCGAGAGCGCAAAAAAGTGGGACGCAAGCCGCTTCCGGAATCGGAGGCGCGACGCAACCGTCTTTCAATTCGCTTTACCGACGAAGAACTCGCGCTTTTGCGCCGTCGAGCGGAGGAAAACGGCGAAGAACTCGCGCCGATGATCGCGCGCTTAGCCGTCGTCGGCTTAGCCGTCGATATTTAAGGGCGCCGAATAAGCGCCGCGTACAAGAAACGGAAAACGCCGCCCCAAAAGGCGGCGTTTTTGAGTTGCAGGCGTTTTCACAGCCGTTCTGTCGTAAATCCTTGTTTGACAATGTAACGAGTATCCCCCTAGGGACAAATTTTTTCAAACAAGGAGAGATTATTATGACGACAAATTTGAAAGAAACTTTGGAAGAAATGCTGAAAACCGCGATTAAAGCGGCGGTTCCGGAAGTCGCGGACTCCGCGAAAATCGAAGTCGTGTTCGACGGCGACGCTCCGAGCGACCCGAGTCTCGAAGCGCTCGCCGAACTCGACTTCGAATTTACCGGCAAACTCAAAATTCGTTAAATTTCGGCGAAAAGCGCAGTTAAGGGGTTGACGCGGCAAGGAGAAGCGCGTACAATAACAATACGACAGCTTTTCGTCCTTACCGCTAGTCGTCGCCCGTTCGCGGAGCGTCGGAGTTTTCCGGCGTCGCGCGAACGGGCTTTTTTTTCGTCTTTTCGAGAAATTTCGCGACCAACGCCGGATTCACGCGGAGCGTCGCGCGTCCGCTCGCAATCTCCGCGACAAACGTCGTTTCGCCGTCGTCTTTCAACGCCGAAACAATGAAATCACGCAACTTCGGCGAGTTCACGTCGAGCGTCGTCGTTCGTTTCACCGTCGATTTTGTCGGTTTCTTTACCATCTTGCCTAGCCCTCCGTCCTTAATTATACGCGACGACGCCCCCTTGTAAATCCCGGTAAAATATGCATAATTAACACTGCAGCAACGTTTTTTCAGGCGCTTCAAGTCCGTCGTATTTTATAAAAACGAAAGGACGAAAAGCAAAATGGCAACGCTTAACAGAAAGAAGAACAAAAACGGTAATATTCGATACGAAATCCAATTTCGCCAAAACGGCGAACGCCGAACTTTGACGCTCGGCGCCAAATACGACGAACGGAACGCGGAACTTGCGAAAATCAACGTCGAGGCGTTGCTCGAGTGCGTTCAAACGTGCGCTCGACCGTCCGCGACGCTTGCCGCGTGGCTCGGCGAAATCGACGACGTCTTGCGTAATCGCTTGGCGGAACTCGACTTGTTGACTACGTCGCAATGTTTGACGCACGGCGACGTTTGGCGGCGATTTTACATTTCGCCTCGTTTCGTCCGGATGGCGCCAAATACCACGCGAAACTATCGCGGCGTCGCGACTCGGTTTTTCGAATTTTTTGACGAGAATCAGCTGGTTGAACACGCAACCAAAGCCGACGCGGAGGAATGGCGTTTGTCGTTGCTCGATAAACGTTACGCCGAAGCGACGGTCGCGGGCGCGATCAAGTGCGTTCGTTCAATTTACAATTGGGCGGTCGACGCGCGCTTGATTAGCGAGCATCCGTTCAATTCGATTCAACGCGGGAGCTTTGAGAACAAAAAACGCGAGTTTTTTGTTTCGCGAGCTTGGTACGCCAAACTGCTCGAGAGCTGTCCCGATCAGGATTGGCGAACGATTCTCGCGCTGTGCCGAATCGGCGGTTTGCGGTGCCCGTCGGAAGTCCTCGAAGCGCGTTGGGACGACGTTAATTGGGACGCGGAGCGGTTCGCCGTGCGCGACCGAAAGCGCAAAACGACGCGGGTTATCCCGCTTTTTCCGGAACTTCGCGAAGAACTCGACAAGCAGTTTTTCGCGACGCAAGGGAACGATTGCCCTTACGTTATCGCAAACCATCGTTTCGACTCGAATAACCTGCGCACGGGTTTTTCGCGCATCATTTTTCACGCGGGCTTGCCTCAATGGGAACGGATTTTCCATAATCTGCGAGGCAGTCGGTCGTGCGAATTGTTTTCGGAGCAACCGGCGCACGTCGCTTCGGCGTGGATGGGGCAATCGGAAAAGGTAGCGAACGCGCACTACCTTCACCCGACCGACGACGATTACCGTCGAGCGTTGGAGCCGGGCGCGTCGCGATTGCACGAAACGAAACCGGAACCGACCGCTATATAGCGTCTCGCGAACGATTCGAAAAAAGACGGCTGTAACAGCCCTTAAAAACGGCTGTCAAAACGGCTGTAACATTTAGAATCATCTAGGGTGCATTTAGAAACGCTTTCTTGCTTGCAAGCCCCGTTTTTTACGAGCGAAAGCGGTTTCACCCTACAAAAAAAGGGCTTTGACGAAAACCGTCAAAACCCTTAAAAGTACCCCCTAGGGGGGGTGTTAAACCTTCGTAAAAACAAACGCAAAGTCTTCGCGACCTGCTAAAACGCCTGCGATTGCCGTTACGGCGCAATTTCAAGTCGAGCAAAAATCCAAGACAGCTTAATCCGGAATCGGAAATCGTGAAGTTTTTTAATTACGGAATCGATAATTTGCGTTTCTTTATCGCGTGGTAATTTGGAAATAAAAATATTAATAGATTCCATACGATGCAGGCTTTCCGATTTTAACTCTTCGATTAAATTTTTTGTGGACTCCGGATAGGAAGCAAGTTGCAAAAGAAACAAGTCTGCGTAGATGTCGGTTTTGAATATCGAATATTCATCGTTTTTGTGCATTGTATATTTAGCAAAATACGGGCTTAGATACTCTACTAGCGCGGACAATTCTTTTCTTTGGGACTTTAAGTCGTAGTATAAAATAGGGTTGACAACTTTAAGCGCCGCAAGTATAAATAATGCGTCGTAGCAAAAATAGGGCAGCTTGAATCCGTCCCCTTTATTTTTAAAGGCAAATTGGAGTAAACGCATAAAATACTCAAGTTGCCTTAACGACGTCCCGTTTTGGTCGAGCAAGTATTTGGCGACGGAGTACCCATAATGTTCAAGTCTTTGAGAATACGCAGTTTCTGTAACTTCGATGTTCTGTTGATTAGTGTTGCAGAAAATATGGCTTTCGATCCCGTACAAAGGAAGGAGCTTAGAACAATATTGCTCGGCGCGAATCTCGGGAAGTGAAAATTCATAATCGAAGAACCGACGAACGTAATCGTCGACGGCAATAGAGCCGTAAACGGCGGCGATGGATTTTTTGAGATTTTGCAAATCGACGCCGAAAACGAATACAATGTTCTCCACGCCAAAGAAGTGTTTGACGTGTTCCAGAAATTTGATCGAATACAAGGGGCGGCATCGATCGAGTTCGTCAACGATAAAAATAAGCGGTTTTCCGGTTTCCCTTACACATCTTTTAGATAACAGGGTTAAACATTTTCTGAATTTCTCCTTAGCCAGGAGTCCACCTTGGTATTTGTCGAGAATTTTTTCGTCGACGCTTTTATAATCTTCTGGATTGGTAGTGATAACGCCGAACGTATTAACGCTTAGCCAATAAAAGCAAAATTGTTGCAAGCGTTTAGAAAGAGCCGATTTTAAGGTTTTAAAACTTTTTTTCAAATCTTCGAAAAACGAGCTTTCGATCTGGACGGCAAGTTGCCCGACAAGCGAGGTTAAGGGATCGTCAAGGAAATCGTCTTCCCAAGCGTTGTAGCGTATGACGCAAGCATTTTTCAACAATAAGTCTTGGCGCCAACGTTCAAGAAAAAAAGTTTTCCCCGCGCCCCACTTAGCGTCGAGCGCAATGGTTAAGGGGCGGGTTTCTTTCTCTATAAGTTCGTAAAGCGACTCGCCGAAATTACGACGTTCAAAATAATCGTCTTTCCAAATTTTCTCGGCGTCAAGTTCTTTACATTCTTTTTCCGTCATTTTAGCTACCGTTGGGCTTCGTTCGTCTTAAAGTGGCGCGCGACGAACGAAGCGGGGGTTAGGGGGTGAAATTGAGCGATTTGGCGCCGTCTATTTTAACGTCGTTCGGCGTTTTAGGCAAGCGCTTGCGCAAGATTATTTTTCGAACGTTTGGTGGACTGAGCGTCGCCGCGTTTGATCTTTTCCCTGTGAATAAACGTATTAGGTTAAGACGGTTTTATTTCGTGGAATTTTGAAATCACTTTTCCTGTTGCAAAGTAGTTTCCTTGATTGGAGGCTGGTTGTCCCAAGAGTGGGATAAGCTGTTGATACTTTTTAACGAATGAGTAAATTTCTCTTGTGCAATCGCGCATATTTCTGATTTCGTGGATAGTAAATCCGCCCTGCGGTCCATAATGCCGGTGGATAACGCTCTTTTCCTTATGAAGAACGCCGGCGTTCTGTAATATTGAAATTTTTGCGCTGTCTATGCCGCTAAACATATCCCAAGCGGCTTCTTCTGCCGGTACGCCGAAGGCCGGATAGTCGAGCCCTTCAATTCGAATTTTGCCGGATTGAACAACGGCGCCAACTCCGTCGAACAAGGAAGCAAACGCCGCTCGCTCTTCGGCGGTAAGGGCTTCCAGTCCCTTTAATGTTTCCTGAGATAGTTTTTCAGGCGTTATATATTCGCGATAGATTTCACGACCGCGGCGATTACCGAAATCGCGAATAAAACCGTGCGGGTCTTCGGCGATTAGTTGGTCTAATGACGGCACAGATGATTGCGTAGCGTTGGGGTTGGCGGTTGAAGCGAATCGCAAGGCTTCATGTTCGCTTTTGTAACCCGCGATTTCATTTTCGAGCAAATTGTTCATTGTTTGTTGCAACTGTCGTTTAAAGAGTTCGGCAAGTTGCTCATCACTTTCATAAGACCACCAATAAGCATTTTCCTGATGCGAACCCTTAAAATTTTCAATCGCGTCCATATTGGCTTCGTTGAAATTTTTTGGGGAGATTCCTTTCTCTGAGAAATATACAAGCAATTTTTTTTGTTGCTGAATACTTCGCTCCAATTCTTCGCGCAAACCGTTCGCAAATTTATACCATACGAGCGCAACAGCAATATCGCATTTATCGAGTACCTTGTTAAGCTGGTCTTGCGGACGACAAAGCGCTGGATAGCCGTCAACTTCACAGAAACGCGGTTGAATAAAAACGCCTTCTCTGTGTCCGTGAATTTGATTCCATTCGTAACAAGCCTGAGCAATCACAGGCTTGGCTTCCTTGCAGTCGCTAGAAGAAGCGATAAAGAGATCGCAAATAATCCCTAAATACATTTTTGTGTTCCCAAACATTTTGGTCTTGGCCTACCAAAACGCTTAATTAAAGACCATTAATTATGATTTATTTGGCAAATATCCCCATAATTGTCGCCGCCGATATCGATCGCTTGGCCGCAATTAGGTTTCTGAGACGAAGCGCGTCCTCGAGTTGCGACTGCTAAAACAAAGTCGAGAGCTTCGTTGAACCTTGTTTTATCGTTGTCGTCGAGCATACAGAAACCGGCGAAGACGTCGGCGAACAAGTCCGAACAACCAAGCGATTTAGCGTATTCTCTCGGAGTTGGTTGTTGAGGGGCAAGAAAAATGTCGCCTTCGCCGGTTTCAAGCCATTCAGGGCGAACGCTGAAGGAATCGATTAATAACTGAATTTTTGCGGTAGGGAAATCGCAGAATCCGTTTTCCCAGTTGCCAACAGCGCTGGCGCTCACGCCTAACTTTGCTCCAAAACGAGCTTGCGTCAACTTGGCAGACGTGCGAATTTGAGCAATTTTATCTCCGCTGATTGTCATTGGACGCTCCTTTCTTTATTTCTTTCATTGTATCAATATCTGTAATTTCTAAAAGGGAAGGATGGAATAATTTTAGAAATTTTAACAATATCTGATGTTTTGCTATTGACGTTTATCAGATATTGATTATATTTGATGACATAAGGAGCAAAAAATGACTGAACGCGACAAATTAACAGCTGAAAAGTTGCGTTTGCTATCTTTGCAAAACGCGACTGGGTACGGCTTGTATCTGCTTGGTTTTACCGAGGCACTTCGGCTTCGCGATTACGTTGTCGCAACGCCAATATGTTTACCGTCAGATCCACAGCATAGTCCGCAAAAGCAGTTGCAGTAATAGCGACCGGGAGACAAATTCGCGCAAGCGGCGCCGTGTTCCACCGCAAGCGTCGACGCTTAAAGGCGTTGGCCCGCCGATAAGCTAGTCCCGGTCGCTATGGAAGCCGGAACGGTTGCGTCGCCCCATCGGCGCGGCGGGTTCGAGTCCCGCCCCGGTTTTTGAATCGATCGCTCTCTTGCGGTTGCGACGGTTTGAGAACAAAGTGGTAACAGATTTACGAATAAGGAGTTGAGTATGGACGAGAATGGTTTCAAAAAGGTTGCCGCCGGTCTTACGTTGAGCGGCGGGCTCTTAATCGCGTCGGCGGCGAGCCTTACGTTTGTTCCTGTCGGTTCGGTCGGCGTTCGCACGACGCTCGGCAAGGTTACCGGCGAAACGTGCGACGAAGGCTTGCGTTTGAAATTTCCGCCGTTTGTCGCCGGTATCCACAAGATGGACGCGAAAATCCAAAAGTTGGAACTCGACCTCGAAGGCTCGACGAAGGACTTGCAAACGGTGCAAACCGGCTTGGCGTTGAACTTCCGACTCGACAAAAGCAAGGCGCCGGAGGTCTACCGCGCTTTCGGCGACGAATACGCCGAGCGCGTTATCCGCCCGAATATGTCGGAAGTTTACAAGGCGATTTGCGCTCGATACAACGCCGAAGAGCTGATTACCAAGCGCGAAACCGTTTCCGGCGAGGTTTTAGAGTCGGCTCAAAACATTCTCGGCGAGTACGGCGTTGTCGTCGAACGGGTTTCTATCGCGCAATTCGACTTCTCCGACGCGTTCGACGAAGCGGTCGAGGCGAAGGTAACGGCGGAGCAAGCGGCGCAAAAGGCGAAGAACGAACTCGAACGTGTGAAGTTCGAAGCGCAACAGGCGGAAGAGAAAGCCAAAGGCGAGGCGAACGCGACCCTTGCGCGAGCCGAAGCGGAAGCGAAAGCCGCGAAGCTGATCGCCGAGTCGATTACTCCGGCTTACGTCGCCTACGAAGCGGCCCGCAAATGGGACGGCAAGGCCCCGAGCATATTCTCGGCGACGCCGCGATTCCGTTTTTGAACGTCGACGCTCCGACGAAAACCGCCGAAAACCGACCGACCAACGGGGAATCGCGCGATGAAAATTATTGAACTTCAGGATAAAACGAACCGCAAAAAATGGTTGTTCGTCAGAATCGCCTCTCGATGCAACGGCGATTCAGCGAAAGCGCGCCGTCAAAAGCCTTGAAGACGGATTGACAACAAGCTGAAAACGTCGCGGGCGACAACCGCTTTCGAGGCGACTAGCTACCCGCCCCGAAAGCCGCTTGACGCGCGAGTGGCGCTCAAACGCCAAGCTAGGCCCGCGACGTCGTTTTAAGAACGGAAACAAGGAGATCGCCTAATGCGAAGTCAAGATAAAGAATACGCCGCCGTCGTGCGCGACTTGCGGAAGGTCGTTCGGCTTCTCGACGAGCTGGAAACGCCGCTCGTTCGAAACGCGCTCGACAACGTCGTTTCGAGCGACGTTTCCAATAGCGCGGCGAGACGTTGGAGCGGGGAACTCGGCGACGGAAGCGACGTTACCCGCGTCGCGATTCGCCGCTTATGGCAAGACGTTTTCGACCTGTGGAGCGACGATTCCGTCGCCGCGACTAGCGAGGAAAGGAAGCGAAATGGAAACGACGTCCAATAAGAAAAACGACGCGAAAACGCTTACCGCCGAGGATTGGGAAAAGCTGTGCGACTCGGAACGACGCGCCTTGTTGCGTACTCGATTTGGTTGCGGCGTTGCCGCGAAAACGAAGGAGCCCGCCGAGTACGTTGACTGGATTTTGTACAGGATTCATCGCGACGAGCGCCTTCCAAGGCGACTTCCGTACCTAATCGCGGAAGCGGAAGGCGCGGCGCAACTTAAACTGTTCGAGCGGATGCATTCACTGATCGTCAGCAAGCGCTACCTTGACTGGACTCACTTGGCGATTGCGATCGGCGATGGGGCGGTTTCGCTCGCGTTATACGTTGGCAACTCGGCGCTCGACGATTCGGTCGAGTTGGAAAACAATGTCCTGCGCGAGATTCGCGCCGGTTTCTGGAAGACGTTCGCCTTTCCGGACGGCGAACCGCGCGACGTCGCCGAAGAGGTCGTCGCGTTGGGACTAGGGCGATACCCGCCGGACGCCTACGCGACGATTCCCAACCGTTTGAGCGGAACGGTCAGTATGAACCCAATCGCCGCGACGGCGATGTTGTTAAACGCGAGGACGTTAGATGAACGAGAAAGTTAAGTTCAAGCGATTTACCAGTTTGCCCGACGCCTTCGATTATCTCAAAGCGGCGTCGCCGGAGCGCGTGTTTCTCGAAATCGACGCGATTATCGAATATCGCGGAGCTTCCGGGCCGTTTAAAGGGCGGTTCGTCGGTTTTTACGAAGACGGGAATTACAATTTGGAACGATACGAAACGAAAAGAAGCGGCGTGAAGGAGATTTTCCGAAGTCTCTTTTCGTTTGAAAGGGGCGGGGTATGACGCTTTCCGTTATGTGCGCGAGTTGGTTCGCGGCGGGCGCGACGTTCGCGCTCTTTTGCGGCGCGGTCGCGGAGCGTTGGGGGCGGAAAGCGAAACTTCGTCGAGACAAAGGAAACGACGGTTGGACGAGATGGCGTCGCGCCGCGACGGTCGGCGACCTTGCCGACGCGTCGCGACGCTATCCGCGAAAAACGCGCGTTCATATCGACGGACGCGTCGCGTATTATGGAATCGACGGGTTCGATCGTTTAAAGTTTACGCCGGGCGAGGTTATCGACGGAGACGCTGAAAACGACGACCGTCTAGCGCGGCGATGAAAAGATCGTCGGTTTGGCGGTTTAACGGCGTTCCGTCCTCAAGACAAGCCTCTTTGAGACCGGGAACGAAGAACGAACTTCCGCGCACTGTCTCCTTGCGGAAATCCTGATAAACGCAAATCGTTTGAACGTTGCCGGATTCGTCGACGGCGTCGAAGGAATCGACCTTTTTTCTCATTTTGTTTTCCTTTCTAGGTTGAGAGGTTTTTGTTACTACAGCGTATTATACGCGCTTCCTTCCGGAAAGGCAAAACAAAAAGGGCGCGGCGTCCCGAACGCCGCCGGACGGGCGTTTTTGCTCGGACGTTAGCGCGTCGTTAGTTTAACGGTAGAACGCCGGGTTCCTAACCCGGTCGCTCCGGTTCGACTCCGGAACGGTGCCTGCTCGGACGCGGTTCGAGCGCCGACTTCTTCAACGTTCGCCCCCCTTGGGAACGCGGGAGAAGCGGATGAAAAACAAAGCGTTTTGGCTTGGCGGCGCGATCGTCGTCGCGCTCGTCGCCGGTTGCGAATCGACCGGGGCGGCGCGGACGAGCGAGCGCGTCGAATTGCGGGCCGCGTATCGTCCGACGACGGGCGACGCGGAACTCTCGGTAAGTTGCGTCGTCGAGTCCGGCGACTAGGAAAGGAAACGAAACGATGAAGGTTGAAAAAATCGACGTGAAAAAAGACGACGTTCAAAACGTCTTTCTCAAATTGGCGGTTTCGTCGGGGAAACGCGGCTTCGACGACGCGAAACTGCGAACGCTCGAACTCGTCGCGAAGACGAGTTGCGTTTGCGACGAAGGGTTCTCCGACTCGGAAAAGGCGGCGGCGAAGGGCGCCGTCGAGGCGTTCCGGAACGCGATTAGTCGGGCGATTACCTTGCTCGAGTTTGGCGGGACGGGGCTCGGCGTCTTTGCCGTGGAAGGGCCGGTCGGCGACGACGCGGCGAACGAAGAGAGCGCGGAAACCGAAAGCGGCGACGCGGAAGAAACCGACGGCGAAGCGACCGCCGAAACGGTCGCGGACGCGGAATAACGAGCGGAAGGAAAGGGAACGGCGATGATTTTAACGACGGTTCGACGACCGCTTATCGACGCGCTTCGACGCGTCGCGTCCGTCGGCGCGCAATCCGCGACGGTTCGTTTCGACGGAACGACCGCGAGCGCGTCGGGTTTTTGCGAAGGCGTTTTCGCGTCCGCGCCGTTCGAGACCGGGCGCGAAAACGGCAGCGCGTCGGTCGTCGTTCCGCGCGTCGCCGTTTCGTTTTTGAGCGAGGCGAACGACTCGACCGTCGAAATCGACGTCGACGACTCCGGTTGCGACGCGGTTTTCCGTTGCGGAACGTCGCGTTTGCGAACGTCGTCGCCGACGGTCGCCGAGTTTGTTCGTCCCGCCGCCGCGACGCGAACGGTCGCCTTTGCGTCCGAAACGTTGAAACGGGTCGTTCGCGCGCTCGCGCCGATCGCGAAGAGCGGCGACGACCCGCGTTACGCGCTTCGAACGATATGTCTCGACGCGACCGAGCCGGGGCGTTTGAGTTTCGTCGCGACGAACGGTCGCGTTTTGGCGGCGGAAACGTTCGCGACGCCGAGCGATTTCCAAGCGGAGCGACGCGCGATTCCGGCGGAAAAGATCGCCCAAATCGTCGCCGCGCTCGACGACGACGCGACGGTCGAAGTCGGTTTCGTCGACGGGTTCGTTACTTTCGGGACGCCGACCTTTTGGGCGTCCGCTCCGAGCGTCGTCGGCGATTATCCGCCTTGGCGGCGCGTCGTCGAGGCGGCGGGCGGCCCGAAAACGGCGCGGGTCGAGAAGGCGACGCTTGCGAACGCCGTTCGGCTCGCGAAGATTGTAGCGGACAAAAAGCGGCGAATTAGGCTCTTGTTCGACCTGACCGGCTTCACCGCGAGCTCGGTCGGCGCGGAGATCGGTACGTCGGTCGTATGGGACGCGGCGACGTACGATTCCGAAACGTTCGCGTTCGACGTCGACTCGGAATCGTTCGCGTTTCTCGAACGTTTCGGCGAAGCGGCGGCGGTCGAAATCGCGTTCGCGGAGCGGAAGCCGCTAAGAATCAACGAAGTCGCGACGAAGGCAAACGGAGTCTCCGGCGCGGTCGCGGTCGTAATGCCGATGGGGCCCGAAGAGAAACGAGAAAGCAAGGGGAAGCGACGATGAACAAAGAGGAACGCCGCGTTGATCGCGACGCCAAGACGGTCAGGATTTACGGACTCGGCTTACTGCCGCTTCCGGACGAGCCGGAGGAGGCGAAACGAATCGTACGACTATTCCGACGTCAAGCCTGCCGCGATTACGCTTGGACTTGGAGCGACGTTAATCGTTGCCTCGGCGGTTCGCGAGAAGAACTGCGGAGTCTCGGCGTTAAGATTGGACGACGGTGGTGCGAGAGGGGGCGGGTCTGGAGCCGTGTTTGCGTTTATCCGGTGCCGGGCTATTTTAACGGGCTTCGTCCGATTCTCGTCGGACTTTATCACCCGGACAGCCGCGTCGCGAGCTTCGGCGACGCGTTCTTGGTTCCCAAACGAAAGGCGGGAAAAGTCGTCGACAGAATGTTAAAGGCGTCGTATTATCAGAATTACAAATTGCCTTGGACGTTTCGACGTTGTCCGCCGGGAGTATTTTTTGAGACAGACCCGCTTGGACAAGTTAGGATTCGCTGAACCGACAACCGGCGACGAACGTTTCGTCAACGAAAAAGAATAAGAACGGACTATTATTTTTTACAAAGGGCGGTACAATGACGATTAGATTCAACAACAAATTCGGAAAGGAGATTCTTCGCCGTTATGACGCCCGCCAAGAGAGAACCCGACCTGTCGACTTATTCCGGGCGCTTTGCCGCTCGGCTTCGCGAATTGCGCGAAAAGGCGAAGCTGTCGCAGACGGAGCTTGCCGCCAAGCTCGGCGTTACGCAATTAGCCGTTTCGAAATGGGAAACGGCGCGGACGCGTCCGTCGATCGAAATGTTGCCCGCGCTTGCCGCCGCGCTCAATCTCAAAAAAGCAAAAGACGTTTTGCCCAACGAATAAGTTTGTTAAATAATCCTAAAAAGATTATTTTTGTTGTTGACGATAATCTTTTTAAGATTATAATCGATTCCGTCGAGAGCGACGGAGTCCGTCTAAAATTTTTTGACCGCCCGAGGCGGCGCCGTGTTCTTGACCGTTCGCGACGCCGTCGTCGGGCGTTTTTCTTGCTCCTTTCCGTTGAATCCGTCGGGCGGTCGTCGGAGTTTCTAATGTCGCAAGCCGCCCCCAAAGAACGCGTTCGCCGCCGCCGAGTCGAACCGCTCCTTGAAGAAGAGTATCGGTGCAATTTCGAAACGATCGTCGACCTGTGTCGCGTCGCCCTCGCCGTGCAAGAACAAATGTTGCTAGCCGATTTTGAGCGACGGGCGATTTTCCGCGAAACGACGCGACTGATACGCGAACGACTCGAACGCTTGCGCCAACGTCAACTCGAAGACGCTCGCGATTGGCCGAGCGTCGAGGTTTGCGGCGTCCCGCAAGCGTCGAGCAGATAAAATTAACGAACGAACCCAAAGAAAAGAGAAACGAAAATGAAACCGTTAAAACGTTGCGCGAGTCGCGGTTACGTCGCGCCGGAACCGCCGAAAGACGTGATGACGCGGGGCGAAGCGGCCCGCTATTTGGGGCTCGACGTTCGGACGTTCGATTCCGTCGTCGACGGCGCGCGAACGCCGCGACTTCGAACGAAGTGCAAAACGCTTTTCCGCCGCGTCGACTTGGACGCTCTTTTCGTCGCGCCGGAACGCTGAATCGTTTCGCGGGGGCGGCTTTTGGCGGCGGTCGCTAAAACGTTGCGCCGCCCCCGCTTCTTTTCACGAACAACCAAAAAAGGGAACGAAGATGGAAGAGAACCAAACGACGAAAAAAGCGCTGCGAATTTCCGCGCTGATCGACGCGCTGACGGCGGCTCGCGAAGCGTTCGGCGATTGCGAAATCGTCGTCCGCGACGCGTTCGAAGATTGGCTTTTGCGCCCGGTCGAGAACGTTGAAGCGAAGCCGGTCTTTACGGTTGGGGCCGACGTGCTGGAGTTGGAAATTCGGTAACGCGGAGGCGAACGACAATGACTTTTGCTCAAATTTTACCCGATTTACTCGCCGGGCGACGCGCTCGGTTGAGGAAACGCGCGCCGGACGATCCGCGAGCGTTCGAATATTTCCGGCTTCCCGACGGTTGGGAATCGGAACTTGAACTCGTCGCCGAACGGAGAAGCCCGAACGCGGGATTTTCGCAATACATACGTCGTTTTCCGTTGAGACGCTTTGAGTTGGAACGCAACGACTGGGAATTGCTCGACGACGAAAGACAAGCCTAACCGCCGGGCGTTCGCGCGCGGTCGAAAGAAGGAATCCCCAAAATGAACCCCCTGTATCCGCTGATTTTAGCGTCGGGAACGAAAGAAGCGTTGTTCGCGGCGCTTTGGCTCGCGCTCGGCGAGGAACCCGGTCGCGTCGTCGACGCGACGTTCGCGGACGTCCGAGAGACGGCGAAGCGTTTCGGCGTTTCGCTCTCCGAACAACAAATCCGCAAACGCGTTAAGGAACTGGAAACGCTCGACGTGTTGGAAATCGTCCCGCGTCGCGAACGCGGACGGTTCGACCTTTACGTCTATCGACCGTCGCCGTCTCGCTTTCCGGAACCGGTCGCCGCGAAGCCGGAGCCCGAAACGCCCCTTTTCGACGCGACGTTCGGGAAGGGCGTCGAGTCGTTCGCAGGCGACGACTTCGACCGACGCCGCGCGGGCTCGGCTTCCGTTTCCGTTTCCGTTTTGAAAACGAAAATGGAAATAGAAACGGAAACGGAAGCGGAAAAGGTCGAACGTCGGGAAGCGGCGCGTCAAAACGCGTTGGAAACGTCGGAAAAATCGGCGGTTGCGTTCGCTTCGACGTTCGTCGCGAGTCGCGAAACCGAAATCGCGCCTAAAGAAGAAATAAATATTAAAAATAAAAAAATAAATCAAACCGCGAAGGGTTTGGAAGCGGAGGCGCAAGCGTCGAACGACGCGCCCTCGACCGCCGACGTTCGCTCGTTCGTCGACTTTGAGTCGCCGAAAGTCGCGGCGTTGCGAGCGGAAATCGCCGAGCGAGTTTGGGAGCCGACCGTTCATCCGGATTTGATCGACCGTTTGACGGCGGCGGTCGTTCTGCGCGTCGGCGGCGCGACCCGTTCGGACGTCTTCGCGCTGATTCGGGAGGCTCGCGACGCGAAGTCGCTCTTCGAACGTTCGAACGGAAGAGCCGGCAAACGAACGGTTTGGGAGACCGCGGCGCTTCGAGTGAAACGCCTCTTTGAGAACGCCGGTTGGGTTTGGGTTCCGACGCGATTCGCCGACGAGCCGCGCCCGGTCGACGCCCGCCGTCAAACGCGGCCGCTCGAACGCGACCGCGCGTCGAAAGAGGCGGACGCGACGTCGGAACAATCCGTCGCCGAACTCTTGGCGGTCGCCGCCGGGTTCGAAGTTTCGGAACTCGAACTTTCGTTCGACGATTTCAAGCGGTTGACGCGGGAACGGCGGCGCCCGGCGAACGCTTTCGAAGTTCAGCGCCTCGCGTTCGAGATTCGAAGCGCTTTGCGAACGTTAAAAGAACGCGAAGTCGCGGCTTGCTGAAAGGGAGGAAACGACGATGAATCGGTTTATTTGGGGTTGGATTCTCGGCGTCGCGGCGACCGGAAGCGTCGGTTTCGCGATAACTTGGCGGTTGGAAACCGAGTTGAACGAAACGCGAGCGCGGCTCGCCGAAAGTCGCGCCGAGACCGAAGAGGCGATTCGCCTTCGCGACGCTTCCTTGGCGTCGCTCGCGACTTCCGAACGCGGCGTCGAGTCGTTGGGCAAACGCTATCGCGCCGCGACGAAAGAGATTGAAGCCTTGACGGCGCGGCTTCGAGAGGCGGGCGTCGAGGTCGAGAACGACGGCGCCGCGAGCGCGAAGGAGTGAACGATGGCTCGACCTTTGGACTTTACCGACTTTCCGGCGGGAGAAATTCTCGCGCCGACGCCCGGCGACCGGGTCGTCGTAAAAGCGTTTCGACGCGACGAGCCGACGAAGGCCGACTTCGCGGCGGTCGAATGCGTTCGACGAAGCGTTTGCGCGACGAGCGAAAACAAGTGCGACGGCTGCGCGTTGAACCGCTTCGTTTGCCCGGAATATTGCGCGATGTACGAGACCGTTTGGCGGGCGGTCGAAAATCCCGCCCGAAAATCCGACGACGGCGAACGTCGAAACGAACGAACTCGAAAAACGAAAAAGAATAAGGAAACGACGATGGAAAACGAACGAACCCAAACCGACGCTCAAAACCTCGAACTCGAAACCGCTCCGGCGCCGTTCGAGCCGAAAGTCGGCGAACGCTATCGCTTCGACGGACTCGACGGCGCGTTCGTCTTCGAACCGGTCGACGCGGAACCGCGAAGCGACGAACACTGTCTTGCGTGCGCGTTTTGCGGGCTCGACGGCGCCGATTGCGAAACCTGCGCTTGCGACGCGCCGCGCCGTTCCGACGGGCTGAACGTCGTCGCCGTCCGCGTCGCCGACGAACCGAACGACGACGAAGCGCCGGAAACGGAAGACGCCGAAGCGAACCGACGCAAGGCTTGGGAGCGTAAAATTCGCGAACTTGAAGCCGCCGAAGACGAATGCGAAAAGATGGAGCGTCTCGCCAAAGATATTGCGAAGTCGCTGAAAAAGCGGCGCGAAAAACTCGCCGCCAAACGTCGCGAATACACGCGAAACGGTTCGGAGGAATACGACGAACGCGACGAAACGCCGCTCCTTACGCTCGCCGAACAAATCTCGGCGCAAGAGGCCGCCGCCGCGCTCGAATCGGGCGCGAACGTCGCCCAAACGCTCGAAGCGATGAGTCGCGCCGCGACGCAACCGCTTCAAAAGGTCGACTTGTCGAATTGGGAGTCCGCGCCGGTCGCCGTTCTCGAAAACTCGCTTCCCGCCGCGCTTTACGAAACGGTCGCCGAAAATTTCCAAGACCTCGGCGAATTGAGCGCTTGGCTCGACGACCCGGAGCGCGTCAAAATCGGGATTTCGGCGAAGAAAGTCGAGGCGATTCAAGAGGCGTTCCGACGGCTTTTCGAACCGCTCGAGCGCGCCGAGGAAGAGAAAGCGGAGCGACTCGCGCGGGAACGGGAAGAACGTCGGAAGGCGGACGACGAAACCGACGGCGCGCCTCGACTTACGCGCGGCGAATACAAAGAAATCGCGGAAACGTTTAAGGCGGCCGCGAACGTCGATCCGGAAACGACGCCGCCGGAAATCGATCGCGCTTGGTTCGTCGACGCTCGACGCCGCGTCTTCAAAACGCCCGGAACTTTCACTCGCGACGATTTGGAGCGAACGCGCGGCGTCGCCGTTTGGCTCGAAGCGCGCCGCGTCGCGATTAAGGCGGAGATCGACGAAGCAATTCGAACGGTCGAGGCGGCGATTCTCGCGGGCTCGCCGCCGGAGGAAATCGACCCGGCGACGTTCGCTAAAATCGCGACCAAGTGGAAGTCGACGCATACGCTCGACCGAGACGACGCGGCGACGCTCCGGCGATATTTTAGAGCGACCGAAGCGACGGCGCCGAACGCCGCGTAACCGTTCCGATTTTCGCCGAACGACGGAACGTTCGGCTCGACGCGTCGAAGCGCCGCGAAGAATTTTCCTTGAAAAAGGCGATTCTTCGCGGCGTTTTTTGTAAAAAGGACGGAAAAATCGTTATAGGACGGCGAAGGAAGAAAGGAGCGAATGGACGCCAAGGTTTTTCAAAAAGCGTTGTTCGACCGCGCGTTAGAAGACGGCTTGGTCGAAGCGGTCGAGCGGTCGACGCGTTCCCGATTGCGGGGATACGGTCGAACCGACGTCGAAGACGCGATACAAGAGGCGACGCTTCGGGCGTTGCGTTCGTGCGAACGGGTTGCGCAAAAGAAACTAGCGCTCGGTTTCTCGCGCACCGACGTGCTCGCTTACGCCGCGAACGCTCGGAGCGTCGCCAAAATTGCCAAATTCGCGGCGCAAAACGCGACGTTCGAAGCGCGTCGAGCGCGGCGACGACGCGGGCTTTCGCTCGACGCGACGCCGTTCGAAGTCGCGGCGCCGGAACGCAAGACGTTCGAAGCGTCGGCGAAGTGGACGGCGCGGCAACGCTCGATTTTCGACGCGCTCCTTTGCGGCGACTCCGTTCGACAAATCGCCGCGAAGGAGCGAATCTCCGAGCGCCGCGTTCGGTATGAGATGCAACTAATGCGTCGAGCGACGGAGGCGGACGATGAACGTTGATTTCGATAAATTCCCGGAATTTACGCGCGAATCGGCGGACTTCTACCATTCGCAAGCGACGAATTACCTTTCGTCGCATCAGCTGATCGACTATATGGAGTCGCCGCGCCTTTACTTTCGGAAGTTTTGCGGCGCGGCGAAACGTTCGTCGAGCGCCGCGTTCGAACTCGGACGGGCGGTTCATTCGCTCGTTTTGGAAGGGCGCGACGCGTTCGACGCCGAGTTCGCGACGACCGACGGCGCGCCGCGCAACCCGACTTCCGGCGAGGTTTACGGCGCGACGTCGAAGGCGTATAAGGAATGGGCGGCGAAAGAGTCGCGAACGATTTTGACGCCGTCGCAAGTCGATTTGGTCGAAGCGTCGCGGCAAAGCGTCGCGTCTTGTCGCCGCGCGTCGGAGCTGTTGACGAACGGCGTCGCGGAACTCGTCGGACGCGCCGAATATTGCGGTTTGCGCTGTCAGATTCGATGCGACTGGATTCGTCGCGACGGAATCTTGATCGATTACAAGACGTGCGACCGGCTCGACTATTTCGAGTCGGACGCTCGGCGGTATCGGTATTTTAATCAAGCGGCGTTTTATCGCGCGGTCGTCGAGCGAATCGTCGGCGAACGTTTCGATTTTTATTTTATCGCGACGGAGAAACGCGAGCCGTTCGCGACCGGCGTTTTCCCGGTCGCCGGGCTCGACCGAGCGCAAGCGGAGAACGAACGCGCGATCGAGCGGTTGAAACGATCGTGGGACGAAATGTATTGGCCGACCGGCTGGGAAGAAGAAAGGGTTTTGTGCTATGACGGTTAGTTTGGCGGACGTGCAAACCGGAACGAGAGCGGCGCCGCCGCGAATCCTCGTTTACGGAATCGAGGGAATCGGGAAGTCGACCTTCGCTTCGAAGTTCCCGAAACCGATTTTCATTCAAACGGAAGACGGGCTCGACAATATCGATTGCGAGTCGTTCCCGGTCGCGCGAAAGTTCGAAGACGTCGTCGGCGCGCTCGACGCGCTGATTCGAGAGAAGCACGACTATTCGACGGTCGTAATCGACTCGCTCGATTGGCTCGAAGCGTTGATTTGGAAAATGTTGTGCGAACGCGAGGGCGTCGAGTCGATCGAGCAAATCGGCGGCGGATACGCCAAAGGATACGTTCAGGCGCTGACGCATTGGCGCCGCGTCGTCGAGAAGTTGCAAACGCTTCGACTCGATAAAGGTTGCGCGATCGTGTTGACGGCGCACGCGAAAATCGAGTTTCACGACGATCCGGAAACGGCGAAGTTCCAGCGGTTCGCGCCGCAGTTGCACCGCAAGGCGTATTCGCTTCTCGCGCAGTGGGTCGACGTCGTCTTTTTCGCGACGCGTTCGATCGGCGCGGCTCGGGGCGAAGGCGGTGGCGGCGACCGCGTTCTGCGCGCTCTCGGAACGTCGCAACTCGCGGCGAAACGACGGTACGAGATCGCCGACGACTTGCCGATGGACGCGGGCGTCGTGTTGCGGGCGATTTGCGATTATCAAGCGGGAATAGCGAAAGGGTAACGATGCAAATTAAATTCAACTTGGCGGAAACCGGCGAATATTCCGGTTCGACGCCTCCGGTTCCGGCGGGGCGATACCTCGTCGAGATCGTCGACGAAAAATACGGCCCGACCAAAAACGGGAAGGGTAACGCGCTCGAACTTCGGTATTCGATTCTCCAAGGCGAGAAGCGCGGCTACCTTATCCGCGAGTGGATTAATATCGACCACTCGACGGAAAGCGTTCGCGAAATCGCTCAAACGCAGTTGAAGTCGCTCGGAATCGCTTGCGGGAAACCGGTTTACAAAGATACGACCGAACTCTTCCGCATCCCGTTTTATCTCGACGTGATCGTCGAAGAGGTCGGCGGCAAAGAACGGAACGCGGTGAAGGGATACGCGCCTTACGGCGGAAACGCGTCGTCGCAAGGCGCGCCGCCGCCCCAATATCAAGCGCAAGTCCAAGCGCCGTCGTCCCAATATCAAACGCAAGGGCAAGGCGCGCCGCCCCAATATCAAGCGCAACCGACGCAAAGTCAAACGCCGCCGACGCAAGGCGCGTCCGGCGCGTGGTGGAAGCAATAACGCAAATCAAGGAGGGAAAATGCCTAACGTCAATTTAAACAACTGTCGAATCGAGTTCCATTTTTACGGCGACGCTTGCGCCGACGCGTTCGACGAAACGAAAATCGCGGACGCGCTCGCGGAAGCGGCGAACGCTCTCGGCGACGCGGGCGACGACGGCGAAACGGTCGACTCCGGCGAACGAGCCGACGGGGCG
>JAFYQR010000123.1 GCA_017559825.1 Thermoguttaceae bacterium | reverse complement strand
CGCGGCGAACGTCCGAACGCCGGAGCGAACGAGCGCGGTCGCAACGAACGTCCGAACGCTCGCGGCGCCGAAAATCGTCGTCCGGAAGACGATCCGCGAATGCAAACTTGGGGGATTCCGACGCCGGACGAAACCTTTGTCGCCGTCGCCGCCAACCCGACTTTTAAATTTGGGAAAGGCGCGAAAAACGAAGGCGTCGGGGAAAAATCGGCGATCGACGCCGGTTACGCGATCGGCGTTTACGAGGTAAGAAATCGCGAATATAAGGAATTTGTCGACGCGACCGGTCGCAAGGAACTTCCCAAGGGTTGGGCCGACGGGACGTATCCGGCCGGAACGAAGAACTGCCCGGTCGTCGGCGTTACCTTGAAGGACGTCGAGGATTACTGCGCTTGGCTCGCGACGAAACACGAGGGTTGGACGTTCCGCCTCCCGACCGAAGCGGAGTTCGAAAACGCCGCCGCCGGGCCGAAAAAGCTCCTCTATCCTTGGGGCGCGAAGGGCGATTTCGCTTACTCGAAGGGCGAACTGACGACGAACTGCCAATATAACGGCGCGGTCGTCGCCGACTTCGCGGACGCCGAAATCACCGTCGGCGGTAAAACGGGGAACGCGGGCGATTTGGCGAAATTGAGCGTTCGCGGCGCCGTCGCGAAGGAAGCTTGGCGCGACGCGAAAACGAAGTCCGGCTTCACTTATTCGGAAACGTTTGCGAAGAACTCGGCGAACGGCGGCTTCCTCGTTCCGGTCAACAAGTACGACGCCGAAAGCCCGTACGGAATGATCGGCGCGGCCGGGAACGCGGCGGAAATGACCTCGACCGTCGTCGACGGTAAAAACGTCGTTCGCGGCGGCTCTTGGTACTCGACCGCCGAAGAATGCGCGACGACTTGGCGCGGCGAAACGGTCGACCCGACGAAGGGCGACCCGCGCGTCGGCTTCCGCGTCGTCGCCGTTCGAACCGACGCTCCGGCTCCGAACGCCGAATGAGCTTGTGTCGCTGTTTGTCTTGAAGACTTGGTTGAGTCGGCGCGATTTTAACGGTCGCGTCGGCTTTGCCGGCGACGAGCGAAAGCGGCGTTTGTCGGGGAATTTTGCGAAACGTTTCCCCGGCGTTCTCTATATTAATTAAGGGAAGCGAAACGTCCCGCGCCGACGGAAACGCGTTGGCGACGGGATTTTCGTTTTCTTGCGCCTTTTTCTCCGGCGAGCGACGCGAAGGCGATTTTTCTTTTTTTTTCTTAAAATTTTTCAAAAAAAACGCGATTTAAAAATCTTTTCGCCGTCGTCGTTCGTCTTGAAAGCGAGAGGACGCCGCGACGCGAGTTCGCTCTCCGGAGAAGGGGCGGTTGAGTCGATTTCGAAAAATTTACGTCTGATTTCGAACGTTAATTAATAAATAAGGGGAAAGCGATGCGAAACGGAGTAGAAAAAGCGGCGGCGATCGGCGGAATCTGCGTCGTCGCGGCCGCGCTTTGGGGAACGGGATACTGGCAAGGCGGTCGGTCGGCGCGTTCTTTAACGGATAACGCGACCGCTCAAACCGCGCAAGAAACGGAAGGCGCGAAAGAATCGTCGGTCGTTCGAGTCGCGCGGGATTTGCCGATCGCGGAAAACGACGCGATTCCGGCGCTCGACGGTCGTTGCGAAGCGCGTTTGGAAACGTCGGCGACAGAGATTCCGCTCGGGGACGCCGTTTACTGCCGCTTCGTCGAGCGAAACGTCGCGGAAGACGGAACGTCGGCGACGTTTTGGGATTACTGCGATCCTTGGTTTGCGGAAAATGGGGAAAGTTCCTGTTTTCTCTATTTGACGCTCGACAAAATCGCGCTCGAGTCGCCGAAAATCGACGGAAAATATATTTTTGCACCGGAAATTGAAGGGCCTTACGGCGGGTTGATGGGGAGACCGCCGAAAATCGCGCTTTATCCGGGCGGCGAATACGAATACGGAACCTTGGCGGTCGAGTTTCCGCCCCTTGAAGATTGGAACGAGCAGTTTTGGCGCGGCGTACGCGAGTTGTTGGCGACCGAAGAGCGCGTCGAACTTCGAATGCGGGTCGCTTTTTCGCGTCGACTCGGTTTGGGCGACGAGGCGCAAGCGAACGGTATCGCGTTGGAGAACGACAAAACCGAATGGGAGAAAGCGGCGGGCGTTTTCGAGCGGAAAATCGTTTTGACGCGCCGACCGGAGGCGGAAACGAAGCGGTTCGACGAGTGGTTCGCGTCGACGCCCGACTCCCTTTGGCCGGAGCGGAAAACCGGGCTGCGCTCGGGAGGAGAAGGGGAAGAGGCGTTTAAAGTTCCGCCAAGATTTGCGGTAAGATTCGGCGAGGAAAGCGACGAGGTTTGGGGGCGGAGGTTGAGAGCGAGCGGCCGGAGCGACGTTCGACTCGAAAATTTTGCGCCCGCGTTCGACGTTTGGAATTTTGCGCGCTTCGGCAATCGCAAACCGTCCGACCCGAATAATCCGACGACTTTGGACGGTTGGCGGGAGTTGGAAGCGGCGTTTTCGCCGTCGACCGTGCGAGACGAGATAACGTTAACCCGTTTGCAACTCGAATATTATAACGCGGAAAACGGCGAAGAAGCCGACGCCGCGCTCGACCGGTTGATCGCTTGGCTCAACGCGCTCGACTCGACGCAAAGGGCGGCGTACAAGAACGCGATTTTGGCGAAGGCTTGGATGCTGAATCCGCGGTTCGGCGGAGGAATGGCGGAAGAGGCGTCGTATACTCGTGCGGAAACGAGGGGCGGCCGCATTTTACCAACAAACAAAATACCGGCGGAAGTAGAAATCGCGCGAAAATGGGTTCGGCTTAGCGAGGCGTTGGGGGAAAGAAGCCGTAAAAACGTAACGAAGATAAACAATATGATGATTTCTTATATATAAAAGGGTGAAAAATGAAAGAACGCGCCGCGGGAAACAAAATTTTTTTCTTTAGCCGACGCGGCGCGTTTAGCCTCTATAAGCGTTGTTATTCAAAAAGATAAGATTAGTTCGTTTATTGCGATTAAATAACAAAAAGCGAGTAAGGAAAACTTTTCTCGAAAATTTTGCAAAAAGCCTCTTGCGCATTTTTGTTCTTGGGGTATATTCTTACCTGTCGCTGGCAATGACCGCGACGACAACCGCCGTCGACCGCTTTTGAGCGAGAAGTCGAAAGCGAAAACGAAAATAAAAAATTTTCAAAAAAGCTCTTGACGAAAACGAAAACGGTGATAAGATTAACGAGTCGCTTCG
>JAFYQR010000122.1 GCA_017559825.1 Thermoguttaceae bacterium | reverse complement strand
CGCTCCGGCGACGGAAAACGCCCCGCTCGAAGAAGCCGCTCAGACGACGGAAAACGCCCCGCTCGAAGAAGCCGCTCCGGCGACGGAAAACGCCCCGCTCGAAGAAGCCGCTCCGGCGACGGAAAACGCCCCGCTCGAAGAAGCCGCTCAGACGACGGAAAACGCCCCGCTCGAAGAAGCCGCTCCGGCGACGGAAAACGCCCCGGCGGCGGCGCGTTAATTGTCGCCGAAATTAGCTCCGCTTATACCCCAAGCCGTCTTTCTTATAAAGGCGGCTTTTTTCTTAAAAAAAGAACGCAATTCGCCGCAAAATCGTCGTTCCCCTTTGACGTCTTCGAAAATTTTGGCAAAATATTAACGACGCGTTTTCGTCCGCAAGCGTCGTCTCGCGAGCCGCCGTCCGCCGACTTTTCTCCGTCGACGCCGTCTCGCCGCGACGTTCGGCTCAAAACGCGTCCCCGCTCCGCGCCGTTTGGCGACGGTCGTTCGCTCCAAGGAAACGTCAAAAAAGGAAACGTCGAGAAATGCTTTACACAAAAGAAAATTGGGGGCCGGTTCCTTCCGGCTGGACGCGTCCGCATCTCCTCGGTCTCGAAGACCTTAGCGTCGAAGAACTGACGATCTTGCTCGATTTGGCCGACCGTTTCCGCAAGGACGTTCTCGACAATCCGGAAAACCAACGCAAAATCGCGCTGTTGACCGGCAAAGCGATCGTCAATCTTTTCTTCGAAAACTCGACGCGCACTCGCGTCAGTTTCGGGCTCGCCGGACGCCGCCTCGGCGCCGACGTCATCGAGTTTTCCGCCGCGACGAGCAGCCTCTCGAAGGGCGAAACGCTGATCGACACCGCCAAAAACATCCAAGCGATGGGCGTCGACGCGGTCGTCGTTCGCCACGTTTGCCCCGGCGCGCCGCGACTTTTGGCGCAAAACCTCGAAAACTGCGCGATCGTCAACGCCGGCGACGGCGCGCACGAGCACCCGACGCAAGGGCTCCTCGATATTTTGACGATGCGCCAACGCCTCGGCTCGCTTGAAGGGAAAACGGTCGCGATCGTCGGCGACATAGCGCACAGCCGCGTCGCTCGCTCGAACGTCTTCGCGCTGAAAAAACTCGGGGCGAAACCGATCGTTTGCGGCCCGTCGACTCTCGTTTCGCCGCATTGGGCCGAACTCGGCGTCGAATACTCGTATTCGCTCGACGCGATCTTGCCTCGCGTCGACGTTTTCAACCTCCTGCGCGTCCAGTTCGAGCGGCAAGTCGTCCGTCCGTTCCCGTCGATTCCGGAGTACGCCCACCTGTACGCGATGAACGCCGACCGCCTCGCCCGCTGCAAAGACGACGTCCTCGTTCTCGCGCCGGGCCCGATCAATCGCGGCGTCGAAATCACTCCTGACGTCGCCGACGGCCCGCACTCCGCGATTCTCGACCAAGTAACGAACGGCGTCGCGGTGCGAATGGCCGCGCTTTGGGCGACGCTGACCGCCGTCGCGGAACGCCGCTCTTGATCCCTCGCCGAATTAACGAACGCCAACAAGAAATCGAGACAACAATGAGCAACGCTCTCTTTATTCAAAACGGACGCGTCGTCGACCCGGCGCAAAACCTCGACCAAGTCGCCGACCTCCTGATCGTCGACGGCAAAATCGCCGCCCTCGGCGCCGACGCCGCCGCGCAACTCCCCGAAAACGCCGTCAAAATCGACGCGACCGACAAAATCGTCGCGCCGGGGTTGATCGACATGCACGTTCACCTCCGCGAGCCGGGGGGCGAAGACGCGGAAACGATCGCGACCGGAACGCTCGCCGCGCTCTCCGGCGGTTTTACGTCGATCGCTTGCCCGCCGAACACGAACCCGCCGATCGACTCCCCGGCGACGGTCGCGCTCATTCGCGAACTCGCCGAACGCGCTCGCCATTGCAACGTTTACCCGATGTGCTGCATTAGCAAGGGCCGCAAAGGCGAAGAGCTCGCCGAACTCGGGATTCTCTTCGAAAGCGGCGCGGTCGCCTGCAGCGACGACGGCTCGGGAATCGAAGATTCGGAGCTGATGCGCCGCGCGCTCGAATATTGCCTCATGTTCGACAAGCCGGTTCTTTGCCACGAGGAATCGGCGCCCTTGGCCAAGGGCGGCGTCATGCACGAAGGGCTCGTCTCGACCGTTCTCGGTTTGCGCGGGATTCCGGCGGAAGCGGAGGACGTGATGGTTACCCGCGACTTGGCGTTGGCCGAAAGCGTCGGCGCTCGTCTGCACGTCATGCACATTTCGACGAAGGGCGCCGTCGCGGCGGTTCGTCGAGCGAAAGCGCGCGGCGTCCGCGTTACCGCCGAAGTCGCCCCGCACCATTTGACGCTGACGGACGAGGAGCTCCGTTCGTTCGAGTCGAATTTCAAGATGAATCCGCCGTTGCGCGGCCGCGAACACGTCGACGCTTGCGTCGCCGGTTTGGTCGACGGAACGATCGACGCGATCGCGACCGACCACGCGCCGCACGCTCCGGAGAAAAAAGACCGCGAAATCAACATCGCTCCGTTTGGAATCGTCGGGCTCGAGTCGGCGCTTCCGTTGGCGATCGAAACGCTCGTCGATTCCGGCTTGTTGACTTGGCCGCGGTTGATTGAGAAAATGTCGCTCAATCCGGCGCGGATTCTCGGGATTCCGAAGGGAACGCTCGAAGTCGGCGCAGACGCGGACGTCGTTGTGATCGACCCGACGCTCGAATGGGACTTCGTCGAATCGGAGATGAACTCGAAGAGCAAGAACTCGCCGTATTTGGGCCGCCGCATGAAGGGCCGCGCCGTCGCGACGATCGTCGCCGGCGAAATCCGCTTCGACCGCCGCTAACCGTCGCGTTTCGTTCGGTCGCCGCGTCGCCTAAGTCGCCGCTTTTTTTTTGCGTCGACGACGCTTTTCCTTTAATCAAGCGTTCAACCGACGCGCCGTTAAATTCCTCTTAAACGCGTTCGACGTTTCCCCGTCGAACGCGTTTTTTACGTCCCGAACGCCTCGCTCGACGTTAAGCGCGGCGTTTCCCGTCGACTTTAACGCCTCCGCCGCGGTCGTTTCGCGCCGACTTCGTTCCGCTCGCCGCGACCGTTTCCGCCTGCTTCGCCGATTTTAACGCGCCGCGACCGCCGCTTCCCCTTTTTCTTCCTACCTTTTCCACCGTCAAGAAACGAAAAAACGCCCGTTGCGAACAACGGACGTTTTCAAGAAACGCGCTCGACCGACGAAACCGCTCGCCGATCGCGACGCTCTCCCCGTCGCGTCCGTTTTCGTCAAACGGCGCGACACGGCGCTTCGTTATCAGGTAATCCCGCCGTGCGTGCGGTAGGGCGTCATGTGGCTCGGTTGATCCATCATCCAAACGCGTTCCCACGTGTCTTCGGCTTGCCGGAGGTCTTCCGAAGTGTTGTAAAGTTGTTGAGTGCGTTTGGCCGGGTCGCCGGAATAACCGGGCAACACGCAACCGACGGAGCTAATCAACATCGCTCCGCAGACCAGCGTCAGTAACATTTTACGCATCGCGCGTCTCCTCCTTGATATGAAACGTTTGCGCTTGTCGCCGCCGAAGCCGCCGCGCGCCTCTTTCGGGCTCGTCGTCGGGAACGTCCGCTCCCCGTCTCGGTCGAGACGCGCTCGCGGCCGCTCGAAGCGTTGTTGTTTCGTCGATAAATAAACCGATATTAACCGTTTTAACGACGCGAACCGCTCCTCGACGTCCGCGTCTCCGGAATATCTTCCGGAAAGTTTATCGGCGTTTCGTCGTTCGCTTCTGCAACGATTTTGTCGTTTTTGAAGAAAAACGTCGTTTTTTCCTCGACGCTCGACGCAAAAATTGCCGAACGCGCCGCGCTCTCCCGACGTTTCGCTTTTGTCGTTATTTTCGGTTCTCGAGCCCCGTCGAGTTGACGAAAATTCCGAATTTTCCAATTTTTCTCGTTGTTCGCAGCAAGAAACGCCAAAGCGACGCGGCCCGTCGAGCCGCGTCGCTTCCGCTTTATTCGCTACGATCGTCCCAAACCGCCGTTTAAGCCTCCGCTCGAATCGCGTCCTCGACGATTTGCAGATCGTCGACGGTGTTGACGCCGAGCCGCTCGACGTCCTTCAAAATCGGCAGCGCAAGGATGCGCTTGCCGTTTTCGAGCATGACGCGCGGAACGTCGGTGATGTAATACTCTTTCTGCGCGTTGTCGGCGCGTAGCGAACCAAGCGACGCGAGCAAGTCCGGCGCGTTGAAAATATAGTAGCTCATGTTGATTTCGGTAATCTTGCGCTGCTCGTCCGTCGCGTCGCGCTCCTCGACGATTCCGACGAAATCGCCCTTTTCGTCGCGCAAAATACGCCCCATGCCGAACGGATTTTCCTTAATCACCGTTCCCATCGCGCACGACGCGCCGCCGCTCTTCTCGTATTCGTCGAAAAGGCGGGCGACCGTTTCGCTTTGCAACATCGGGCTGTCGCCGGCGATCACGAAAACTGGGCCGTCGAAGCCTTCGAGCTCCTCGCGGCACGACATGACCGCGTGTCCGGTGCCGAGCAGCTCCTTTTGTTCGGCGAAGCGGAGCCCCGGACGCGGCTTGATCGTTTCGCGAACCAAATCGCCTCGGTAGCCGACGACGACGATAAACTCTTCGACGCCCGCCGCTTCCAACGCTTCCAGAACGCGCTCGATCATCGGCTTGCCGCAAACCGGGAAGAGAACTTTCGGCAGGTCGGACTTCATCCGCGTTCCCTTGCCCGCCGCCAAAATCACCGCTTTTTTCGTCGTTTTTTCCATCGATAAAATCTCCCCGTATTTCTTCGCGAACCGCCTTTTCAACGCTGAAAAATCGCGCCGACTCGAGCTCGCGCCTCAAAATCGCCTTAAATATAATAAGGAAAACCCGCTCGCGTCCAGAGAAAACGCGGCGACTTCCCCTGTTTTAACGTTTATTCCGGCGTTCCGTCGATTCGACGAAACGCCCCGACGTTTTCGCAACGCCCTCCTAAAATCAACGAGGCGAACCGATGCCCCACTTTAACGATCCCCGTCGGCGCGAAACACTTTCGCAAACGCTGGAAATCGCGCCGTCTCGCGTCGCCGTCTGCGAATATTCGACGACGCAAACCGTTTTCTTCCGCGAACTTCGCGGTTCGCGCGAGTTTCCGCTGACGGTCGGGCTCTTCGAAGCGACGACGATCGACCGCGCCTGCCGACGAGTTCCGAGCGCGCGTCCGCTGACGCACGAACTCGTCGCGCAAGCGGTCGAGGCGCTCGGCGGCTCCTTCGTCGACGTCGTGATCGACCGGCTCGAAGGACGCGTTTTTTACGCCAAGATTCGCGTCAATCAAAACGGCAAAATCGTTTTGCTCGACGCTCGTCCGTCGGACGCGGTCGCGATCGCGCTGACTCGCCGTCCGCCGTTAAAAATTTTGATTTCGCGTTCCGTTTTCGAACAAGCGCTCGAATTTCCAGCGCCGACGCCTCCGCGCATTCGTTAAAAAGCGAGCGTTGGAAGTTTTTGAAAAACGCTCGCAATTCCGTTCAAACGTCGTCGCCGTCCGTTCGGCGCCGCGTTCCGCTCGCGCTTGCCTCGTCAAGAAACGCCGCGAACCGCTCCGACGGTCGGTCGAAACGGTTCGCTTCGGCTCTTTTCAGTTGCGCAAAAACTTCATGAAGAATTCGGCGTTCGAGTCGCAACGCGCCAAGTTCGACGACAACTGCTCCATCGCCTCGATCGGGTTCATCGGCGTCAGCGCTCGACGCAGCATGTTCGACGCTCGCAACACTTCCGGCGGAAGAAGTTTTTCCTCGCGGCGCGTCCCCGATTGAGTAATGTCGATCGCCGGCCAAACGCGGCGGTCGGCCAAGCGGCGGTCGAGCACGAGCTCCATGTTCCCGGTGCCCTTAAACTCTTGGAAAATAAGCTCGTCCATGCGGCTGCCGGTGTCGACGAGCGCGGTGCCGACGATCGTCAGCGAACCGCCTTCCTCGTTCAAACGGGCCGACGAGAAAATTTTCTTCGGAATGTCCATCGCCTTGATGTCGACGCCGCCGCTCATCGTGCGCCCGGTGTTGCCGACCCATTTGTTGAACGCGCGAGCCAAGCGAGTGATCGAGTCGAGCAGGAGGAAAACGTCTTTCCCCATTTCCGCCAAGCGTTTGCAGCGTTGAATAACAAACTGCGCCAAACGAACGTGGCTTTCGATTTCGCAGTCGAGGCTGCTCGAGATAACCTCGGCGTCGACGGCGCGCTTGAAGTCCGTTACTTCTTCCGGACGCTCGTCGATCAAAAGGACGACGACGTGCACGTCCGGATAGTTCGTAACGACCGCTTGACTAATTTGTTGCAAAAGCATCGTTTTCCCGGAGCGCGGCGGCGCGACGATCAGCGCCCGCTGCCCCTTGCCGAGCGGCGTCAAAATATCCATCACCCGCGTCGAAAGCGGTTCCGGGCCGGTTTCCAAACGAAGCCAATGCTCCGGATTGATCGGCGTCAGCTCGTCGAACGGGCGAACGTTGATATAATCGTCCGGATTCATGCCGTCGACGTCGTAAATTTCACGAACGCGCGGGCCTTGATTGCCGCGAGCCGGTTGCACTAAGCCGTTAATCCGCACGCCTTCGCGCAAACCGAGTTTTTCGATGACGCTCCCCGGAACGAACGGGTCGCAAAGTTGGCGAACGTAGCTTTCCTTCGGATCGCGCAGGAAACCGTACCCGTTCGGGTGCAGTTCGAGCACGCCGGCCAACGGATAAAACGATTCCGGATCCATCGGGTCGACGCCCTCTCGCGGCGCGGCGGTCGACTTCGGTTTTTTCGGGGCCAACGGACTGTTTTTCGGGTTGCGTCGATTAACGTAGCGCCCGTTGTTATTGTAACCGTTGTTGTAGCCGCCTTGATTTCCGTAGCCGCCTTGGCCGTAGTTGTTGTTCCCGTACCCGCCGTAATTACGACCGTAGTTGTTTCCGTAATTATTGTGCCTGTAACCGCGATCTCCGTTTTGGTTGCCGTAATTATTTCGCGGACGCGAATTCGAATTCGTTTCGTAATCTCTATTATCCATTTCGCTCAACAGACCGTTCGGCGTTTTCCTTAAAAATTAGCGTCGGCGCAAAAAACAACCGGGCGCGAAAGCTCCGCTTTTTCTCGCCGTTAATCTTTTTAACGCGCGTTTTCCATTGTTTTCAACGTTAATTCGACGACCGTCGCAAGTCGACGCTCGATTCGTCGCCTCGCCGCAAGACGGGCGCGACCAACAAGTTTTGTTGTTCCTTTTTCAACTCTTATCGATTTGCGTTCGCAATTTGATAAAACAATCGCTTAATCGGAAAGCGACGCAAATTTCGAGGAAGAACGACGCGTTTTCAAAGACGAAAAAAAGAACGCCGCTCTTACGATGAAAATGAACGGTTTCGCAAGATTCGAGACCGTCTCTTAAAGAACGAGTCGATCGGCCGTTAAAACCTTTCGACAAAAACATCATAGCGCTTTTTTAATTCGCGTCAAGCGCGATTGAAGCGATTTTTTGCGAAATACGTCGTTTCCGCCTGTTTTTTGCAATTTTTTTCTTTTTTTTCCGCGAATTTTACTTAAAAACGTCGAAAAATTTTTTGCAAATTGCGCGTCTCGTTCTCGTTTTTTCTTGCCGAACGTCGTTCGCGAAACGCTCTATTAGCAAAGGCGAACGCGGCGAAACGGCGTCGACTCTCTATCTTAACTCGCCGCGCTTCGCCGCGTCGCCGTCGAGGAAATTTTTCGACGCGGCGACGCTCTCGCGCCGTTCGTCGAGGCTCAACCGACGTCGCCCAAGTCGAGAACGCTTCCGTATTTCGCCAACACCTGCTTGCGCAGCGCCGCGTGCTTCGGGTCGGCCAACCCCGGGTCGAGCCGCGTCAACTCTTTAGCGTCGGCGCAAGCCTCCTCCAAAATTTCGCGATCTCGGTTCAAGTCGGCGACGCGAAACGCCGCCGCGCCGTGCTGCCGAGCGCCAAAAAGTTCGCCCGGCCCCCGCAGTTTGAAATCTTTTTCGGCCAACTCGAATCCGTCGAGCGTTTGCGCGAAGAACTCGAGCCGCTCGCGCGCCTCCGCTCGCCGCTTCGCCTCCGCTTTCGACGCTTTTTCGCCGTCGTCGGCGTCGAAATCGGGTCCGTCGGTCGGAGCGACGGCGCAAAAACCGGGAAATTTCCCCCGTCCGATTCGCCCGCGCAACTGGTGCAACTGCGCCAACCCGAATCGCTCGGCGTTTTCGATCGTCATCAGCGTCGCGTTCGGAACGTCGATTCCGACCTCGACGACCGACGTCGCGATCAAAACCTGAATATTTCCGCAACGGAAATCGAGCATTATCGCTTCTTTCTCCGCCGCCGAGAGCCGCCCGTGAACGACGCCGAGCCGATAACCGCGCAACTCGCCCTCCGACAACTCTTTATAAACCGACCAAACGTTCTTCAAACGCTCTCCGCCGCCGACTTCGGCGCCATTAAAATCGTTCGAGTCGCCGTCGTCTTGCGCGTTTTTCCCTTTTTTCGCGCTTTTCTTCGTCGACTTACTCTTCCCCGTCGTTCCTTTTTTCGCTCGCTTTTCTTCCGCCTTGGCGTAAGCGCGTTCCTTCTCGGGGCCTTCCCAACTGTTCCAAAAATCGAAATCGCTCGAAAAAGTTCCGTCGTTTTCAATTTTCTGTTTCTCGTACCCGTCGAGCGCCGCGAACTCGTCGATTTCGCCGTCGTCGACGCGCGGGACGACGACGTAAGCCTGCCGACCTTCGTCTAATTTTTCGCGAACGAAGCTCCACCAACTCGGTCGATTTTTCTCGTCGAGGATCGCGGTCGTCGTTTTGCGGCGGCCCGGCGGCGTTCCGCGCATCGCCGAGACGTCCAAGTCGCCGAAGAGCGTCATCGTCAAACTTCGCGGAATCGGCGTCGCCGTCATCACTAAGTAGTGCGGTTCCGCCGTTAGCGACGATTTTAACGACGCCCGCTGCTTAACGCCGAACTTGTGCTGCTCGTCGACGACGACCAACCCGAGCCGCGCGAACTCGATTTCGTTGCAAACGAGCGCCTGCGTTCCGACGACGATTTGCGCCTCGCCGGTTCGGATTTGCTCGAGAATCGCCGCGCGCTCCGCCGGTTTTTGGCCGCCGAAAAGAGGAACGACTTTCGTCGACGCGTCGCGCAAGCAGCGTTCAAGCGTTCGCAAGTGTTGCCGCGCAAGCGTTTCCGTCGGAGCCATCATAACGGCTTGCGCTCCGTTGGCGACCGCCTGCAGCATCGCGTAAATCGCGACGACCGTCTTGCCGGAGCCGACGTCCCCTTGCAGAAGCCGATTCGTCGGAACCGGGCGCCCCATGTCGGCGGAAATCTCGGCGATCGCGGCGTTTTGCGCTTCGGTCAGTTCGAACGGAAAGAGCGAGCGGATGCGAGCGTCGATTTTACCGTTGCGCGGCAAGGGCGGCGCCTTCATATTGATTCGCCGCCGAGCGCGACAAATCGCCAACGCTAACTGCAATATTAGCAGCTCTTGGTAAACGAAACGCCGCCGCGCGAACGCCGCCTCCTCCGCCGTCGCCGGGAAGTGAATTTTGCGAATCGCGTCGGCGATCGGCGCCAACTTTCGCGGCGCTAGGTACTCCGTTGGAAACGCCTCGGGCAACAAATCGGGCAATTTTTCGAGCGCGTTTTTGATTATTGTTTGAATCTGATACTGCGTTAGCCCCTCGGTCAGCGGGTAAATCGGCAAAATTCGCTCGTCGTCGGAAGTCGCGCTCCCCGTTTCCCCCGTTTCGGCGCCCTCTTCGAGAGCGGTAGAAATCGCGCCCTCTGAAAACTCGAAATCGTCGCTCAAAAAGGTCAATTTGGGATGCGAAAACTGCCAAAGCGTCCCGGATTTCCGTTTCGGTTTCCCGGTCAACATCACGCGACGCCCGAAACGGAACGTTTTCGCGATAAACGCTTGATTGAACCAAAGACATTGAACGACTTCGTCGCCGACCGCGACGTCGAGCGTTACGATCGGGCCGCGTCGCGAAAAGCGCGTTCGATAATCTTCGATCGTTCCGCAAATCGACTGGATTTCGTCTTCGATCAAGTCGTCGACGCTCCGTTTGAGCGAAATTTCGAGATAATCGCGGGGAAAAAAGAAGAGCAAGTCGAACGCTCGAAAGACGCCGAGCCGACGCAAAATTTCGGCGCGACGCTCGCCGACGCCTTTAACGAACGCGACCGGGGCCCGCAACGGATCGCCGTCGAACGCGTCGCCGTTTCCGAAAGCGGCGCTCGGGCCGACGTTCGAACCGTCGAAACGGCGTTCCCGACGCTCCGCGCCGTCAAATTCGCTAAACTCGTTCATTTCCTTTCCCTCAACGTCTTTTATCCTTCGAAAAAGTCGCCCTAAGCGCGATTTCGCCGCCCTCCGTTCGCGACGCAGCTCGACGACAAAAACGCGCCGAACGACGTTTGTCCCGCCGTTTCGACGCGTTTTCCGTTTCCGCTCGCGTTATTCGTCGCGTTACTCGGCGATTTTGCCGATATTCGGGTCGAGTTCGCTCGCTTTCGCCATATCGGCTTGATACGCCGCGTCGTCTTTCAGTTGGCGGTAAATCCCGGCGCGTTCGAAGTAAACCTCCGGATCGTTCGGGTTAATCTCGATCGCGCGAGTCAAGTCGGCCAGCGCGGATTCCCAATCGGCGACGTTTTTGAAGTAAAGTCCGCGGCATTTGTACGCCGGAAAACACGCGGCGTCCTTGTCGATCGCGGCGTTGTAATCGGCGAGCGCGTCCTCCCAGCGGCCGGCGTCGGCGCAAATTTTTCCTCGAATCGCGTTGGCGATCGGGTTCGACGGCTCGAGTTCGATCGCCTTCGTCAAGTCGGCAAACGCCGCGTCGAAATCGCCGCGTTTCTGATAAAGGACGCCGCGGTTCGTATAAAAATTCGGCGACGTCGGCTCCTCTTCGACGCAAGCGTTCAAATCGTCGAGCGCTTTGTCGAGCTCGCCGAGCCCGACGTAAGCGAAACCGCGGTTGCCGCGAACGGTCGTTTTCGTCGGATCGATTTCCAAAACCGCGTCGAAATCGACGACGGCTTTATCGTACATTTTTTGTCCCAAATACGACTCGCCCCGCCCTTTCAACGCGTCGAGCGAACGGACGTCGACCGCTAAAGCCTTCGAAAACTCGGCTTCCGCTTCGGCGTACTTTTGCGAGCGCAGGTTCGCCTCGCCGAGCCCGACGAGCGCCGGAACAAAATTCGGGTCGAGTTCGAGCGACTTCGCGAAACACTCGGTCGCCGACGCCAAATCGTTTTCGGCGAGTCCCTGCATTCCGACGCGACAGAACTCGGCGGCTTCCTTCGTTCTATTCGAACACCCGACGGCGCCGAACGCGACGACGCCGAGCAAAAGAACCGCGATTCGCTTCCAAGACCCCGACGACAAACGCATCGTTTCCCTCCTTAATTATCGTTTAGACCGACGATTTTCATCCTAAAAACCGCGTTTCGGCCGTTTTTTCAATTTTTTAAACGCGCCGACGAGACGCGCTTTCACGTTGTTTCGCTTCGCCAAACCGCCGCTCGCGAAAAAGCGACGCAAACCGGCGTTTTTAACGCGCCGTCGAGAAGCGCCTTTTCTCTTTTCGCTCGCGTTTTGAAAACTTCGACTTTTTCGTCGCTTCCAAAGCGACAAAGCGCCGCGCCGTCATCCCCGCTCGAAAATCGCGACGAACTTCGAAACGTTCCGCGCGTCGCAGAGCGCGAGCACGGAGTCCTCCGCTCGAAATTCAAAGGTCGCGTTCGGAATCAAGACCGCGTTTTCTCGAATGACGGCGGCGATCAGCGACGGCTTCGGAAGCCCTAAATCTTTCAACGGCAAACGCGTCGCGAGCGAATCCGCCTCGACTTCCAACTCGAGAACGTCGATCGAACCGCCGAGCAGGCGCGAGTTCTGAAACACGAGCGCGCCCGTGTGCATCAAGCCTTCGACCTGCCGCCCGATCACCTCGTAAGGACTGACGACTTCGTCGATTCCGAGTTTGCCGACGACGCTCGCGTAATCGGGCTGATCGACGACGGCGGCCAAAAACTTCGCGCCGAGCTCGCGGGCTTCGACGCACGCCATGATGTTGTCCTCGTCGTCTCCGGCGCAAGCGATGAACGCGTCGGCGTTCCCGACGCGCTGCTCGTCCAACACGTTGCGCCGACGAGCGTCGCCGAAGACCACCGTCGTTTTTTTCAACGTTTGCGCCAAAAACTCGCACCGTTCGCGCCGCGAGTCGAGAATTTTGACGTTATAATTCCGCTTCTCCAAAACCGCCGCGATATTTAGGCCCGTCTCGCCGCCCCCCGCGACGACGACGTTGCGCTTCACGACCGACTGCGTTTGGAAGAGCTTTTTCACGTTTTCGACCTGCGAGCGTTCGCCAAGGAGCGTTACTCGGTCTCCGACTTCGATACGGTCGTCCGCCGAAGCGATCGCGACGGCGCCGTCGCGGTTGATCGCCGCGACGCGAACGTCGGAAGGCAAGCGCAGCTCGGCCAGCGGTCGGTCGGTCGCCGCCGACGGTTTCGCGATCAGGACGTCCTGCATTTCGAGCTCGCCGCCGATGAAGTGTTCGATCAGCATCGCGCCGGGCTCGCGAATCCGCCGCGCCAACTCCATCGCCGTCAAGTATTCGAGACTCAACAACCGATCCAAACCGAAATGACGACGATAGTCGAACGCGGCCAAGTCTCGAAAATACGGCGAAAAGACGCGCGCCGTCGATCGTCGAGCGCCCATGGCTTTCGCGACGCTTCCGGCCAGCGCGTTCGTTTCGTCTCGTCCGGTCAACGCGAGACAAACGTCGGCCGTCGACGCGCCCGCTTGAAAGAGAACGCTCGCTTGCGACGCGTCGCCGCAAAGAACGCGAGCGTCGAGCTCGTCGTCGAGCCAAGCGGCGCGCTCGGGATCGCGTTCGACGATCGTTACTTCGCGCCGTTGTTCGCAAAGCCGTTTCGCGACGGAGCCGCCGACGGTTCCGCCGCCCAAAATTAAAACGCGCATCGCTCGCGCCTCGTTTCGCGACGTTCGACGCAAACGCCGACGTCGCCGCAAGTTCCGCACTTCGTTCGCAAGAGCCGCTCCGTTTCTTTTCCGTTCGCGCTCGCCGACGCTTCGTCGCGCCGGGTTCGCCTTTCGTTTTTCGGTCGCGGCTTCGAGGTTCGTTTTCTCGCTCGATTCGCCGCCGCGTCCGCACGTTTTACAAAATTCGCGTTAGTATAACGTTTTTTCGTCGCCGAGTCAAGACGCGCCGCGACGACGGTTCTTCTCTATTTTATTTAAGCCGTTGTTTCTCGCGCCCAACCGAGTAAAAAACGCCGCGTCGTCCGCTTCGTCGTCGAAAAGACGATTCCGAAGCCGCAAAACGCTCGACGACGCGAACGGCGCCGGAGAAATCGGCGGCGCGGAAACGGCCGAAACGCCGCGACCCGCGAAAATCAAGAGCGCAGCAACGCGAAAATTTCCGGAGCGTCCAAACGCTCGACGACGCAAACCGCTCCGGAGAAATCGGCGTTTCGGTTGTGTTCGGCGCGCAACATCGCGCAAACGAGCCCCGCCGCGTTCGCCGACTTGCAACCGGCCGGGGAGTCCTCCAACGCCAACGCGCGATTCGGCTCGACGCCGAACCGCGCCGCCGCCGTCGCGTAAATTTCCGGGTGCGGCTTCCCGTTCGTTACGTCTTCGCTCGTCAACACGAAGTCGAAGCGTTCGCCGATCCCGTCTTTTTTCAAGACTTCGCGAACGACTCGCGGCGCGCTGCTGGTGCAGACGCATTTCGGAATCGCCCGCCGCTCCAGCTCGTCGAGCAAGCGTTCCAAACCGGGCGTCGTCGAGTAACCGTCGTTCAAGAGTTCGATAAAGAGGTCTTCGGATTCGCGCTGGAGCGTTCGCCAATCTTCCGGCAAGTTGAAACGCTCGATGAAAAGACGAAAACAGTGTTCCGGCGGACGCCCGATGATCTGCGCGCAAAGCTCGGCGGTATACTGATGTCCGCGACGCCCGAGAAGCGCGTCGGCGGCCTTCCAGTAAACCGCTTCGGTGTCGAACATTAAGCCGTCCATATCGAACGCGACAGCCTCCGCGAGCGCGCCGACGTTACCGTTTTTCCCTTCCATTTTACCGTTCATTTTTCGTTTTTCTTTTCGTTTTTCTTGATTCGCGTCAAGACGTTGCGTCGACGGCCTTCCAATAAACCGCTTCGGCGTCGAACATTAAGCCGTCCATATCGAACGCGACAGCTCGGGCGCCCTTCGTTTCCATCGTTCGTTTCGTCCTTTCTTTTTTTTCGCTCAAAAATCGTCTCTTTTTTCCGTCTCGCGACGTTTCGGCCCCAAATCAAAACCGCCGACGCGAATCAAAAAACGACAAGAAAAAAAGAACGCCGACGCGAAGTCGACGTTCTTTCGTCGGTTAAACCTTTTTAAACCAAGCGGTTCAAGAAAGCGGTTCCTCGTACTTCAGAACCGGGTTGCGAGCCGCTCGCGTCTCGTCGAGACGCTTCACGACCGTGCCGTGCGGCGCCGCCTTGACGACGTCCGGCGTTTCGCGGCGCTCTTTCGCAATTTGCTTCATCGCCGCGATGAAATCGTCGAGTCGCTCCTTCGTTTCCGTTTCGGTCGGCTCGACCATGATCGCTTCGTCGACGATCAACGGGAAGTAAATGGTCGGCGGGTGATAACCGAAGTCGATCAAACGCTTAGCGACGTCGAGCGTGTGGACGTCGGAGCCGCCTTCGAGCTTCTTCGGCGCGCACACGAACTCGTGCTTGCAGAGCTCGTCGATCGGGAAATCGTAATCGTCGGCCAGTTGCTTCCGAATGTAGTTCGCGTTCAGGACGGCGTGCTGGCAGGCGCGTTTGACGCCTTCGCAACCGAGCGACAAAATGTAAGCGTAAGCGCGGACGCAGACGCCGAAGTTCCCGTAGAACGTCTTCACTTTGCCGATCGAAAGCGGACGATCGTAATCCAAGTCGTAACCGCCGCAGTCGGTTTTGACGACGACCGGCGACGGAAGGAACGGCTCGAGGAATTTCTTCACGCCGACCGGCCCGGAACCGGGGCCGCCGCCGCCGTGCGGGGTCGCGAACGTCTTGTGCAAGTTGTAGTGAACGACGTCGAAACCCATGTCGCCGGGCCGCGCGACGCCCATGATGGCGTTCAGGTTCGCGCCGTCGTAGTACAAGAGCCCGCCCGCTTCGTGCGTAAGCCGCGAAATTTCAAGGATGTCCGTTTCAAACAAACCGAGCGTGTTCGGGTTCGTCAGCATCAAGCCGGCGACGTCCGGGCCCAGTTTCGCCTTCAAGTCTTCGAGGTCGACGCGACCGCGCTCGTTCGATTTGACGACGCGAATTTCGTAACCGACGTTCGCCGCGCTAGCCGGGTTCGTGCCGTGCGCCGAGTCCGGAACCAAAATGACACGACGTCGCTCGTCTTCGCCTCGGTGTTTGTGGTAAGCGCGAATGATCATGATGCCGGTCGCTTCGCCGTGCGCGCCCGCCGCCGGTTGGAGCGTGAACGCGTCCATTCCGCCGATTTGCGACAACATGAGCGACAGCTCGTACATCAACTCGAGCGCGCCCTGAACCGTTTCAACCGGTTGGAGCGGGTGAACGTTCGCGAACCCGGGAAGACGCGCCGCGTATTCGCCAAGCTTCGGATTGTATTTCATCGTGCAGGAACCGAGCGGGTACATGCCGTCGTCGACGCCGAACGCTCGTTTCGAAAGCGCGGTAAAGTGGCGCACCGCCTCGACTTCGCTAAGTTCCGGGAGCCCCAGCGGCGTTTCGCGCCAGTGTTCCTCCGGAAGCGTCTCTTGGAGGTCGATTTCCGGCAGGTCTTGGAGCGGGAAACGGAAGTAATTGCTTCCCTTAACGTGTTTTTCGTAAAGAAGTTTCATTCGTGCGCGCTCCTTTCTACTCGGCGTCCGACGCGCTCGCGCCGTCGTTTTCGTCGACCGTCAACCGTTCCCCGGCGCCGCCGAATTGGAAGTCCTTCATGAAGTAGACCAATTCGTCGACCTCTTCGCGCGTTCGCTTTTCGGTGAAAGCGAGGAGAAGCCCGTCTTTCAGTTCGCAACCGCCGATAATGCCCCATTCGAGGAGATAGCGGTTCATCTCGCGCGGATTGTCGACCTTAACGGCGAACTCGCGGAGGAACGGCGCGTCGTGTTGGAACTCGAACCCGGCTTTTTTCAGCTCCGAACGAGCGTAGCAGGCGATTCGGTGCGACGCGTTCGCCGCTTGCTTCAAGCCGAGCGGGCCGACGAACGCCAAGTAAACCAGCGCCGTCAACGCGTTCAACGCTTGGTTCGAGCAGATGTTCGAACTCGCTTTTTCGCGGCGAATGTGTTGTTCGCGCGCTTGCAGCGTCAAAACGTAGGCGCGTTTCCCTTCCGAGTCGACCGTTTCGCCGACCAAGCGGCCCGGGATTTTACGGAGCAACTTCTTCGTAACCGCCATAAAACCGAGGTGCGGCCCGCCGAAACTCATCGCGTTCCCAAGCGGTTGCCCGTCGCCGACCGCGATATCGGCGCCCCATTCGCCCGGCGATTTGAGCATCGCCAACGCGATCGGATCGACCGACATGATCGAAAGCGCGCCGACGCCTTTGGTCGCGGCGATAATTTGACCGACGCGCTCCAAGTTCCCGAAGAAGTTCGGGTATTGGATAACGACCGCGGCGACGTTTTTCGCCTCGGCGGTCAACGTCGCGTTCAACGCCCCCAAGTCGACGAGCCCGTTTTGCTCCGGAATCGTCCGCGTTTCGAAAAGCCCGGACCCGGCGTAAGTCTCGACAATACGAGCGTAATCGGGGTTCAGCGTCGCCGGAATCAAGACGATTTTGCGCTTCGTCGTTTCGGCCGACATAACGCAGGCCTGAGCCAACGCGCTCCCGCCGCAGTACATCGACGCGTTCGCGACGTCCATCCCGGTTAGGCGGCAAATCGCCGTTTGGTACTCGAAGATCGCCTGCAGAATCCCTTGGCTAATCTCCGGCTGATACGGCGTGTACGCGGTAACAAATTCCGAGCGGCCGACGATCGCGTCGACGGCGGTCGGAATGTAGTGGTCGTAACACCCGGCGCCAAGGAAGATCGGCGAGTCGTCCGCCGTGTAGTTCGCCAACGCGAGTTCTTCCAACTGCCGCCGCGCCGACATTTCCGTCGCTCCGCGGCTCTCCGGCAACAGACATTGTAAACGAATTTCCTCCGGAACGTCGACGAACAAATCGTCCAACGAGGAGAGCCCCGTCGCGCGCAGCATTTCCTGAACGACGGGGTCGGGATTGGGAGCGTATCGCATCGTTAGCGCAACCTGTCTTTTGAGTTAAAGGTTTAAAAACGGTCGATAAAACCGACGAGACGCGTCGAACCGCCGTCGACCGCTAACGCGCGTCGAGCGCCGTCCGAACCCAAAAAGCGGCAAAATTAAAATCCGCGTTTCCGCTCGGCTTCGCCGCGTCTCCATTTGTTAGTATACCCTATTTAAGCGGCGCGTCAAGAAGCCCCGCCGCCGGCGCAAACGCTCGAAACGCCAAAAACCCGCCGACGAGAGCAAAACGTTCGCCGACGGGCCTTACCGTTCGCCGTCAAAACCGGCAAAGTCGAGCGACTCGCGCGGCCGCCGTTAAAGTTGCGTATTGCGGTCGAGTTGGAAGTCGGCCGTTTTCGTCGATTTGTCGACTTTTTGCGTCAAACCGGACGTTTCCGTCGACAGATATTTGGCGTCGATCGAAGGCGCGGTAACCGGATCGGTAACGGAACCGTCCGGCAGCGTTTCGCTTTCGCGGACGACCGCTTCGACGCCGACAAAGTAAACTTGGTAGTCCCCCGCCGGGATTCCCGCTTGGTCGCCGAAGTTCATTTCATATTTGCCGTCGACGATGTTTCCACGCCCTTGCGTATCGCCGGAAACGAAGCAGATCGTCCCGCTTTCGACCGGCGCGCCGTCGTCCGAGTAGGTAACCGTCCCGGTCAGCTTGACGTTCGAGGAACACCCGACGCAGAGAGCCGCCGTCGCTAAAATCAACGTTAAAGAGAGATTGCGCGTTTTCATTGTTTTGGTCTCCTTTCCGCCGAATTACAGCGCTTCCGTTCCGCCGTCGCTGACGTGCGCGAACTTGCCGAGCGTCTTGCCGGACGCGGTCGTCGAAATTGAACGAACGGAACCGTCGCCCATCACGAAGTTGACGACGCCCGCGTGCCAAGAGCCGAAGAAACGCTGGGCGTTCGTGTAATCGCGCGGCGACGCGAGCGGGTACGCTTCCGAAACGGCGCGGCCGAGCGCCCAGTCGCGACCGTTCGAGTCCGTCGCGGCGAGGTAGTTTTGGTCGTGGCGCCAAGCGGTCGAATCGCCGCCGAGCATCCCGATCGGGATGTGCTTTTCGCCGAACATAAATTGGTTGCTCGTCCCGTCGATCCAGCGGGAGATAGCGTCGCGCGGCTGCCAAGCGCGCTCGTCGCCGGCGACCGAAACGATAGCGCGGCGGAACGGCGAGAAGTTTTGACCGTGCAACGCGTAAGAATCCGTCGAGCCGACCCATTGGAAGTCCGTGCAAGCGGGCGACTTATACTCGGTGTAAATGACCGGCGCGTAGTCGGCGAGCGGGCCGTAGGACGCGCACGACTGCAACCCGTTTTGCGTAACGCCGTTGTGCGTCAGCGCCGTGTTCGTCAGCGGCGTCCCGGCGACCCCGGAGCGGCGGCTCGGACATTTCACGAACGGAACCGAGCTGAAATTCTTGCGGAGTTCGTCCGTCATAAAATCCGTGCTGCGCCAGAATTTATCGCCGGTTCCGCTGTCGGAGCGGCAGAGGTCTTGCCCGAAGCCGGACGTTTTATCCTTCGCGCCGCGCCAGTTTTTCAGAACGTCGTAAATCGCCGCTTGTTCCATATACGGCCAAAGAAGGGGCAGAATCGACGCGCGCCCCATCGCCAAGTCGATCGGCGGAAGTTTGCCGGTCGCCGATTCGAAGTTGTGAACCGCCAAGCCGATTTGCTTCATATGGTTGACGCACTGCATCCGCCGCGCCGCTTCGCGAGCCGCCTGCACCGCCGGGAGCAAAAGCCCGATCAAAATACCGATAATCGCGATCACGACCAATAATTCGACGAGCGTGAAGCCCCCCGTTCTTCCTAAATTTCTTCGCATAACTCAACCTTTTCTCGCTTTAAACGTTCGGTTCCTAACGGATTCGCGTTTTTATTTGCCTCAAACGCGCGCTCGAACCGTCGCCTTCGCGACGTTCAAAAGAAGTCTAAAACACCAATCGTCGCGACGCTATCGTCAAACGTCGAAGTCGATTTTATCCGCCGCAAAACGGCAAGTCAAGAAAAATCTCGGTCTTTTTAAAAAATCGCAAAATTCCCGTCGCGCCGCCGTCAACAATCGTCGCAACCCCGACGCCGCCGTTTTGCGCCTTAATTAGTATTAACGACCGTTTGAACGTCGGCGAACGGCGATAAAAAAGCGCTCCGAGGCGAAAACCCCGGAACGCTTTAACGCTAAATCTTATTTTTCGCGACTTAAAGCCGACGCTTCCAAACGCCGTAAAACGTTCTTTGCTAAATCGTAACGAGCCAATGCCTTACAACTTTTCTTATCCGATTTTGACTTGTTTACGCCCCGCCAAACGCGCCCTTCTTTGTACAATTCCTCAAGTGTTCCGATTTTCACCCAAGTCGCGTTTTCCGGAGCCGAGTAAGCGACCGTCGCTCCGCCGTCGCCGGGCGCGACCCAAACGCCGAGCCCTTTCATCTTGCGAACCGGTCTTTTCACAATCTCGTCGTAAATCCTTAACGCCGCGTTAAAAACGGCGCGCCAACGCTCGAACCGATAATCGAGCAACGACGGCAAACGCTCCCGCCAATCGTCGGAAAGCGCGTCCGACCGCGTCGCGGGCGCAAACTCGCCGTCCGCCTCCGCTCCTTCGCTCGACGTTCCGGCGCGCGCTTCGGCGATTAGTTCGTTCAACTCGCCTAAAAACGCGCTATCGCCGCGACTCGCGTGAAAATTAAACCCGTAATCCAAATCCTGCTCCATTTTGTCAAAATATTTTTGACCCAAAAGGAGTCCGTCGACGCGTCGGCCAACGCCGCTTTCCGACGCCGCGAAATTTCGCGAGAACGCGTTTCATAATAAGGAACGAGGGCGCAGTTCGGAACGTCGAAAATAATTTTCGTCTGCGGCTCGGGCGCGTCCCCTCCGATTTTTAGCGGCCTCGAATCCTCAACGCTGCAACAGACGGGAACCGAAAAAATCGCCGGATCGCCGTCTTCGAGGTCCCAACAATCTTTTCTCCGTCGAGACTCGGCGAGCTTTTCCGGCGGCGTTTCCGGCCAATCGTCGTCCCAATATTTGCGACCGGCCGCGTCCGCTTCTTCCGCCAACCTTGCGAGCCGCGCTCGCGTCTCGTAAAACCGCGCGACCTCGTTCGCCGCCGCCAAAAACGGATGTTCCACCTCCGGCCCGGTAAAATCGAGTCCTTCGTTGAACTCGCTCGCCTCCGCCAACCTCGCCGCCAAACGCGGTTCGATCTCGGCGTCGGGCCCGCGCCATTCGCTCAACCTCCCTAAAAACCACGTTCCGTACTCCCAACCGGAGTTGCTCCTCCGCGTTACGCTCTCGCCGAAGCGAACGTCGCCGGAAGCGTAATCGAACCAAACGCCGTCGTCCCAACGCCCGAACCGCCCCGCTTCCGTCTCCTTTTTCCACCAATAAATCTTGTCCGCGCCGCGCTTTACAACGCTCCGCGAAAGATTTTGAAAAACCGGAATCTTTTCGTCGCGCCCTTTAATTTCCCGATACTCTACTCCGCTCGCCATTTTTGTTTCTCGCTCTCTTTTCAAAATCTTGCGAAACCGCCTCATAAGCGCGCCTCCCGACCGCCCGCGTTTTCAGCTTACCATTATCCTCCCAATTTTTTCCGACGTCAACTTAAGGTAGGACGCCGGGCGTCCCACCTGCGCGATTTTCTTGAAAGAATTTCCGTCTTTCGAACCGCGACACAAAAAAAGCGCTCCGAAGCCGACGCTCCGAAACGCTTTCGCATAAAACGTTAAACCGTTTTATAACGGCAAGTTAAAACTAAATCCGACGCTTCCAAACGCGATACAGGTAGTAAGCCGCGACCGCGAGCGCGACCAAACCGACCGTCCGTCGAAGCCGGTCGCTCTTACCGCGGGCCGCGCCGTAATCGAGATACGGTCGAACCGCCGCGATCCAGTATCCGGCCTGTTTCGCGTCGGCGGAGCTAATCCGTTCTCCTGACTGCGCTTGCGCTTGAAGCCGAGCGAGAAAAAGGAGCTTTTCGACGATTCCCTTCGGCAACTCGCCCGCCGCCGCGCTCGTTTTTTCCGCCAAATCGGCCCCTTGCGCGTCAAAGTTTTCGCTCAACAGCGCCTCGAAACGCTTCGTCTCCCGCAAAATATTTCCCGCTTTACTCATTCGCTTCTCGCCGCCGCCAAATAATCGTTTCATTTTTCCCCTTTTCAAAAACGCGAAAACGCCGAGCTTGCGCGCTCGACGTTTCCCGCTTGCAACGCTTGTCGCGTCGTTATTTGGCGCAAGGAACGAAGCCGCCCGCCATCGCCCAAGCGATTTTGATCGCGTCGGCGCCGGTCGGTTTCAGCGTTCCGTCTTCTTGGTTGATCGCGAAGACGAACGACGTCCCGGTTTTCTTGTTGCTGACGATCAAATAACGGCCGGTCGGGTCGATCATAAAGAACCGCGGGAACGAGCCTTGCGTCGAAATCCGTTGAACGAGCGGGAACGCTTCTTCCCCGGCTTTCCCGGCGAGCGTTTCGGTCGCGTCGAACGCGACGAGCGTGTTTTGCCCGCGGTTCGTTCCGTAAACGACCGTCTTGCCGTTCGGGAGCGCGACTTTGAAAATTTCCGCCGTTTTATTACCGTACGTATATTCTTTCCCGTCGACGAGCGTTTCTTCGTCGGTCAGTTTTTCGCGGAACTTCTCTTCGAGCGTCGAGACGACGCAAAGGCGCCCCGGGTCGCCTTTTTCGAAATCGGGACGGAACACGGCGAGGGTCGAGTCGAGTTCGTTCAAGACGTAAACGACCAAACCGCCGTCTTTATCGTTCGCGACGTCGAGGTGGCGCGGCCCCGCGCCCGGCGGAAGCGACAGGAACGGAACCTTCGTTTCTTCTTCGAGCGCGCCGGTCTCTTCGTTCAGCCGGGCGACGTAAACCTTGTCGGAGCCGAGGTCGCACATCAGGACGCGCCAAACGCCGTTCGACTCGGCGAAATACGCGGCGTGCCCGTAAGGTTGGCTTTGACGGCGCTTGTTCGGGCCGGAGCCCTTCCCCTTATATTTGGCGGTTTGTTCGGCGAGAGAACCGTCGGCGTTCGTCTTGTAAACAACGAAGTCGCCGCTGACGTAATTCGAGACGACAACGAACTTTCCGTCCGGACGAACCGCGACGTGGCAAGCCGCCGCGCCGTCGTTCGACATAAAGTTCATCGCTTCAATATCGCCGGTTTTCGGGTCGACCTTGCAAGCGTAAACGTTTTCGCCGCCGTCTTTTCGGTCGCGGGAACTAACGAAATAAAGCAAATTCCGCTCCGGAACGGTCGCGATGAACCCGGAGTTGTTCGCCTTCAACGCGAGCCGAACGTCCGAGACGGCGCCGGTCGCCGCGTCGAACTTGCCGACGTAAATCCCTTCGGAGCGCTTCACTCCGATTTCGTCCATTTCCGGCGTCGTCCCTCCGGTCGACGTGCCGAAGTAAACCCAGTAATCGCCGCCTTTAACGTCGTCCGCTTTAACCGCTTCGCCGACGCAGCAAAGCGCCGCCAACGCGCAGAGGAGCCCGACGCCGGTTTTCCGTCCGAATAAAAAAGCCATTTTCGTTCCTTTCGTTGAATTTCGCGACCGTTTCGCCGCCGGTTGAAAGAGTCGCCGCGCTCGCTCGCCATCGCAAGTCGAAAGCGCCGCCGCGATATTAATAAGAATATACCGGGACGCGACGCCGATTGCAAGAGCCGCGCCGCCGTTTTTCGAAAATTCCGCCGCTCGACTTCACGCCAAATCGGCAAAATCGCGCCGCCGTCGCCGAACACAATTTCAAACAAAATTCAAGAAATTCAAACGCGCCGTTAATTTGATTAACGGCGCTTAAAAGAAAAAATCAAAGACGCGTTACTCGCCCGTCGAGTCGCCTCCGTTTTCCGTCGCTTCCGACGCGTTTTCGGCGTCGTTCGCTTTCTCGGCTTGCAGGCGCTCGTACTCGGCGCGAAGTTCGGCCCCGACGCGCTCCTTGCTCCCGCGAATCTTATCGACCGCTTCGTAATCGAGCCGCCCCTCCTTAAACGTTTTCGTCGCAAGGAGTTGCTCTTTCGTCATATAGGCGAGCATATTGCCGCCTTCAACCTCGGCGTCGGTAAAATCGCGCGACGCCCATTTTTTCGCGTCGAAGCCGCCTAATTGAGCGGTAAAGCTCGCGTTCGTTAAATCGAGCCCGGCGAAGCTGAAGCGACCGTCCCGAACGTTCGCCCAAAGCGCGAAATCGCGGAAACTTTTGCGCCGATAATTGTCGGTCTCGGCCAACTGTTCGAGATTCAAGAACGGCTTGCGATGCAAACGCTCCGTCGTCGCGTTGGCGGTCGGCGCGTAATCCTGTCGCAACGTCGCGCCGTCGAGAATCGCGCCGGTTAGGTTCGCGTCCCAAAGCGAGCAAGCAACGATTTTACAACCCGTCAAATTCAAACCGCTTAAATCCCAACCGGACATATCGCGGAACTTGATTTCCTTCCCGCTAAAATCCTTCGCGGCGAACTCCGGACTCGCTTCGAAAAGGCGGCGGTCGACGATTTTTTGCGCTTCGTCCGGCAAGACGCACGTCTTCAAGCGTTCGAGATCGCCCGATTTCCAAGTTTCGGTCGACATAATCTGCTCGAGCGTCGGCCAACTGCGCTCGTCTTCTTTCGCGAAGACGTAAAACTTGCAACCGTCGATGTTAGCGTCGGTAAAGTCGACGTCTTCGAAGAACGGCGCTTTTTCCAGCTCGTTGCCGTATCCCTTCGCGAAGCGGAACGTCGCGCCGCGCAGGTCGCAACCGGAGAAGTCGACGCCGGTCAGGTCGTAAAACCAGTTGAACTCGACGTCGCGCAAGTCCTTGTCGCGCCAGCTTTTCGTCGCGCAAATCGTTTCCTTCGTTATCTTGCCGTATTCGCATTGGCGCCGAAACTCGATCCGCTCCCGTTCCGAATTGCCGTAATTGGTTCCGGCGACGACTTTCAGTCCGCGAATCGTCGCGCCGTCGAGGCTCTTGACGCGAACGCCCCGCATCGTCGCGCCGGTCAAGTCGAACCCGGAAAAATCGCCGCCGCCGAGCGTCGAGTAAAACGTCGCGCCCGCCAAGTCTTTCTCCTTGCAAGCGCGGGAGTTGCGCCAAACTTTCTCCGGCAAGCCCTTCGGATAATTCTTCGAACTCGGCTCGAATCGGGCGCCGTCAAGTTTTGCGCGCCGCGTCAAATAGGAAAAGTCGTCCAAGTAAGGAGAGTTGAGGTCGCCGATATTCTTTCCGGCGAAATTCCAACCGTCCGGCGGAAAATAGAAATGAACGCAAATCTTGTCCTCGCGGTAACTTCGGGTCGACGCGAACTGCTCGAACGTTATCGCCGCGGCGTCGTCAAAGAAACAGCGGTCGAGCGTCGCGTCGGTAAAATCGGCGCGCTTGCAACCGTCGGGATTTCGTTTCAACCATTCTTCGCTTCTTTCGACGCCGCCCAATCCGCCGTGCAAGAGCGTATCAAAGTTACAACTCGTCAACGTCCAACCGGCGAACGATTCGTCGAAGCAAGCGCGCTCAAAGTTTGCTTCGCTAAGTCGTTTTTCGCGCCAGTTTACGGTTCGTCGCAACTCGGCGAGCGTCGTCCGAATCCCGTATTCGATTTCGCAGTTTCCGACGTCGTCGTAAAAGAGCGGACACTTAGCGTCGCCGTAAAGCTCCGGTTCGTCCGCGTAAACGCATCGACGCGGCGCTTCGCTAATCGTCGCGCCGTCGAGGTTTAAGTTCTCCCAATCGACGTCGATTTTCGCCGACGCCAGCGTTTCGACGGTTCCGTCGAAAACGCGCGCCCAAGTTCGTTCGAGGATTCCGCGGTAGTCGGACGACCAAATCGCTTTGACGGGCGCCTTCGGGCTCCGTTCTCGTTCGTAAAAGCCGAACGCGTCGACATACGCCCCGTTTTCCGCTTTCGCCGCTCGAACTTTTTCCGTCCAAGCGCTCCATATCTCTTGCGCTTTCTCGCTTTGCGCCTTCTTCAAGTAAAGATAAACGACGCGCTCCGATTCGTCCGCGACCGGTTTTTCCGCCGTTTCCTCCCCCGGTTCCGCAAGCGCCGCGACCTCCGCCGCGAGCGTCGCGACGGTTCGCAACGCGTCGACGTTTTTCCCGGCGAAGTCCCAACCGTCGAGCGGGAAGCGGAACTCGGCGGCGATTTCGTCTTCCTTAAAACTGCGCGTCGCCGCGAATTGTTCGAACGCAATCGTCGCCGAGCGGTCGAAAAGAACGTTTTTCAGCGTCGCGCCGGCAAAATCGCAACCAACGTAACCGACGTCGGCGCCGCTGTTTGCGACGTTCTCCGACTCCGCGTTTTCCGTTTGCGCGCCTTGCCAAAGCTCGCCCGGTCGGCGCGTTTCCCGTCCGACGCCCGGCGCTTTCGACGCGGCGTCGAACGCCGTCCCTTGCCCGCTTTCGTCCGCCCAAAAGCGGCAATTTTCGAGCGTCCAACCGGCGAACGACGCGTCGGCGAAAACGCGATAAAAATCGGCGCCGCGCAACGTCTTGTCGCGCCAAGACTTCGTTTGGCTCAACTGTTCGAGCGTCGCCGGAATCCCCCAGCGCCAACCGCCGAATTTCTCGAAGCCCCGCCCGGTCGCGTCGAGGTCGTAAAGAACTTCCGGGCGGAAATCGAATCGGGCGCCGTCGAGATTCAAGTTTTCCCAATCGACGCTAAATTCCGGCCAAATCTTGCTTTCGATCAGCCGCCAAGTTTCTTGCGCGACGCGAAGTCGAACGCGTTCTTGCGGGCGAAGCGGCCAAATTTTGCGCAAATAACGCTCCGCCTCGCTGGAAATCGCTCGTTTCCGCGCCTCCGGCTCTTCCTCGGGCGTTCGCGGCGCGCGAACCTCCAAATTTCTGTAAAAAACTCGGATACGATACGCCCTTTCCTCCGGCGTTTTCGCCGCCGCTTCGATTTGGCGAACGACCGCGTCGTGTTCGAGCGCCGCCGTTTCCTCGATTTCGGCCAGCTTCGCCGCCTCCCGCTCTTCCTCTTCTTTGAGGAATCGCTCGAACGCGTCGTCGCCCGCCGACTCGATAAACGCCGCCCGAATCGCCTTGTTGTACTCGACGTAAATCCGGCGCAGATTCTCGTCGGCGCTTTCGGCTAAGTAAAGAAAAACTGTCGTTTGCGGGTCGATATTCGCCGTCGACTCGAACGGCTCGTCTGGCATAGACGGAAAATACGACGTTTTATCGTCCGCGCTAAACGCCGTCGCCGCGCCACAAAGAAGAGCCGTCAAGAGCGTTCCGAGCGCCGCGCTCGCCTTTTTCAACATATCGCGCATCGCTTAACCTCCGTTTTCGTTTGATTTGCAACCAAAACGCGCCGACGTTCCCGCGTCTCGGAACGTCGTATAACCTCATTATACCGAAGGCCAAAAGCGACGTCAAGCAAATTGCGACGTTTCGCGACAAAAAATAGAGAAAAAATTGACACCGCGCCGCAAAATCGCTCGCCGGAAGATTTCAAACGTTATTCAAGCAAATCAAACGCGTTGTTTTAGAGTTCCCGCGCTTTATTCTAAAAATCAAAAACGCGTCGACAAAGCCGCAAGCTCAGCCGACGCGTTTAAAATCTTAAAATCATCCTCTCGCAATATTACATCAATTCGCATCCAAGCGTTCAAGCGCTTCGTCCGCGTCCAACGCTCCGGCGGCGGCCGCCCTATGATACCATTTGCGCGCTTCGTCTTTATCCTCTTCGACGCCGACGCCCTCTTCATAACACTCGCCGACTTTCATCATCGCGCCGCGCCGTTCGTATTCCGCCGCGTATTCGCTCTTCGCGGCGTCCAAAAAATACTCAAACGCCTTTTTCTTGTCGATCGAAACGCCTAGTCCCTCGGCGTAACATACGCCAAGGAGTGCCTTTGCACTCACCGAGCCCTGTTCCGCCGCTCGGCGCAATAGCGCGACCGCTTTTTCGGAATCTTGTTCAACCGTTCCGTCGAGACAACATTCCGCGTAATGCATCAACGCGCCCACAGCATTGGCGTCGGCGGCTTTTTGGAGATATTTCATCGCCTCGTTTTTGTCGGCGACCAACCCAGAAAGCTCCGGTTCATACTTCGATAATATTCCTGTACGTCCCAAGTAACTCATCGCTTCGGCGCTCCCGGATTCAACGGCTTCGACCAAGTAACGCTTAGCTTTTTCCCTATCAGGTTGTTGAATATCAGGTTGTTGAATTCCATATGCTTCGCCGCCTATATGCATTATTCTACCTATCCATAACTTAGCGTGCGCGTCCCCTTTTTCCGCTCGTTTCTCTAATTCTCCGAGAACCGTTTTCGAATATTTCGCTCGAAGTTCTTCCCCGCCCACGTCCTCCGGAAAAGCCTCAATTAACACCAGTTGCGCAAAGGGATTTCCGGCCTCCGCAGGTTTCAATGCCAATTCGATCGCCTTCTTTTCATCTCGCGCGATCATCGGCGCAAACTCGTCCGGCCAATCATATATCGTCGCCAAATCGGCCTGCGCGTCAAGCGAACCGGCGTCGGCGGCTTTTTGCAGGAGTTCGACGCCGCGTTTCGAATCGACTTTGCTTCCGTCCAACCCGAACGTCAACCGGCGGCCCTCTTGCCACATACTCGTCGCGTCCGTCGACGTTTCGCCGCTTCCTCCGCCTTGCGAATCCGTTCCGCCGCATCCTACGAACGCGGCGCAAAGCGCGCTCAACGACGCGACCAAAATCGTTCGACGCGACCAATTTTTTCCGCTAATATTCATCTTATCCTCGCTTTCTTTTTACTCTTACGCTTCGCCGTTCGCTCGTCGTCTTTCGGCGTCAACGGCGGCTAATACACCTAAAAACAGTACAGAATTTCAGCTAACTCTCCCAACTTATCCGCCAATTTCTCAATCTCGGCTTCTTCGGCGCGTTGCAACCATATTTTGCCGTCGCCGTCGCGTTCGATTCTATTGTAATACTTTCCAAGCATCAACGCGGCTTCCGCGCTCTTTGCGTTAGCGCCCTCGCGCAACATTTCTTTTATTTGCCCGTCTTCGAAAGTTTCCAATTCCAATTCACTCGCTAACGCCAAATAATGTAACGTCGCTCGCGGGTCTTTTTTCATCGCGCGTTCTTTGAAACCGACAAACGCTTTTCTTGTTAGCTCCCACGCTTCGTCGCGATCGCGGACAACCTCGATTCCTTCTTGGTAATACACCGCGAGCGCAAATTGCCCAAACGGATTCCCCGCTTCCGCCGCTTCGACGGCTAAATCGTATCCCAAGCCCGAGTCGTCGCTCAAACAAAGCTCCGCCAACTCTCCTTTTGCGTCGACGGAGCCCAAATCGGCGGCTTCGCGAAGCAACGCCATTCCGCGTTCCAGATTAATTTTGCGCCCGTTCAAGCCGAACGCAAGCTCGCGCCCTTTGAGGTAACTTTCCGTCGCCTTATCCGCCTCGCCGACCGTCGCCTTATCCGCCTCGCCGACCGTCGCCTTATCCGCCTTGCCGTCAAGCGTTTCCGCCGTCTTTTCCGCTTCGATGCCGTCGTTGGTTTTCGAATCGCCGCATCCCGCGAACAGGACGCAAAGCCCGATTAGCGCCGCGACGTAACACTTTATTTTCATTGAGCGAATCATTTTATTTTCCTCTTAAAACTGTTTTCCTCTTAAAACTGTATTGGAAATCAACTTACGCACCCGTCGCCTATTATAATCGCCGTATGAAGAGAAAAAAGAGCGACATACGGAAATTTCCGCCCTCATAATCCCCAAAAAAAAAAATAAAATCGCACATTCGTCAAAACCCGCCGACTTTATCTCTCGCCTTCCCTCAACGCTCTCCCCAAAACGCCGACGAAACCGTTTTCACTCCGCCGACGCTCTGAAAACAAACAGAAATCAAATTTTTCAAAGACGTCGCTTCCATCGTAAAATCACACGACGTCGCCGCGAGCAATAAAAAACGCGTCGACGAAGCCGCAAAGCTCCGCCGACGCGTCAATCAATCAATTTTCAAACTTTTCAAACGCGGCAACGTGAAAAAACGCCGCCGCTTGTTTCGCCGCCCGCCGCGCCTCGACACTAAATCGCGCCGTCGCGACGTTTACAGAACGAATTTGCTCAAGTCTTCGTCTTTCGCGACGCGGTCGATCTTTTCGCGAACGTAAGCCGCGTTGACGACGACCCGCCCGAGCCCCATTTCCGGCGCTTCGAAACTCAAGTCTTCGAGCAACAGCTCCATCATCGCGTAAAGTCGGCGCGCGCCGATGTTTTGCGTCGTCGCGTTCGTCGACGCGGCGTACTCGGCCAGCGCTTCGATCGCGTCCGGCTCGAAAACCAAGTCGACGTTTTCCGTCTTCAACAGCGCGACGTACTGCTTCGTCAGCGCGCTCTTCGGCTCCGTCAAAATCCGGATAAAATCCTCTTTTTTCAGCTCCGACAACTCGACGCGAATCGGGAAACGGCCCTGCAACTCCGGCGTTAAGTCGCTCGGTTTCACGCGATGGAACGCCCCCGCCGCGATGAAAAGGACGTGTTCGGTCGAGAAAAAGCCGTGTTTCGTCTGCACCGTCGTCCCCTCGACGATCGGAAGCAGGTCGCGTTGGACGCCCTGTCGCGACACGTCGGCGCCGCGTCCGCCTTCGCTTCCGACGATTTTGTCGATCTCGTCGATGAAGACGATCCCCAAATTCTCGGCGAGCTCGATCGCCCGAGCGTCGATCTTTTCCTTGTCGAGCGCGCGCTCCGTCTCCTGTTCGACGAACGCCGCCCGCGCCTCCGAGACCGGGATTTCCCGACGCGAACGACGGCGAGGCGAGAGGTTTTCGAGCATGCTTTGAATTTCGTCCTGCATATTTTCGAGCCCGACGCCCCCCATCACGACCGGAGACGAACGCCGCTCTTCGACGACCGGAATCGTTTCGTTCTCGTATTCGCCGAGTCGGAGCCGCCGTTCGATTTCGTTGCGGTCGACGATTCGCTTCGGCGCCGCGTCGAGTTTCGCTACTTCCGCGTTCGCGTCGGTTCGCGGTTCGGCGACGGTCGCGGTTTCGTCGTTCGTCGGCGCGTTCTTAACCGCTTCGTCGACCGCTTTCGCCATCGCTTCGAAGCTCGCGGTCGGGTTCGTCGGATCGAACTTCATGTCGCGGACGGCTTCCATCGCGGCGCGGAATTTTGGATCGCGAGACGCCGCCTCCATCGCCGCCGCGAGCGGATCGCTCGAAGTCGACGCGGAAGTCGTTTGCTCGTCGCTTTCAGCGGAGTCGCTTTCGTCCGCCGACCGACGCTCGGCCTTGCGGTTTTCCCGTTCGAACTTCTCGACCAACGCGTCGACGAGCCGCTTTTCCGCGGCCTCTTTCGCTTTTTCGGCGACAAGTTCCCGCTCTTCCGCTCGAACGATTCCGACGGCGTTTTCGACGAGTTCTCGCGCCATGCTCTCGACGTCGCGACCGTAATAGCCGACTTCGGTGTACTTCGTCGCGTCGACCTTCACGAACGGAGCCCCGGTCATCGCCGCCAAACGCCGCGCGATCTCCGTCTTCCCGACGCCGGTCGGCCCGATCATCATCATATTTTTCGGCCCGATTTCGTCGCGCATTTCTTCGGCGACGCGCTGTCTGCGCCAACGGTTTCGAAGCGCGACCGCGACGGCTCGCTTCGCCTCGCGCTGTCCGACGATGTGTTTGTCGAGTTCCTCGACGATTTGACGCGGCGTCAATTCCAACATAATTACAACTCCTCGACGACGATATTGTCGTTCGTGTAAATATCGATTTGCGACGCGATTTTCATCGCTTCGACGACGATCTCCTTCGCCGACAGGCTCGAACGCGCCGCCAACGCCTTCGCCGCCGCGAGCGCGTAATTCCCGCCGGAACCGATCGCGGCGATCCCGTCAGTCGGCTGCACGACGTCGCCGTTTCCGCTAATAAGCAGCGTTTCGTCCGCCGACACGACGATCGCCATCGCTTCGAGCTTACGCAAGGCGCGATCGGTGCGCCACTCCTTCGCCAACTCGACGGCGGCTCGCGTTACGTTTTGCGGATAATCCTTAAGCCGCGCCTCGAGCCGCTCCATCAACGCGAACGCGTCCGCGGTCGATCCGGCGAACCCGACCAAGACGCGCCCGTCCAAGAGCCGCCGAATTTTACGAGCGTCCGCCTTCATGATCGACGAGCCGAACGTTACCTGCCCGTCGCCGCCGATCGCGACCGCGCCGTCTTTGCGAACCGTTAAAATCGTCGTGCTGCGCGATTTCATCCGTCGTTTCCTTTTCCGCCAATGCGCTAAATCGTTAAACCGTCAAAAGTTAAACCGCGTCCGTTTCCGAACGCGGCTCGTCGTTTTCCTCCGCCGGCAAGCGTCAAAACTTGATGAGTTTGCGCTCGAGGCTCGGGATGTAGTTCGTCCACCCGCCGCCGACGTTCGGATCCTCCGCGATGTGCTTTTGGAACTCCGCCAACTTCGCGTCGAGCGAGTCGATGTAGTGGAGCGCCATCGCTTCGAGCGAAGCCGGCACCTTCGCGGCGCCGTTTTCCGGCGTTCCATGATGCGACAAAATCATATGCTTCAGCTTGATTCCGAGGCGTTCGTCGAACGGTTCGCCGGTCAGCTTTTCCGTTTCCGCGATTTTTTTCGTCAGAATCTCGACGCCGAGATACGGATGCCCGAGCGCCTGCCCGGCGTCGGTGTAGACCGGCGCGGCGGGATCGTCCGACAACTCGACCGTCTTGCCGACGTCGTGCAGGAACGCGCCGACAAGCAGCAAATCGGCGTCGAGCGCGGCGCCGTAATGGGACGCGATTCGAGCGGCCAGCTCCATCGTCGACGCGGCGTGTTCGAGAAGCCCGCCCGGGTGAGCGTGGTGCAAACGGACGCCGGCGTAAGCGCGAGAGAACCGCTCGACGAACGCGTCGTCGGTCAAAAAGCAGTCGGCTAAATCGCGCAATTTCTGGTTTTTCATTCCGCCAAGAAGTTCGCGAACCCGCTTCCAAAGCGCGGCGACGTCGACGGCGGCGTCGCGGGTAAAGTCTTCGAGCGCGACGGCGTTCGAGTCGACTTTCGTCAGTTTCCTCGCGATCACCTGGATGTTCCCTTGAAACCGTTGCGCCGTTCCTTCGCAACGAACGAAGTCGCCGTCGTTGAACTGGCGGAACATCTCCTCGGTCGCGTTCCAAAGACGCCCGGAAACGCTTCCGGTGCGGTCGGTCAAGAGAAACTGCAGGTAAAGAACGCCGTTTTTGTTCGGACGCAACGCCTTCTCGGCGATGCGGTACGTTTCGGAAACGACGTCGTTTTCTTTGATTTTATTAACAAAAAGCCGGCTCATAATCCCCCGCTTAGTTTTCGCGACAACGTTGCGACGCGTTCGCCGTCGAGCGCGTCGTTCGAACGCTTGCGTTCGAGTTTTTTCGCCTTATTATACCGCAAAATTCCAAAAAAGAAACGGGGCGAACCGCGCTTCGACCGCCGACCTCCGCTTTTTCCCGTCCTTTTCGCCGACGTTTCTTCGAGCGCGTAAAAACGTTCGTCCGACGACGCGCCGCCGATATTAGAGCGTTTTGACAAGCGGCGTCGAGCGGCGTCCGACACCGAACCCCTGCGCGTTCCAAAATCCGCGAGCCGCTTCGTCGGTCGCCGAAACGACGGCGCAAATTTCGACGTCGCGACCGGGAGCCTCTCTTCGATTCGTCTTCGCGTCCTCGACGAGCGCCGCGACCAACGCCGACGCCAACCGCCGTCCGCGGTACTCCTTACGAGTCGTCAACCGCGAAACGACCCGTTGAACGCGGTATTCGCCGGGCGTCGAGCCGGGTTTGAGCAGGTCGTACGTCCAAGCGATCGCCAAAAGCGTCGAGTCGAGCCCGCGAACGCAGAACTGTCGAGAATTGGAAAAGTTGCGTCCGATCGACGCGGCGCGCCAGTTCGCCGAGCGCCGCGATTCCCGAGTCAGCCGCCAACCGGGCGCGAGCTCTTCGTCGCTCGGCAAAAACATTTCCGCGTCGATTCGTCGCTCGACGAAAGCGCGCTCGCCGCCCCGCTCGTCTCGCTCGGCTTCGTAACCGGCGTCGACGAAGAACTGGCGCGTCGGATCGGAATCGAAGAAACCGACCGGCGAACCGAAACCGTAAATCCCGTTCATGAGCGGCGCCCCCGTCGGCGCGCGTCCGACTTCCGAAACGCGAGGCGGCGCGCCTCCGGCGAACGCGCGGCGAACGCCTTTATCGCGCAACGCGTTCTCCGCCGCCTCGATCAGCGTTCGAGCGACGCTCGGCCTCTCGTCGTCGGCGACTCCGGTCGAGAAGAACGGCCCGTAAAGCGCGGCGTCGGCGCCGTCGAGCTCGTCGACGTTCGGCGCAAGCGCGGAAAGGACGCATCCAAGCGGACTCGGAGCGGCGTCGACGGCCCAAAAAGACGCGCTCGGTTCGACGAAATAATTATTCAGCGCCTCCGTTTTGAAGAGTTTCCAATGCGTGAACGTTTCGTTTAAAGCGCGATCCGCGGCGCGCGACGCGTCGAAACGATCGGTCGGACGTTCGGCGCGGCGCAACGCGGCGTCGTCCAACGCTTCGTAGAAGGCCGGATCGAGCGTTTGGCCCCAAAAAGAGAGATATTTTTCTCGGAGGGCGGTGTTCGTATTATTGAAACGTCGAATATCCATCGGTTGCCTCCTCCTTCGCTTCGGCGCGTTCGTTCGACGTCGCGAACTCCGTCGTTTTCCGCGCTTTTCTCGACAAAACGTCGTCGACGCGCTTAAGAGACGCGTCGACGACGACTTCGGCGCCAACGTTAAGATTCGCCGCGAACAAATCGAGTCGCTCTTGGCGCGCCGCTCTCGCAGACTATTATACCCGTCGACTAAAAAAAATCAAGCAGAATCGTTTAAATCGGCGTCTTTTATCGTTATGTCGCGCTAAAAACGAACTTGAAACGCGCCGTTCGCGCCTCTTCGGCGTTTTCGAGGCCGGTTTGTTCGAGCGTCGACGCGACGTTTTCGCCGCGCGATTTTCGCCGTCGACGCCGACCGCGCCCGCTTTGAAAAGAACGCTCGAAACGCGGCGCGAGAATAGACGTCCGACGCCGAACAAGCTCGCCCCAAGGAACGACGACAAGACGCCGGAACGCGCAGCCCCGCTTCGGGCGCCGAATCGACGGCTCGACTCGGCTTTTCTCGTCGGCGCGACGCTAAAAACGTCGACGCTCGGCGAGAGACGGCCAAAATCGCGCCAAGAAATAAAAAAACGAACGGCGTCAAACCGTTCGTCTTCAAAGTGGGCAGGGGCGGGGTCGAACCGCCGACACCAGGATTTTCAGTCCTGTGCTCTACCAACTGAGCTACCTGCCCGGCTTAACAACGTTATTGCCGTCAAGACAAAAGCTATTATAACGCGTTTCGAGCGTCGGTCAAGGGGCTTTTTTCCAAAATTTTCATTTTCTCGGAAAACACGCTCTTCTCCGACGCTCGCCTTACCGCCGCGCCGCTTAGTCGACTTTCGGGAACCGCCGAGCGACGATCTCGGCGACCTCCGCCAACCAAGCGGCGCGCAGCGCTTCGTCGCTCAAAATAATTTGCTCGAAGTTGCGGCGTTCAAACGACTTCGAGCCGGTCAGACCGAAAACGATCGTCTTCCAAAAGTTCTCCAACGGGTCGCCGTAAACGTTCAATTCGACGTCGCGCGGGGTGTTCGACGTGCTGAAAACTTGAACCGTTTTGTCGGTCAAGCCTTGCCAAGGGCCGTCCGCCGTGAAACCGTACGCGAAGCCGTTGCGCAGGACGCGGTCGAGCCACCCCTTCAAAATCGCCGGCGGAGCGCCCCACCAGTTCGGGTGAACGAAAATCAGCCCGACCGAATCTTTCACCGTTTGAATCCGCGCTTGGATATCGGCGTCGGCCTTTTCGACCGGCTCGTTCACCTCGGCGAGCGTCATGACGGGATCAAAATTTTCGGCGTAAAGGTCGCTGACGACCGGCGCGTACCCGTTGGCGGTCAGCGCGTCGGCGGCGGCTTGCGCGATCGCGCCGTTAAAACTTTTCTCGGCTTCCGGACGAGCGACGACGATAAGAACTTGGTTCGACGGCATTCTTCCCTCTTTTTTCGTTTCTATTTTCAAGACGCTCGACGCGTCCGACGTTCGATTTTCCGCGACGCGCCGTCGGTTCGCCGACGCCGAAAACGCCGGGGCCGTTCAAGCAAAGCGCGTCGTCGTTATTATAAACGATTCCGCCGCGCCGCCAAGGGGTTCGGTAAAAAGACGCGTCCGCTCGTTTGCGCCAACTCGCAAACGAGCCGCCTCGGCAAGCGGAAAAGCTAAAAGAAGCCCGGCGGACGCCGTCGCAAGAGACACGTTTCCGCGTTTATCCGCAACAGAAATCAACGCAAGAAATAAAAAGAGCGGAAGCAAGCCCCCGCTCTTTTCGTCGAACGTCGTTCGACGCTCGTCGCTTTTTTAACGTCGAACCGTCGGTCGCCGCCCCTTTCGAGACGGCGCCCGTTCGCTCGACTCGTTTTCTAAACGCTTAGTCCAAGACGCGTTGCAACAAAATCGCGTCTTGATAGTTCGCCGACTGTCCGCGACGGAAGTCGACCGGAATCGAACGGTCTATAATCGCGAACCCGCGACGGCGCTTCGTTTCGCCGAACTCGGAACCGAGCTCTTTCCCGTAGGTGTAACCGTCCGGGTAAATCGCTTGGTAGTAGGCGTGCCACTTGTAGTTCGGGTCGATCAGCTTCGCGAGCGTGAGCTCGTTTCCGTCCGGGTCGACGCTCGGCATGTTGACGCCCGGGTTGCATCGCTCGACTTCGAAGTAGCCGACCGTAACCCAAATCGCAAAAACGTTCGAGCGGTTCGTCGTCGTTCCGCTCAACCGCTGCATTTCGGCGGTCGCTTCGAACAGGTTGTTGCGCTTGCCGAGCGCGACCTCGGTATAAGCGATATCGTTCGCGATAAGCCAATCGAGGTCGGTCGTCGTTTGACGATTATTGTCGGCGTCGACGTAAGAGTAGACTTTCTCTCCGCCGTCGGTCGCGTAACGCTCTCGCAGGTTGTCGAAGAGCGGATCGCCGTTCGTTCCGCGGTCGTCCAAACGCGTTTCGTTTTGCGCGGCCAACGTCGCCGAAATCGGAAGCGGCGCCGGCGATTGGTCGAGCTGCCCCCAAAGCGGCGTCGTATGCGCCGGTTGGAACGGAACGAACGTGTTCGGACGGTTCGCGTCCTCGAAGTCGTCGTTTCCGTCGCCGTCGGTATCCCCGGCGTTGTACGTCCAAATCGCGTTGCTGCGAACGTCGAGGAAACCGTCGTCGGACGCTTCGTCTCGCCAAGGCGAGCCCGGAAGCTTCGCGTCGTCGGAGACCCGCTCGGAACGCGGCGACAGCGCCTTCCAAGCCGCTTCCGTCGTCGTGTTGAGGTTGATCTTTCCAGGCTCGCGACGCGCCGAGTAGAAGAGCGGATTCCCGTCTCCGGCGGAGATCAGGTTTCCGTCTTTGTCCGTCCCGGCGAGCTTTTGCGTCCCGAGGTAAAGCGACGGCGTATAAACAAACTCCAACGCGCGGCAGAGGTTCAGCGCTTCGCCCGGGCGCTTCGAACTCGCGAAGAAGTTCAAGTACGGCCCGATTTTTCCAGCGCGACGCTTGAAGCCTTCGTCGACGTCGTCCGCTTTGTCGTACCAATCGCCGAAGCCGTAAACGCCGTCGGTTCCAAGCGATTCGCCGCGTTCCTTGCCGGCCTTGACGTCGTAAGCCTTCGCCAAGGAGAACTGCTCGTCGGCGCGGACGAACTCGAGCCCGAAACGGCCCGGCGCGGACGCCGGAACAAGCGCCAGCTCGAACGGGTTGTCGAACGGCGCGTCGTTCCAAACGAGGTGCTCGAACGGCGTCCGCGGCGCCGCGCGGTACGGCAGATCCGCCGTCGCGACCGACGCGTTCTTGGCGAACGAGTACGTTTGGTTCAGCCCCTTGTAATAAAGGGACGCGGCGTTTTCCGTGAACGCCGGATTCCCGTCCGCGTCGACGCCCCAAGTCCCGAGCGGGCCGCGGTCGTTGTGGAACCCGAGCGTGTGGCGCGGAATCCATTTCAGCGCCGGGATATTGTTCCCGGAGCCGTCGCCGCGCAGCGTCGAGGTCATGTCGTTCGGCGTTTCCAAACCGGCTCGATCGCCGTCGCCGAGTCGGACGCCGCGCGCCCAAACGTTCGGACGGATTTTGCCGTCCGGACGCGCCCCGCCGACGAACATGCGTTGGGCGGAGTTCCCCCACTGACGAGACGAGAACGCGTCGACGTAAGCGAACGTTCCCTTGGCCGGAATGTTCAGCGCTTTATTTTCCGCCAACTCGATACGGTTTTCGTCGTTGTCGAAGTAGTCCGCGTCTTCGCCGACGCCTTCGTCGTCGACGAACTTTCTCGAGCTTTCGCCTTCGAGGTCGTCGATTTCGACGCACTCGCCGGTGAAGACCGTCAAGTCCATCGCGTTCCAGTCGACGGAGATATACGGGTTCATCAACGGGTGATACGGGCGGTTCGGGTCGGCGACGCGTTGAACGAACGCCGACTTGTACGCCGGAACGGTTCCGACGCCAAAGAGCTTGTCTTGGACGATCGGGTAGTTCGCGACGGTATTGTCGTAAAACGCGGCGCCTTCGGTTCCGCGGTCGCCCCAGGATTTCGGCATTTCGAACGGGACGTCGCGGACGTCGATCTTATTGTTCTTCAGAACGGTCGGATCGAGTTTTTCCGCTTGGTTTTCGTAGTACGGGTCGACGCCGATCGACGTCCAAAGCGGTTCCGAAATGTTCAGTCCGCGACCGCCGATGTTGGCGACGGCGACCATGTACTTGTAGTTCGGCGCCGGTTTCCCCGCTTGCGACAGGTTTTCTGTTCCCGCGTTCGTCAGGGAGTCGGTTCCGTGGCGGCCGTTGTCGATGTTAATCCAACTCGCGACGTCGGAGTCGAGCGGCTTCGCGCCGAAGCGACGGTCTTCCGCGTCTCCCGCCGTCGAGTTGAAGGCGGTCGAACCGAGCGAACGCTTCGTTTCCGGACCGACGACCAAATATTCGTTCGGCGCAAGGTAAACGATTTCGTCCGCCGCGTTGCAGAAGGTGCGCAGCGCGTCCGGATACTTCCCGGCCGTCCCCAATTTCTTGTTGTCGCTCGTCGAGTCGCCTTCCGCTTTGTTGAACCAAAGGATACGATCGAGCTCGACTTCGCGGAGGCTCCAAGCGTCGGCGCGCTTGCCGGCGACGGAGTCGACGCGGGAGTCTTGCGACGCGGCGAAAGCCGGGCCGAGAACGTTCGAATTTCGGAGGTTGAACGCTTTCCAGTCGGCGAGGTAAGTCGCGGCGTTCGGTTCCTTCGCTTGGTTCGTCGCTTCGTCGCACCCTTGGAAGAGGTCGAGGTCGGCGATCGACGCGATTTCCAGCTCGCCCGCCGGAGTCGGCAGATTGCGGAATTGACGCGTCTGCATCGAGAAGAAGCTGAAATCGTTGTCCGGGAACCGCTCGTTCGGACCGTTTCCGGTCTTCTTGCCGGACGCCAGCCAATCGAGGACGCCGTTGCGCCCCTTGCGGTAAACGGCGGCCTTCGAACGAGCGTTCTTCTTTTGTTCCCCTTCGTCGTCGCCCGGAACGTTGAGTCCGCGCGGGTCGCGGCTGTCGGAAATCGCGACGCGCCAAACCGGCGACTCAAGTTCGCGTCCGAGCGAGTCCTTATAAATCGGCGTTTTCTTCGTCAAACGAAGACGCCATTGCTTCGTCGTTTCGTCGTAGTCGTACAACTCCGGCGATTGCGGAACGTTCGGGTTCGCGGCGCAGTAAAGCTCGAGGTAAGTCGAGCCTTCCGGACGCTTCACTTGGTCGAAGTGCTTGTCGCCGCCGCTTCGCTCGGCGTCGTCGGCGCCGTCCGCGACGTCTTGCGCCTTGTCGGTGTCGGCGATCCCTAAGTCGTGGAAGCTGAGCGTTTCCGTCAGGACGAGGTCGGGGCGTTCCATCCCCCAGGCGAGGCGAAAACCGAGGTCGCTCGATTGGTCTTTCAGCGATTGGATTCCGCGGCTCGTCCATTCGGCGATCAACTCGTTCGCGCGGCGGTCGACGAAGGTCGTCGTTTCGACGCCGGAAGCGTCGACGGTCGCAACCTTCGGGAAGTTCCCGTCGGCGTCGCGGTAACCGCTCGTCGCGTCGTTCGCCGCGTCTTTGCTGTTGTTGAGCGCGCTGAGGAAGAAGTCCGCCATTTGCTCCGTCGGAACGCCGTTGACCGGCGCGAAGAGGAAGCGAATTTCCGGCGCGTCGGCTCCCCAACCCGGATTGACGCGAGCGTTCCCGTCGCCGTCCGTATAGTTGGCGCCGATTTCCCAACGGTTGTAGCCGAGCGTCGCGCGCATTGGGTCTTCAATCCAGTCGTTGCTTTCGACCCACCAACCGTCGAACGGCGTCGGGTCGAAGAAGAACGGCGTCATCGTCGCGTCCGGGTCGGCGAAGTCGACGACGTTGACGCACCACTGCGCGATCCGCGTCGCGGTCAGCTGCCGTCCCACGAGGTCTTTTTCGTCGCCGCGGAATTTCAGGAGGTCGAACGAGCCTTCGACGTAATCGTGAAGCAGGTCGCCCGCCGCGTCCGGGTTTCCGTCGCCGTCCGCGTCGTCCGCGACGCCGTCGCCGTCTCGGTCGAGCAGACCGTCGTTGTACAGCGTTCCGGCGTTCATGTCTTCGTAAAGAAGCGTCATGACGACGAGGTAAAGCCCTCGCGCCATTTCCATACGCTTGACGAGACCGACGTTGTGCGTTTCGCTTCCGGCGACGTCGGCGCTCGAAACGAGGTTCCCGCTATTGTACTCGACGTCGAGCCAATAGTTTTTGCGCGCCAAGGCGTTCAAGTCGATCTTCTTCCCGGCGGCGATTTCCGGCGGGAGCATCGCGATCAGATACGACGAGATTTCCTCGACTTTATCCTCGAAAACTTGCGCGTTCGCGCCGGTGTAAAGGTACGCGTTGTCCGACGCGATTCCGTTTTCCGGATCCGGGTGGATTTCCTTCTTGAAGAAGACGCGCTCCAGCTCGGCGCGGACGTTGCGGCGAATCAGGTTCTCGAACCCGAACGAGCCGCCGCGATAGTCGCCTTCTTCAAGCGGCTTGTTGTCCGGGAAGACGAGGCTCGGCGACGGCACGTCGGAGCTGAGCGTCGTCAGCGCGAGACGCGCGTCGGCCCGTTGCGCTTCGGCGATCAGGCGCTCGGTTCGCGAAACGTCGTCGGTCGCGCCGTCGAAGAGGTCGAAGTTCATCCCCAAGTCGTCGACAAGTTGCGACGGCAGGTTCGCCGCGTCGGAGTCGAACGGACGGAGCAGACGTTCCAACATCGGGAGCGAATACGGCGAGTCGGCCCAACCGAGCCCGTTTTGCCGCGCCCAATACGGGTTGTTCGAGTACCGCGGCGCGTAGGTGTAAATCTGAGCGCCCAACGGGTCGTAGGAGCGGAACGCCGCGTCGGCGAAGTCGAAGCCCGGCGCCGCGTTCGCGTTCAGCGCGTAAAAGTCCGCGCCGAGCGTCGTTTTGCCGCGCCACGGGAAAATCGTTTTCGTCTCGGCGAGCGTCGCGTCGTTTTCGTTCGAGTCCGCGTTGTTCGGATCATAAAGGCGAATCGGGTCGAAGAATCGGAAGAACTCGTAGCGCGCGCCGAACGCGTCGTCCGTTTCTTGTCCGTTAAGTTTCGCGCCCGGTTGCGAACCGTGCTTCGCCGTCAGACTCCAGTTCATGCCGGATTGGTCGACGGGCCCGGTCGGGTTTTCGCGCTGCGACAGATTGCGGCGCCAAAGGAGGTTCGACGCGATCGTCGCGACGTCTTTCGACGACCGACGCGAAAACGCTTGCGAAAGCGCTTCGTACAGGAGAACGTTCGACGTTCCGCGCCCTTGCCCGCGTTGCGCGATTCCGACCGGAAGGTTCCAGTCGTCGGTCCAACCGAAACGCGCGGCCAAGTTTTCGGCGTTGAAGAACGGCGAGTTGACGTCGATCGTAACGCCGCTCGCTTCGTTCGTCCAAACGCGCGCCAACTCGTCGACGTAGCTATACGGTTGCGACGCGTCGGAATACTGAGCGCCGTTCTCGTCGAAGCGCGACTCTTGGCGAACCTTGTTCGGAAGTTGATCCCAGTTTCCCGCCGCGTTGACGTTGACGCGACCGTCGAGGTCGAGAATCGTGTACGCGAACATCGTCGTATACGCCGTTCCGTTTTCGTCGACGCGCACCGGAAGCCCGGACGGAATCCAAATCGCTTCGCGGACGCCGTCGCCGTCGGCGTCGACGTCGTAAGGATTCGCCGCCGGAGCGTCTTGCGCCATCCGTTGAGCGAACGCTTCGACTTCGGCGAATTTCGGGTTCCCGCCGTCGTAGCGCAGTCGGTCGTTGCCGCCGTCGAAATTCCAGTGGTCGAGCGGAAGCGGACGGGGCGTCAGCTTCCGAACGAGCGCCGTCAGGAGCGCGCCGCTCGCCGTTTCGGAGTAGCCGCCCGCGCCGTAGGCTTGATCGTAAATCGACAAATACCCGCCGTAAGCCAGCGTTTGGAAGAGCGCCGGACGGTGGAACGACGGAACAACGGTTTGGTCGCGATTATCCAACAACTCGTGGCTCAAGTCGCCGGAGCGGACGAACGGCGCCTGCTTGTAGTTCGCCAGGAAAAGCGTGAAGCGGTCGGCGGCGTTGTACGGAGCGGCCAAGCGCGGCGGCTCGAGGTACGCGCCGTTTTGGAAACCGTAGGCGACCGGATTCGTTCGCCAAACGCCGCCGTTCAGCCAAGCGTAGCGCAAATCGCCGTTCGCTTCGCGTTGCGCGGCGTCGTAGTTCGCGTCGGTCAGGTGCGCCCACATCGAGCGAAAACTGAGCGCCGAGTTCGGCCCGCGACGATACGGAACCAAGTCCGGCGCCGCCGCGTTCGTCCAAAACGCGAACGGAATCCGCAACGCGTCGCCGCCGAAATTGAGAATGTCCGAATTGCCGAGCATGTCCGGCGTGATTTGCGCGTCCTTCGCCTCCATCGGCGTGAAGCCGCCGACGCCGGTTCCGGAGTAAACCGGACGGTTCAGGCGCGCCGTGACGAGCGGCAGCGATTCGTTGAACGCGTCGACGACGGCGTCCGGGTCGGCGCCGTCGCGCGCCGCG
>JAFYQR010000121.1 GCA_017559825.1 Thermoguttaceae bacterium | reverse complement strand
CGCCGAGCCCGCCGTCGCCGAAGCGTTGAAAGCGCTCGAAAAAGCGAAGGGCAAAATCGACGTCGAAGCGAAGATCGCGACCCTCGCCGCCGTCCGCGACGCGCTCGCCGCGACGAACGCCGACTCCCGCGTCGCCGATTTCCGCGCCGTTCTCGAAATCTTCCCGGAAATGAAACCCGCCGAAGAAGCCGTCGCGAACGGAGCTGCCGAAGGCGAACCGGCCGCCGTTCCGGCCGAATAATCGCGCCGAGCCGCTTTTGACGGAACGCGATTTTCGTTAGTCGCCGCCGCTCGAATCCTTGTTTCGATTCGAGCGGCGGCTTTTTTTCGCGACTTTCGCTTCTTAGAAGAAAAATTTTCGTCGAAAACCTCAAAAATCGGAACTTTTTTCGGCGATTCTCGCGTCGAAAAGGAAACGCGACGCATACGATAGATTAAGCGGTCGAACGCTCGCCGTCGCGGCCGCTTTCGTCGATTACCGTTTTCCTTTCCGAAGCGGCCTTTCGCCGTTTCCCAACGCAGAGGATTTTCCGATGAACACTTCCGTCGAACGTCGTTTCCGACGCGCGCTCCGAAGCGCGTTTTGGGTCGGCGCGGTCGCGGTCGGAGCGTTGAGCGTTCCGGTCGAGTCGAGGGCCGCCGATTTCGGCATTTCGCTGAATTTCGGGCGCGGCTCGTTCTTTTACGCGACCGACCCGGGCCCGATTTACGTCGCGCCGCCGCCTCCGCCGCCAAGATACTACCTCCCGCCTCCGCCGCCGCGTTACTACGCTCCGCCGCCGCGCTATTACTATTCGCCGCCGAGATCGCGTTTCGTCTCGCCGCCCCCGCCACCGCGAGCCGTTCCGGCTCCGAGACCCGGCGGGCCGCGCCCCGGAGGCCCGAGACCGGGCGGCCCCCGTTTTTAACCGTTTAACCGTTTGACGCCGCGAGCTTTCCGCTCGCGGCGTTTTGCGTTTCTTGCGCGAACGTTTTCGCCGTTCAAACGCTCCATTCTTTTCATTTTACGTATTTTATCGTTTTTAAGAAAATTTCGAAAAAATAAAAATTTTTCGTCGCGAGCCGTTCGGTTTCGCGTAATTAAGTTCAGAGGGACGCGGCGACGAGCCGAACCCAAACGCAAACCTTTTCTAAACAACGATTTAAAAACGTCAAACTTGCTGAGTTTTCGTTCGAAAGCCCCGCGAAAAAACGCTTTTAGGAGACGATAAAATGAAAAAGAACGCCCAATACAACCGACGACGCCGCAACGCTTTCGCTTGGCCTTTGGCGGCTCTTCTCGGAACCGCGTTTTTCGCCCTGAGCGCCGACCGCGCTCAAGCCGACGACTTCGGCTTGAGCCTCAACCTCGGCTGTTTCAGCCTTAATATCGGCAATAACGACGATCGCTGCGATTGCGCTCCGCCGGTCGTCGTCGCTCCGCCGAAACCGGCCCCGCGTCCGATCGTCGTCGCTCCGCCGAAACCGGCCCCGCGTCCGATCCTCGTCGCTCCGCCGAAACCGGCTCCCGGCAAAGCGCCGAAAATCGCCGCTCGTCCGACCGCGCCCGCGAAACCGGCGCCCGTCGTCCGCGGTCAAGCGCCGAACCCGCCCAAACGAGCGACTTACAATCCGGTCGCCGCGGCGCGAGCTCCGAAACGTTAACCGCTTCCTCGCCTAACTTGTTTTGAATCTCCAATTTAACCGCCGCCAAGCGTTCCCGCGACGGCGGCGAACGGCCGTCCGCAACTCAAACCGGCGCTCGCGCGCCAAGGAGCCGCCTATCGAAGCGACGCGAATCGATAAAATTTGACGCGAGTTTTCCTCAACGACGCGATTCTCGAAATCGCGTCGTTTTTCTTGTCGCGCTCGCTCGACTTTTTCGACGCGTCCCGAGAACAAGCGTTTTTTTTCGTCGGCGGCGACGCGAAAAATCGAAAAAATATGAAAAAATCGTCGAAAAACGGACGGTCGCGCTTGATTTTCCAACGAAAATCCGTCAAAATAAAACGACGTAAACGACGAGCGCGCCGCGAAGGCCCTTGTCAACGATTATTCTCTCCAAATTTTTCCGTATTAGTATAAAGGAGCGATTTATGCAAGCGAATCGTCGCGATTTTCTGAAGACCTCCGCAGTCGCGGGCGCCGGTTTTTTGGTCGGAGCCGGAAACTTCCGTAAGCAAGCGCGCGCCTCCGCGCTCCAAAGCGTCGCTGTCGCCGGCGTCGGCGTCGGCGGCAAAGGTGGCGGCGACGTCACGCAAGCCGGCTACTACGGCAAAGTCGTCGCGATCTGCGACGTCGACAAGCGCACGCTCGACGGCAAAGGAAACGAGTTCAAAGACGCGAAAAAATACGTCGACTACCGCGAAATGTACGCCGAAATGGGCGACAAGTTCGACGCCGTTACGATCGGCACGCCGGACCACATGCACGCGATCCAAACGGCGGCGGCGATGAAAATGGGCAAACACGTCTACACGCAAAAACCGCTCACCCGCACCATTTACGAAGCGCGTTGGCTCACCGAGCTCGCGAAGAAAACCGGCGTCTGCGCTCAAATGGGGAACCAAGGAAGCGTCGACGACGGCCTCCGTAAGAACGCCGCTCAATACCGTGCCGGCGTTATCGGCGACGTCTCCGAAGTCCACGTTTGGACGAACCGTCCGATTTGGGCGCAAGGGCCGAATCGCGACATGACGATGGCGAAATTCGCCGCGCAAATGAAGAAAGACGATCCGGAAATCGCCGAAGACGAAATCGCCGCCAAGCAAAAACAAATCGACGACGCGCTTAAAAATCTCGATTGGGACGCTTGGCTCGGCGTCGCGAAGAAACGCGAATACTGGCCGGGCATCTATCACGCCTTCCAATGGCGCGGTTGGTGGGACTTCGGCACCGGCGCGCTCGGCGACATGGCTTGCCACAACGTCAACATGATCTTCAAGGGCGTTCAACTCGCGAATCCGACGAGCGTCGTCGCGACCAGCTCCGGCCACGACTTCAACTCCTTCCCGGCTCGTTCGACGACGGAATTCGAATTCCCGGCCAACGATTGGCGCGGCCCGATCAAGTTCTTCTGGTACGACTCCTCGCAAACGCCGGACAAAGCGAAGATGGCCGAATACGGCTTCGAAAACGTCGGCGACAACAACACGTTCGTGATCGGCTCCAAGGGCGCCGGGCTCGGCGGAACGTTCCGTGAAAAGGGCGGCAAAGAAATCCCGCGCTTGAAGGACGAAGACGTCGATTTCGTCATCGCGCCGATCGACGAGCAAGGTCGCGGCGACGACCCGCGCCACAAGTACGAATGGTTCAACGCCATTTGGGAAGGGAAACCGGAAATCTGTTGGTCGAACTTCGCAAACCACGCCGGGCCGCTCACCGAAACGATTCTCCTCGGCAACCTCGCGATTTGGGCCGCGCCGAAAGAAGGCGTCAAGGGCGAAAAGATCGAATGGGACGCCAAGAACCTCAAGATCACGAACCTCGACCAACTCAAAACGCCGGGGCTCGCCGACCTCGTCAAACCGACCTACCAAAACGGTTACGACAAAATCGACGAGCTGTTTTAGTCGGTCGTTCGCTCGAGCCGCCGTTTGATCGCGCCCTTCGTCGTTAGCCGACGTTCGAGCGTTTAAGCGGCGAGCTCGAATCGTTTTCCGCAACCGCGTTTCGCAAGACGTTCGCCGAACGCCGCGAAACGCGGTTCCTTATTTTGCCTATTCCTCATATTTTAAACGATTTTATGAAAAAATTTGTCGTTCGATACGGCGCGATGCGGTCGTTAGGAGTCGTCGAATGCGACGACGCGATCGCTCGCGGGCTTTTTCACGGCGTTCAAGCGATCGTGCGAACGGCGCGCGGTTTGGAAGCGGCGACGATTCTTCGCGAAACGAACGACGAAAAAATCGCGCAAATTCCGAACCTCTCCTCGCCGACGACGTTCGTTCGCCGCGTCGACGAATCGGACGAATACGAACTCCAAAAGATTAAAGCGAATGAAAAGAACGAGTTCGAACGCTGTTTGAAAATCATTCGCCGCATGAAAATCGAGATGACGCTCGTGCGCGTCGAGCGGATTTTCGGCGGCGAGCGCGTGGTCGTTTATTACGTCGCGGACGGTCGCGTCGACTTCCGCGAGCTCGTTCGAGCGTTGGCCGCCGAATTCCAAACCCGCGTCGAGATGAAGCAAATCGGCGTGCGCGACGAAACGAAACTTCTCGCCGACGTCGGCGACTGCGGACGCGAGGTCTGCTGCAACACGTACTTGGTCGCGATGCCGCCGGTCTCGATGAAGATGGCGAAACTCCAAAAAGCGACGCTCGACCCGACGAAAGTCTCCGGCCGTTGCGGACGCTTAAAGTGTTGTCTTCGTTATGAATACGACGTCTACAACGAATTGCAAAGCGCGTCGCCCGCGATCGGCGAATCGGTCGGAACGCCGGAAGGACGCGGGAAAGTCGTCGCGCTCGAACTCTTCGCTCAGCGGGTCGTCGTCGAGCTCGAAGACGGAGGCCGCCGCTCGTTCGCGGTCGACGAGCTCGAACGTCGCCGCGGCTGTCCGCGCCGTCGCGACGACGATGAAAACGACGGGCCGAACGACCGCCGACGCAAGCGCCGCTTTTCGCCGCGCGACGAAAACGACGACAAGTCGGCGAATTAACGCCGCTGCGCTCGCGCCGTTAAGTATTCGAGCAACGCTTTGTCGAACGGAACCGACGTGTCGAGCTCGACGAAGTCGAACTTCGAGTTCGACGCTTCGCGCCGGAACCGCTCGCGAAATTCTTCAAGCGCCGCTTCGTAATCGCCGCGAATCGAATCCGCGTCGACGACAATTCGCTCGCCGGTCTCCGGGTCTTCGAGCTCGACGTCGCCGCGAAACGGGAACTTGACCTCCGCTTCGTCGAGAATGTGGAAGAGAATAACGTCGTGCCCGGCGTGCCGCAAGCGGTAAATCGCTCGCAGCGTCGCCTCCGGGTCGCCGAGCAGGTCGGAGAAAATCATCGTCAGCGAAGCGCGCTTGAGCATGCCGGCCAGCTGCGTCAGCGCCGCCGCGACGTCGGTCGTTCCGCTCGGCTCGAGGTTCGACAACGTCGACAAAATCGACGCGAAGTGCGAACGCTTCGATTTCGGCGGGAGCGAACGACGGATTTTCTCGTCGAACGCGATCAATCCGACCGGGTCTTGGCGGCCGATCATCAGGTACGACAGCGCCGCGGCCAACGAAATCGCGTACTCGAATTTCGACGTTTCGCCGCCGATCGATTTTCCCATCGACGCGCTCGAGTCGACGACGAGCCAACCGGTCATGTTCGTTTCGGCCTCGTATTTACGGACGTAATATTTGTCCGTTCGAGCGAAGAGCCGCCAGTCGATATCCTTCGGGTCGTCGCCGCGCTCGTATTTTCGGTGTTCGCTGAACTCGACCGAAAAACCTTGCAACGGGCTCGCGTGCAGGCCGTGCATGAAGCCTTTCACGATGAACCGCGCCTTCAAGTCGAGCCGCTTCACCGTCCGCGCGACTTTCGGATCCAAGTAAGATTCGCCGTTTCGCATTCGTTCCTTCGCTTTTCGCTGTTTTTGCGTCGAAAAAATCCGTTCGTTCGAAAAATCGAAACGCCGCCCTCGCGTTTGAGAGCGGCGTCCGTTTCGCTCGACGTCAGACCGATTCCGTCATTTGGAAGATCGGAAGCAAGAGCGCGATGATGATGTAAAAGACCGCGCCCGCGAGGACGAGGAGCATCATCGGCTCCAAGAGGCGCACCATCACGTCGATCTTCTTCGCGAGCTCGCGTTCGAGCGATTCCGAAAGGTTGAGGAGCACCTTCTCCAACGTGTTCGACTCTTCGGCGATCGAAATCATCGTCATCGCTTGCGGCGGAATCAACCCGCTGTCGGCCAACGGCTTCGACAACGGCTCGCCCGCCGAGACGCACTCGACCGCCTTTTCGACGGCGCCCTGCAGGAGCGCGTTTCCGGTCGACCGCGAACTGATTTCAAGCGCGCGCAGAATCGGCACGCCGTTTTGCAGGAGCGTTCCCAAGACGCGGCAGAGTTTCGACACGCACGAACCCTGCGCGACCGGGCCGAGCACCGGCAGCTTCAGCTTCCAACGGTCCATCGCGCGGCGGCCGGCTTTCGTCTTGATTTGAATACGCGCCCAAATCCCGAGAACGAAAAAGACGCCGAACGCGTAAAGCCCGTACTCGGCGCAAAAGTCGCGGAACGCCAAAAGCCACACGGTCGCGATCGGCAGACTCTTGCCGCTGTCGACAAGCGATTGGAACATCGGCTCGAACTTCGGCACGAACGCGATCAAGAGCACCGAAACGATCAAGACGCCGACGGTCAGCAAAACGGTCGGGTAAATCATCGCGCCGGTGATTTTCGAACGCATTTCCGCTTGGTCTTCCATGAACTTCGACGTTCGCTTCAACGCGTCTTCGAGGAAGGCGCCTTCGGAACCGGCGCGAATGACGCTGATCGTCAGGTCGTCGAAGACTTTCGAGTGCGACGCGAACGCCGCGTCGACGCTTTGCCCGTCCGCGATCTGATCGCCGATGTCGGCGACGACCTCGCGCAAACGCGGGTGCGGCGTCTGTTTTCCGAGCGCGTTGAAGGCGGTCAAGACGGGCACGCCGTTTTCGAGAAGCTCGCTCAACTGCGTCAAAAAAGCGGCGATCGCGGTCGCGGGCGGCTTGCGAGCGAACCACTTCGAAACGTCGACGTCGTTCTTGTGCGCGTCCTCGACCGAAATCGGGAAGAGCCGCTGCGCCGCCAAGCGGTCGAGGACGTCTTTTTTCGTGTTCGCCGTCATTTGACCGACGACGTCTTTTCCGGCGCTGTTTTTCGCTTTATATTTAAAATCCGGCATAAAAATTTCGCGTTGTTCGGAGGGGGGAAAGACCGGTCGACGACGCGGCGCTCGCTTCGTTCGGCGTTCGAAACGTCAAACGTCGAACGAACGCGAGCCCGCGTCGTCGACGCGGAAATCAGCCGAGAAGTTTCTCGTAGAGCTCGGCGTACTTTCTCGCGCTTTGATCCCACGAGAGGTCGAGCGACATCGCCGTGCGCATCATCTTCGCCCAATCGTTCGGACGACGGCGGTAGCAGTGGAGCGCCCAATCCATCGCCTTGGCCATGTCTTCGGCGACGCCCCAATAGAAAATGAAGCCGTCGGCGACGCCCGCGTCGATGTTTTCGTCCGAAGCGTTGACGACCGAGTCGCGCAAACCGCCGACGTCGCGAACGAGCGGCAGCGTCCCGTAACGGAGCGAGTACATTTGGTTAAGCCCGCACGGCTCGTAACGGCTCGGCATCAGGAAGACGTCGGCGCCCGCCTCGATTTGGTGCGAAAGCTCGACGGAGAAGGTCGCCCGCACGGCGAAGTTTCGAGGATAACGCGCCGCCAAGCGCATGAAACGATCGGTCAGCGCGCGGTCGCCGGAACCGAGAATCGCGAACTGAACGTTTTCCCGTTCGATGAACTCGCCCGCCAAGTCGGCGATAAGGTCGAGCCCCTTTTGCTCGTCGAAACGGCTGACGACGCCGAAAAGCGGCGTTCGCGCTTCGACCGGAAGACCGAGCGATTGCTGCAGCGCGGCCTTGCACTTCGGTTTGTTTTCGGCGGCCGTGTCGACGTCGTAATTCGCGGCCAAGAACGGGTCGGTCGCGGGGTTCCACTCGTCGACGTCGACGCCGTTCAGAATCCCGGTCAGGTCGGCGGCGCGGCCTTGAAGGACGCCTTGCAGCTTTTCGCCAAACGCTTCCGTTTGGATTTCCTGCGCGTAAGACGGACTGACGGTCGTGATCGCGTCGCTGAAAACGATCCCCGATTTCAGGAGGTTCAGCTGGCCGTAAAACTCCATTTTATCGTAGGAAAAATAACTCCAGTCGAGCCCGGTCAGCTCCATGGCGCCGCGCCAGAACCGGCCTTGATGGCGCATGTTGTGGAGCGTCAGCACCGACTTGATTTTGTCGTAGCGGTTCGCCGGAACGTCGGGTTCCTCCAAGCGCGGACGGACGCCGAAAAACGACGACGGCTCGCTCGCGAAACGAGAGCGCGATTTGTACGCCGCTTCCAAAAAGACCGGAACGAGCCCCGTTTGCCAGTCGTTCGCGTGCAAAATATCGACGTCGAGATCGAGCGCCGCGATCAGCTCCAAAACCGCGCGGCAGAAAAACGAGTAACGCTCGCAGTTGTCGCCGTAGTCGACGCCCTGGTAGTTGTAGAGCCCGTCGCGATAGAAATAATCGTCGTGCTCGATGAAATAAACGTCGACGTCGGAGTCCGCGAGCTTCGCATGACGAACGCCCGCCCCCTTGACGACGTTTCCGACGCGAACGTCGAGCGCGACGCCGCGAAGCGGAGTCAGCCGCTCGCCGGAACGTTCGAAATATTCGCGAACGCACTTGTACAGCGGCGTTACGATCGTCGCCTTACGCCCGAGTCGAGAAAGCGCCTTCGGCAGCGCGCCGCACACGTCCGCCAGCCCGCCCGTTTTCGAAAACGGCGCCGCTTCGCTGCTAGCAAATAAAATATGCATCGTCTCTCCTTGCGTCGATTCGCGGACGCTTTCGCTCGCCGTTCGCAAGCCGCGTCCGAAAAATTTTCAACAATTTTAAAAAATCTCGTCAAACGGCGACCGTTCGAACGCCGCCGCGACAATTCAACGTCGCCGCGCGGCGAGGAAATAAGGAAATCGCCGATCGTTTTGGCAAAATAGCGAAAATAAAAAGAATAACGGGACGACCGTGTCGCCGCCTCGCCGTTCCTCTTCTAATTTACCATAAATTGACGAATTGCAAAGTTGCGCTTGCGGTCGAGCCGGGTAAATTTCGCGATTTTTCGCCGAGACGCCGTTTTTGTCGCGAAAAATTTTCCGCGTCTTGCTTTTTCTTTCGGCGAGTCGTCGCAACCGCCGCGCTCGCCCTTGTTTCCGTCGACGCGTTCGCTCGTCGGCGGTTGGATAAATTTGCCGATTATCGAGAAAAAGGCGGAAAGTTCGATTTTGCGCTCCCGCGCCCCCTTGCGCGCTCCCCCCGTCGAGCTTAAAATAGCGGAAGGATTCGTCGTCGACGCGACGAGCGCCGCTTTTTCGTCGTTCCGCTATTTCTCCCAATCATCCTATTTTACCGGTCGTTCCGTCGTTTCGCCGCCGCGAAGCCGCCCCCCCTTTATGAGCGCGTTCAAAGCAAAAGAAAAGAAAATTTGGATCACCCGTCCCTACGACCCCGACGTCGTCGCTCGTCTCGCGCAACGAATCGGCGTTTCGCCGCTCGTCGCCCAGGCGCTCGCCGGACGCAAAACGACCGACCCGGAAAAGGCGATCCTTTTTTTGGCGCCGCCGAACCTTTCGCGCGGCCTTTACCCGCCGGAACGTCTCCCCGGTTGCGCCGAGGCCGCTCGCGTCTTGGCCGACGCCGTTCGCGCCGGGAAGAGAATCGTTGTCTACGGCGACTACGACGTCGACGGAATGACGGCGACCGCGATTCTTCTGCAAGCGATTCAAACGGTCGGCGGAAACGTCGGCTATTACGTTCCGAACCGGCTCGAAGAGGGGTACGGCCTCAACAGCGCGACGCTTAAACGGCTCCGCGAAGACGAAAACGCCGACGTCGTCGTTACGGTCGACTGCGGAATCACCAGCTTAAAAGAAGCGGAATACGCTCGGGAAATCGGGCTCGAACTGATCGTTACCGACCACCACACTCCGATCGTCGACCCGGAAACCGGGAAGCAAATTTTGCCGAACGCCGCCGCGATCGCGCACCCTCGGCTCGAAGTCGACGGCGTTCCGCCTTATCCTTGCCCGGAGCTTTGCGGCGCCGCGGTCGCGTTGAAGTTGGCTTGGGGGCTCGGCAAGGAAACGGCGGGAGGCGAAAACACGACGCCGGAAATGCGCGATTTCCTCGTCCGAGCGGTCGGGTTGGCCGCGCTCGGCACCATCGCGGACGTCGTTCCGTTGCAGGACGAAAATCGAACGATCGTTCGATTCGCGCTTGCGAGAAGTTTCATCGGCGACATGCCGCTCGGACTGAAGTATCTCGTCGAAGTCGCCGGAATTAATCCGAATAAAAAGCTGACGAGCGAAGACGTCGGCTTCTCGATAGCGCCGCGCTTGAACGCCGCCGGTCGCGAAGTTTTGCACGAACGTTCGCCGAAAGACGAAGAGGACGAACGCAACTGGCAGATCGCGAAATCGCTCCTCGAAAACCCTTGTCGGCTCGCGGTCGCCGGGCAAATGGGTCTCGCCGGCCTCGGGGTCGAGCTGCTCGTTACCGACCGTCCGGAGCGCGCCCGCGAACTCGCGCCGTTCGTCAACAACCTGAACGCGACGCGCCAAAAACTCGAACGCAAGATAATGGCCGACGCGCTCAAAACGATCGAAGAAAATTACGCCGACGCCCCGGCGTTCGTTTTGGCGAGCCGCGACTGGCACCCCGGCGTCGTCGGCGTCGTCGCGGGCCGTTTGGCCGAGCGTTTCTACCGTCCGACGGTGATGATCGCCCTGCGCAACTCCGACCCGAGCGCCGGGAGCGCTCGCGGCGTTCCGGACTCGAACTTCAACCTTTACGACGCGTTCGACGCTTGCTCGGAACACCTCGAACGCTTCGGCGGACACGCGGCCGCCGCCGGACTCGGAATCAAGGAGGCGAACATTCCCGCCTTCCGCGCCGCGTTTTGCGATTACGTCGAAAACCATTTTTCGCCGCAGGAGCGCGTTCCGAAACTTTACCTCGACGGCGAGTTCCCGTTCTCGGCTCTGAACTTCCAAGCGGTTTCCGACCTCGACAAGATGTCGCCGTTCGGAGCGGAAAATCCGCGGCCGATTTTCGCCGCGTACGGCGTTTCGCTCGTCGGGCAAGCGCGCCGCGTCGGCGGAGGGAAGCCGAAACCGGGGGCGCCGCCGGGCGAACAGCCGATCGGGCGCACTTTTTCCGGGCGTTTCCGGCAATTTCACGACGAGCGTCGCGCCGTCGCGTTCGGTTGCGGCGATTGGGTCGACGAAATGAACGCGCTCGTCGAAGCGAACCCGAGCGTTAAATTCGACGTCGCTTACCAAGTCGTCTTCAACGATTATTTCGGACAAGTCGAGCTGCGCCTGCAAGACTGGCGCGTCGCCGAGTAAGCCCGTTTACCGCCTACCCGTCGTCCCTATTTCACCCATTCCCCCTATTATCCCGAAATCATAAGGAACCGACGATGCGTAAAATTTTCGCCGCCGCTCTTTCTTTCGTCGCGCTGAGCGCCGCGTTCGCCCTTTCCGCGTCGAGCGTCGCCGCTCAAGACGCCGCGAAACCGGCCCGAACCTTCGAAGAATACGTCCCTTGGCTCGAAAAAACCGGGCTCGACTTGACCGACTATCACATCCACCTGCGCGGCGGAATGACGGCGCGAAAGGCGGTCGAACGCGCTCGCAAAACCGGCCTCAAGAGCGGCGTTCTCGAGAATCACGGACGCGACTGGCCGCTGTCGACGAACGAAATTCTCGACAAATTCGTCGCCGAGATCGAAGCGTACAACGCGACGCTTCCGGAAGCCGACCGCGTCAAAATCGGGATTCAAGTCAACGACCGCGACTGGTTCAAGGTCATCGACCCGAAAATCTATCGCCGTCTCGACTTCGTTCTCGCCGACACGATGATTATGGGCGTCGGCGCGGACGGCAAATCGCAAAAACTTTGGCTCCTCCCGAAAGATTACCAAACCGATGAGGACAAGTGGTTCGAAACCTACTTCCAACACTGCATGACGGTCGTCAACGAGCCGGTCGACATTCTTGCCAACGTTACCTATCTCCCCGATTTTATAGCCGACCGTTACGACGAACTTTGGACGGAAGAACGAATGCGAACGCTGATTCAAGCGGCGATCGACAATAACGTCGCGCTGGAAGTTCAAGCGGAATCGGCGTTTCCGAAACCGCGCTTCGTCGAGTTGGCGTTGGAGATGGGCGCGAAGTTGAGCTTCGGCTCGAACAACTTCGACGACGTTCTGAAAGACGGCTCCGCTTGGAAGGCGACGATCGAACGCTTCGAAATCAAAAACGAAAATCTTTGGCGCGATATTAACTGGAACGCCGCGAAGTAAGCGTTTCGGTCGGCGCCTAATTTCGGCGAAAACCGGAAAACCGCTCTTGCGTCCGCCGCGAAAAAACGTTAAACTCGCGCCGGACGCAGTTTTTTCGCGTCCTTCGACGAAACTTCCCCCACGATAATAGCGAAAACCAACGAGGCAAGCGAAAATGGCGACTTCCCAAGCGACGCGAAAGCAAGCGGAACAAACGGTTTCGGACGTTCGACGCGAACGTTTCCGCGTCGTCGGCGCTCCGGAAACTCCGTCGACCGCTCCGGCGCTCCAACCGTCGATTTCGGTCGACGACGCGCCCCTTTCCGCCGCCGAACTCGAAACGCTCGACTTCGCTCGCGACGCGCTCCTTTCCGAAAGTCGCGCTATTTTAAGTCAAATCGAACGCCTCGACCGCCGTTTTTGCGACGCCGTCGCTCTGTTGACCGCGTGTTCCGGAAGCGTCGTCGTTACCGGAATGGGCAAGGCGGGCCTGATCGGGCGCAAAATCTCCGCGACGCTTTCGTCGACCGGAACGCCGAGTCATTTCCTTCACCCGGCGGAGGCGTTTCACGGCGATTTAGGGACGATTCGTCCGGACGACGTCGTTTTAGCGCTCTCGTACAGCGGCGAAACGGAGGAGCTTTCGCGTATTTTGGCGCCGTTGCGTTCCCGTTCGATTCCGATCGTTTCGATCGTTTCGTCGGCGGCGAGCACGCTCGGTCGGGCGTCGACGTTTGTTTTGGAAATCGGCTCTATCGAAGAGGCGGACGCGCTCCGTTTGGCGCCGAGTTCAAGCGCGGCGGCGATGCTGGCGGTCGGCGACGCGTTGGCGTTGGCGGCGAGTCGAAGTCGCAAGTTCCGAGCGGAAGATTTTGCGAAGTTTCACCCGGGCGGTTCTTTAGGCCGCCGTTTAAGCCGCGTCGACGACCTGATGCGCCCGCTTTCGCAGTGCCGCGTCGCGTCGGACGCGCTTTCGATTCGCGAAATTTTCGTTTCCTGCCGCAAGCCGGGCCGCCGCGTCGGCGCGATTCTGCTGACCGACGACGAAGGCCGCTTGACCGGCGTTTTCACCGACGCGGACTTAGCGAAACTCTTTGAAACCCGCGACGCAGATTTTTTCGACCGTCCGATTCGCGAAGCGATGACGCGTTTCCCGTCGGTCGTCCGCAGCGGCGCGCTTATGTCGGAAGCGCTCGCGACGTTGAGTTCGCGCAAAATCAGCGAGTTGCCCGTTTTAGACGAACGCGGCGTCCCGCTCGGCGTCCTCGACGTTACCGACTTGGTCGACTTCTTCCCGACGCCGTTCGAACCGGCGAACTAACCGACGTTTGCGGTCAAAACGCGTTTCCGCGCCGTCCTTTGGGGACGGCGTTCGTTATTTCTTGTCCTTTTCGTCGAGCGCCCGCGTCAATCGACGAACTCCAGCGACGACCAAAGGCTCGGGTCGTCCTCGATCGGGAACGGTTCGCCGAGTTGCAGGTCGAACGCGCCGAATTCTTCGTCGCGCAGCGAAAAATGCAAGCCCAGCCGCCGAAAGTCGCTCGGATCGAATCCGGTCAACGTCGACGCCGGAAGCGCCGCCGAAAACGCGAAACCGTCGACGCGACGCTCCGACGCCAACCGGAACTCGCCGACGTCGACCGGACTCGGCGACTCTTTCGCTCGATTGATCGGCGCCCAAATCGCGCTCGGACGCTCCGCGTCGTCCGTTTTTCCGACGAACGGGTAAAATAGGAACTTATGGCAAAATCTACCGGCCCGCCGCGTTTCCTTTACGTCCCGCGCGTCGAGACAAAGACGCAACGAATCGGTCGCGTCCGCCTCCGTCGGAGCTCGCCGAACGCCCCTCCGCCGCCCCGAAACGACCGTCGAAACGACCAAACCGCGCGGCGACCAAGCGACGCGAAAGTCGAACAAGTCGACGTTTTCCGCCGAACGCGGCGTCGTCGGCCCCGGTTCGCGACCGCGTCCAAGTCCGGAGACCGGAAGCGCTTGCGTCCAAAACGGCAATCGATATTCCGACGAAAGCGCCTCCGCCGCAAGCGAAGAGCCGAACGCCGACGCTTCCGTCGCCGCGTCGAGTCGACGACAAGGAAAAGCGAAACGAAAAAGAAAATTTTGAGGCAAATCCGCCATACTCTCCGACGCCGTTCGCGCCGCTCCTAAATCGCCGCCGCGCCGCCGCTTTTCCGCCGCTCGACGCGTCGTTTTCCCCTTTCACGCCGCTCGCTTAAATCGCCGACGCTCGCCTTTCGCCGTATTTCATTCGCTCTAAATCGTTTGATTCAAACGCTCGGCGTTCCCGACGCATTGGCGCAAACGCTCAAACCGTCCCGACTCGCCGCGGCGAACTTTTCTCGCGGCGAAGTCGCCCCCGACGCCGAGGCCGGATCGGTTCGACATTAAACGAGATGAAACGTTCCCAACGCCCTTTTCGTTCACTTCGCCGCCGCGTCGAACGTTTTATCCGCGACTTCGTCGGTGTCTTGTTCGGCGCGAAGCCGTTCGGCTTTTTCTCGCATTCGCTTGATTTGATATTCGAGCAAAATCTTTTCAGCCTCCGTTTTTCCGCCGTCGCTCGAATAATGAAGCCAAGTCGAGGTCGCGTCGACCAACGCCAAAAGCGCGGTCCAAACGCTAAAAAAAAGGACGCCGAGCCAAACGCCCGCCCAAAGCCCCGGCAGATTCCGCGCCGGAACGTATAAACCGACGAGCATTAACGCGCCTACGATCGCCGCCAAGCCGCCGGTTTGCATGCGTCGAAACGCTTGCCGTTTCAAGAATTCGAGTTCTTTTTCCGGTTGCGCGCCGAACCTAGTTTTCGGTCGTCGAACGCGGTCGCGCTGTTCGCGAACCTGCCAAACGCCGAACGCCAAGACGAACCCGGCGACGACGAGCCCGATCCACCGAACGCCGGAAATCGACGCGTCGGCGAAAATCGGCGCCGCGTTCGTTCCCAATTCGCCGCCGACGAAAATACTCGCGAACACTCCGTTTCGCTCCTTTCTTCGCTTGTGAACAGGCGAGCGCGCGTTTTTTACCGCGGTCGCCCTTTGCGTGTCCTTTTACGTTATTATACGCCGCGAACGCGGTTGACGCAACGTTTTTTTCTGCTATAATCCAATTATCTTACGAAAAGAGGCGTTTTCGGCGGTCGTCGCAAGCGTTTCGCGTTTCGTTCGGGCGATTAGCTCAGTTGGTTAGAGCGTCTGGTTTACACCCAGAAGGCCGCAGGTTCGAATCCTACATCGCCCATTTTACTTATTTTTTGCTAACGAGAACGCGTCGGCTCTTACGGGTTGGCGCGTTTTTCGTTGCGTTATTAGAAAAACTCGTCGTTTTTAAATTTCAAAAGTCTTTTCATTCCACTTCTCGCGACTCTCTTTTTCGCGAAAAATCTTGTTTGTTTGTCGGCGACGCTTGCCTATTTTTTTTTTTTGATACAATCGCTACCGTTAAACGTATGCGCCGAGCGCGCCGCGACTTGCGACCTAGGACGCCCGGCGTCCAACCTGCGCCGTTTTCCGCGTTTTATCTCCGCTTGCGCCCTGCGAAAGCTCGCGTCGGAGGCGTTCGGCGACGCGTCTTCTATTTTATTTTTATCCCCGCAAAGGTATCCCCGATGAAATGTCCCAAATGCCAACGCGAACATACGCTCAAACGCGCCGAAAACAACACGGTCGTCTGCGCCGCCTGCGGTTCGCGCTTTCCGCTAAAATCGCCCGCCCCCCCCGCCGCGCCGTCGACGCAAACGCCGGTCGCGCCCCCTAAATCCCGCGCCGACCTTAATCCCCAGTATCTCGATAAACTCATCGCGGACGGCAAACGCGCAGACGCGCCGCCCGTCGACGACGCCTTGTTAACCGAACTACTCGCGGGAGCTAAACGCGTCGACGACGCGCCCGTTCCGCCGCCGTTCGACGCGACGTATCCGCCGACTCCGCCGAAAATCGACGCTTTTTCGACGCCGCAATTTCAACAAACGCCGTTCGCCGACCGCCCCCAAGCCGACGCGACCGCGCAAACGGAAAACGAAGAAAAAGGCCCGGGTCTCTTTTCTTGGAGCGGTCGAGCGACGCAACGCGAGTTTCTCGGCGCGATCGGCTATTATCTCCTCTATTCGCTTGCGTTAGGCGTTTTTCTCGGAATCATCTTCGGCGTTTTGGGAGCGTTGAGCGAAGCGGATTCCAACGCGCTTCGAATTGTCGCGGGGCTCGGCATGATCGTCGTCGGTCTCGCGGGCGCGGCGGGGAGCGTCGCCGTTACGCTTATTCTCTTGGCCGCGTCGGCGCGACGTTTGCGCGACGCCGGGTTGTCGCCTTACTTGACGTTATTGCACTTCGTCGTTTCGCTTCCGTTCACGATTTTTCTCGCGGTTTACCCGGGGCAAACGGGTCAAGCGGACGCGCAAAAATCCGAATCGCGCCCGCAAACGCCGCAAGCTCCGCAGAATACAAAAAATACGCAAAATACGCGCTCGAACGCGCCGCAAAGCGCGCCCGCCGCGACGTCGTCCGCGACGAACGGTTGGCTCCGTTTCTTCTCTTGGAACGCGCCCGCTCGCCCGACGGATTTGCCGGTCGCCCTCGGAATTTACGCGCTAACCGCCGTTTGGCTGGTCGCGCATCTGTTTTTCGAATTCTTTTTCTTCGACGCCGTTGTCGAATATTTTAGCGACCACGATTGGCTTGACAGCGACGCGGTCTTGGGACACGTCGTCTTAAATTTTCTTTACCTCGTTTTCCTCTTCGTCAGACTCGCGATTTTTACGCTCAACGTAACAGCCGTCGGCGTTTCGATTTTGACTTTAGCCAAGGGAACGCGCAAATAAGCCGCGTTTAGTCGCCGGTCAAACGCCGTCAAGAAACGCAGAAACCGGCGCGACGTCGAAACGGGAAGTTACCCGCTCGGCGTCGCGCCGGTTTTCGATTGGGCGTTTTACGTCGCTTGCGTTAGTTCGCGGTCGACGCCGCTTCGCGCTCGGCGAGCTTGCGCTTCGCGACCAAGTTCACGTCGGTCAGGAGGTCGACGCGGTCGAACTGCTCCGCGACTTGCGGCGAGTGCGTTACCAAAATCAACGCGACGTTCTCCGCTCGACACGTTTCGCGCAACATGTCGACGACGAGCTGTTGGTTCCCAACGTCGACGTTCGCCGTCGGTTCGTCCGCCAAAACGAGTTTCGGCTGGTTCGCCAACGCTCGCGCCACCGAAACGCGCTGCTGTTCGCCGACGCTCATTTGGCTCGGCTTATGGTGCAAGCGGTGTCCCAAGCCGACGCGTTCGAGAAGGTCGATCGCCCGCTTTTTGTCGCGTCCGCGCCCGGCGAACGCCATCCCGAGAAGAACGTTCTCCAGCGCCGAAAACCCCGGAAGCAAATTGAACGTTTGAAAAACGTAACCGATTCGTCGCGCCCGAAATTGGTCGCGCTCCGACTCCGTTAAGAGCGGCGTGTCCCAACCGTCGATGAGAACGTGCCCCGACGTCGGACGCAAAATTCCGGCGATAATATGGAGAAGCGTCGTTTTGCCGCAACCGCTCGGCCCGACCACGACGACCTGTTCGCCCGCTTCGACTTTCCAACTCGGCACGTCCAAAATCGGGAGCTCGCCGCCGTCCGGTTCCTTATACGATTTCTTTAAATTCTTTAATTCAAGCATTTTCGTTCGATTTCTTTGCCAAGTCGCCGCACCTCGACGCGGACGCCGACGCGTTCCGCAACGCGCCGAGGCCCCGAGTTCGACGAACGCTCGCGGTTCTCTTTCCTCTATTTTATCCCAAAACGCGTTTTTTTTCAAGAGTTTTCCGAAAAATGTCGCGTTTCGTCAAGTTTTTCCGTCTTTTTTCCGATTATTTTTAACAATCCTCCTTTTTTACCCAACCTAACTATTTTAAACAACGCGGCCCGTCGTTTACGTCGGCGCCAACGACGCGGGGAACTTTTTTCGACAAAATCGCGTCAAAACGGGTAAAACGCCTTTATTTTGGCAAGAGAAGCGTAAAGTTGGGGTTGCGCCGATCTGGTAAAAATGTTAAAATAGCAAAGACTGCAAAAGATTCAGAAAGCCGGTCGCGCGGCGAAACGTTCGTCGCGCGGCGCCTGTTCGCAAGTTCGACGGGGTTCCCAGCCCGCCGTCGTCGGAAAATCAAGCGTTCGACGCCCGCTAAGCGAGCGTTTCGCCGTTGGAGAAAGTAAAAAATGAGTTTCTCGTCGCAAGTTCGTCGTTTCTTTTCCGCCTCCGCTCGCCGCGACGCTCGTCGCGAAGCCCGCCGTCGTCAAGCGTTGAACGAACTTCGTTCGCGCCGATTGTTCGAAATTTTGGAATCGCGCCAACTTTTGGACGGCGCCGGGGCGTTCGAGTCGCTCCCGGATTCGATCACGATCTCGTCCGGCGATTCCTACCACTACGCTTTTGAAGGGCTCGACGCGCAAATCGTCGACGCCGGTTCGCTCGAAGGCTTGACCGCTTCCCTCCCGACCGGAACGCAAGTCGCGTTCACCGTTACGAAAACGGCGACCGACGGCGCGGTCTCGACGCTCGGCGAAATCGTTCTGCAACTCTTCGAAGCGGAGGGCGAAGCGCCGAACTCCTCGTCGCACTTCCTGAAATTGGTCGACGACGGCTACTACGAAGGGAAAACGTTCCACCGCATTTACGCCGGGTTTATGTTCCAAGGCGGCTCCTCGGACGGCTCGGGCTACCTAGGCGCCGGTCAAACGATCGTCGACGAACACTCGGACGTCCTCACGCACAGCGGCGCCGGGATCGTCGCGTTCGCGAATAAAGGCGCGAACACGAGCGACGCGCAAATTTACATCACCTTCGACCAAGCGTCTTGGCTCGACGGCAAGTACAACGTCTTCGGTTACGTCGTCGACGGTTACGACGTTATCGAAGAGGTCGAAAAAGCGCAAGTCGTCGCGAACGCGTCCGGCGAAAAGTCGAAACCGGTCGAAACTTACCAATTCAAAGACGTTCGCGTTCTCGACGCGAGCGAAGTCGAAAACGGCGCGCTCCGCATCGTCGCGAACCAAGGCGTTTCCGGCGAAACGACGATCTCCGTCTCCGGAACCGCCGCGGACGGCTCGACGCAGTTTAAGGAAATCACCGTTAAAGTCGTCGACGCCAAAGAACTCGACGCGCTGATTCCGACCGAAGTCGAAATGGTCGCCGGCGAAACGAAGACCTTCGAACTTCCCGCCGAATACGCCGGTTCGAAGATGACGTATCAAATTTACACCGCGACCGGCCTCGAAGGCGTTACGATCGAACTGAGCGGCGACGACGGTTCGACGAACGTTTACAAAGTGAAAGCCGACCTGACCGGCGCGCAAGCGACGAAACTGACGATCGTCGCCAAGAGCGCGGACGGAGCGATCTCGAAAACTTACAATCAAATGCTTTACGTCGCGCCCGCGACGCCGGAATTCTCGTTCGTCGACGACGTTAAGCACGTCGAACTCAAAGACGGTTCGGTCATTGTCGCGTCGAACTCGGTCGACTCCGCGCTGACGATTTCGGTCGTTTCTTACTCGGACGAAGCGACGACGCTCGTCAAAATCGACGGCGTCCAACGGACGTTCTCGGTCGTTTCGAAGACGGTCGACGCGAAGACCGGCAAAACGACTTACGTCCTGCAACTTAGCGGCAAAGAAGCCGAAAAACTCGCGGACGGCGAACACACGATTTCCGTTTCGCAGTACCTGCCGATCGACAACATTTTCGAACACGAACCGCTTTACGGCGAAACGGTCGAAACGACTATTTTCGTCGACACGGAACCGCTCGAATTCACGAACGTCGACGCCGACGAACCGCTCGTCGTCTTCGCCGGCGAAACGGGCGAACTCCAAATTTTGACGAATAAAGTCGACGCCGACGGGAACCCGCGTTCCGACGTTCAAATCCTTTTCGGCGACGCGATTCCGTCTTGCCTTACGCTGACGGCGGACGGTCTCCTGAAATGGAGCGGGACGGAAGAGTGCGTCGGCTCTTACCAAGTCGAACTTTACGCCAAGGACGGTCTTGGGAACGAAGTTCGCGAAACGCTCCGCTTCACCGTCGTCGAAGGCCCGCTTTACGACGTTTCCGGCGAAACGAAAGTCGACGAAGGGGGCGCGTTCGAAATTACGATTTCGGTCGCCGAATCGGAACTGGAAGACAATCCGGCCGACCCGTATGCGTTCGAAATCGTCAAGAATCCGGAATTTGAAAACGCCGACGACGCCAACTTCACGCTGACGACGAACGAAGAAGGAACGAGCGCCGTTTTCGCTTGGACGACGAGCGAACGTCTCGGCCCCGGCGTTTACGAGTTCTCCGTCAAGTTGACCGGAACCGACGGCGCGACCTCTTACGTCCCGTTGAAACTGACGGTCGGCGAAGTCAACGAAGCGCCGTCGATTAAATACGACGGCGAAACGACGCTCGAAACGAACGACGAATCGAAGTTTGAACTGCAACTCGAAGCGACCGACGCCGACCTTCCGGCGCAAGAGCTGACTTGGACGCTGTCGGAAGACGCGCCGTCTTGGCTGACGCTCGACGCGGAAACCGGCAAACTGACCGCCGACGCGCCGGTCGCGGGCGATTATACGTTCGAAGTCGTCGTTTCGGACGGCGACAAGTCGAGCGAGGCGCTGAAATTGACGCTGAAAGTCGCGGAAGTCGACCGCGCGCCGGTCTTCGACGAACTTGAAGAAACGACCGTCGAAACCGGGAAAACGTTCGAAGCGACGATCGTTGCGAAAGACCCGAACACGGCGAAAAACAACGTTTTTTACGAACTCGTCGGCGACGATTACCCGGAAGACGTCAAATTCAACGCGTCGACCGGCAAAATCAGTTGGGCGATCCCGGCTGATTACCTCGACGCGACGTTCAGTGCGCAAACGTTCAAATTTACCGTCAAGGCGACCGAACGCGTCTCCGGCGAAGACGGCAAGCTCGAAAACGGGCTGTCGACCGAAAAAACGTTTGAGATTTTGATTTCGAACGCCAACTTCGACGCGACCAAAGCCGCCGCGCCGGAATGGACGAAACCGGAAGCGCAAAAGGCGACCGCCGGAACGACCTTTGAAACGACCGTCGAAGCGACCGCGCCGAAAGACGCCGCCGGCGTTCGTTACGAGCTGGTCGGCGACAAGCTCCCGGAAGGCCTTAAAATCGACGCGGAAACCGGCAAAATCAGTTGGGCGATTCCGAAAGATTACGTCGCCGATAATTCCGTCGAATCGGTCGTCGCGACGATCAAAGTGAAGGCGACGACGATCGTCGAGAGCGAAAAAGACGGAGCCACGTCGTTCGGCGGTTCGGCGGAAACGACGATCGAGCTGACCGTCGCCAACCCGAACTTCAAAGAAGAAGCAATTTACACCGATTGGGCCGCTTGGCTCGACGCTTGGGTCGCGAACGCTCAAGCGCGCCTCGAAGGCTCCGCGGCAAATTTACAAGAGTACCTCGACGCCTACTTGACGGCGGTCGACGAACGCGACGCGGCGCTAAAATCGGCGCAAGCGGATTACGCCGCCGGGAAAACGTCCTTAACCGACTTCCTGAAGAAACGCGCCGAAATTCAATCGACGTTCTCGCAAACGACGACCGACGCTCGCGCCGACTTGGCGGAAAAAGACGCCGCCGTCGAAGAGACGTACCGCGACAACCTCGAATCGCTGAACGACGCTTACGACAAATTGGCGGCGAGCGGCGAAATCGGCGCGCCCGGCTCGATTCGCGAAGAAGCGAAGGCGGCGGCGGGCGAACTTTCCGCCTCGACCGAATCGTCGGACGCGAACTTCCACCTCAAAAACAACTCGACCGGCGCGAAAGTCGCGACCGATTTGACGTCGGTTTTGAAACTTTGGCGCTCCGGTTACTCGTCGTCGACGATTTACGACGAAATCTTCGGCGGCGGTTTCGACGCGGAAGAGGACGCCCAGCCTGAATCCGGCGACAAGAACGAATCCGGCGAAAACTCCGGCGAAAACTCCGGCGAGAGCGGAGAAAACGGCGGAGAAAACTCCGGCGAGAACGGAGAAAACGGCGGAGAAAACTCCGGCGAGAACGGAGAGAACGGCGGAGAAAACTCCGGCGAGAACGGAGAAAACGG
>JAFYQR010000120.1 GCA_017559825.1 Thermoguttaceae bacterium | reverse complement strand
CGAGCGTTCGAGCGGCCCGAATCGCGGCGCCCGCCCCGAACCTCCGCGAAACGAATCAAGCGTTTGACGGCCCCCTTGCGCTCGCGGCGCTTTCGACGTATAATATCGAAAAGCGGCGCGAGCGTTTTTGTCGTCGAGCCGCTCTTAGCCGCAAACGTCGCGATCGACCGACGTTTGCCTCGCCGTTTTTCTTTGATTACCGTCGCGACGTCGGCGTCGCCCAACCCTTAATTCAGCGTCATGACAAGATACAATCCTTCCGTCGTCGAACCGAAATGGCAACAATATTGGGAAGCGAATAAAACGTTCGCCGCGCCGCGTCTTCCGAGCGATCTCACCGGAAACGTCGACGGCAAAAAGGCTTACGTTCTCGATATGTTCCCGTATCCGAGCGCGCAAGGGCTTCACGTCGGCCACCCGGAAGGCTACACCGCGACCGACGTTTACTGCCGCTTTATGCGGATGAACGGCTACGCGGTGATGCACCCGATGGGTTGGGACGCGTTCGGGCTCCCCGCCGAACAACACGCCAAGAAAACCGGGATTCACCCCCGCGTTACGACCGAAAACAACATCGCGAATTTCCGCCGCCAACTGAAAGCGCTCGGCTTCAGCTACGATTGGGATCGCGAAATCGCCACGACCGACGTCGACTATTTCCGTTGGACGCAGCGCATTTTCCTTATTCTCTTCAACGCTTGGTACGATAAAGACGCGAAGAAAGCCCGTCCTATCGACGAACTCCCGATTCCGGACGACGTTCGCGCCGAAGGCGAAGACGCGGTTCGCCGTTACGTCGATGATTTCCGCCTCGCTTATCAAATTGAAGCGCCGGTCAACTGGTGCGAAGAACTCGGCACGGCCCTCGCGAACGAAGAAGTCGTCGGCGGCGTCAGCGAACGCGGCGGCTACCCGGTCAAGCGCGTTCCGCTGCGCCAATGGATGTTGCGCATCACCGCCTACGCCGACCGCTTGGAGGAAGATCTCGCCGACCTCGATTGGTCGGAAGGCGTTAAAGCGTTGCAACGCAACTGGATCGGCAAGAGCGTCGGCGCGGAAGTCGACTTCTATATCGGCGCTCCGGAAGGTTTCGACGCTTGGAAAGCGACCCGCGCCGCGTCGTCCTTCCCGCGCAAACCGGGCGACGACGTTCTCCGCGTCTTCACGACCCGCCCCGACACGCTCTACGGCGCGTCGTATATGGTTCTCGCGCCGGAACACCCCGCCGTCGAACGGATTACGACGCCGGAACAAAAGGACGCGGTCGAAGAATACCGCCGTCAAGCGTCCTTCAAATCCGACCTCGACCGCACCGACCTCGCGAAGGAAAAGACCGGCGTCTTCACCGGCGCTTACGCGTTGAACCCGGTCGACGGTCGCGCGATTCCGGTTTGGATCGCCGACTACGTCTTGGCGTCGTACGGCACCGGCGCGATTATGGCCGTCCCGGCGCACGATACTCGCGACTTTGAGTTCGCGAAGCAATTCGATCTCCCGATTCGCCAAGTCGTCGCGCCGACCGAAAAGTCGAGCGTTTCGGCGGAAGAAGTCGCGAAGATGGAAACGGCCTTCACCGAACTCGGCGTCGCGATCAACAGCGGCGAATACGACGGAACGCCGACCGCCGAATTTAAAGCGTTGCTTACCGAACGTTTGGACGCGTCCGGTTTGGGGCGCAAAACGGTCAATTACAAGCTCCGCGACTGGCTCTTCAGCCGTCAACACTTCTGGGGCGAACCGTTCCCGCTCCTCCGCGAACTCGACGAAAACGGCGAGCCGAACGGCGTCGTTCGCGCGCTCGAACCGGAGGAACTCCCGCTCGACATTCCGGCGAACCTCGTTTTCGACGCGCAAAAACGCAGTCCCGAACCGCCGCTCGAAAACGCCCCCGCCGACTGGCTTTACGTCGAACGCGACGGCAAAAAATACAAGCGCGAAACGAACTCGATGCCGCAATGGGCCGGCTCCTGCTGGTACTATCTGCGCTACCTCGACCCGAAAAACGCCGACGCGATCGTCGACCCGAAAATCGAAAAGGCTTGGGGCCCGGTCGACCTTTACGTCGGGGGCGCCGAACACGCCGTTTTACACCTCCTTTACGCGCGTTTTTGGCATAAAGTCTTGTACGACTTCGGTTACGTCTCGACCAAAGAGCCGTTCCAACGCCTCGTCAACCAAGGGATGATCCTCGGCGAAATGGAATATACGGCGTTCCAAAACGCCGACGGCGCTTGGGTTTCGGCGCGCGAAGTCGACGTCGACAAAGCGACCAACGCCGCGACGCTCAAAGCGGACGGTTCCGAACTTAAGGCGGTCAAACTCGCGCCGAAAGACGTCGCGAAGAGCGGCGACAATTACGTTCTCGCGTCCGATTCGTCGATCGTCGTTATCGGCAAATCGGAAAAGATGTCGAAGAGCCGCGGTAACGTCGTCAATCCGGACGACGTCGTCGCGCAATACGGCGCCGACTCGCTCCGCCTGTACGAAATGTTCATGGGCCCGCTTGAAGCGGTCAAACCTTGGAACATGGACGGCGTCAGCGGCGTCCGCAACTTCCTCGACCGCGTTTGGCGTATGATCGTTTCGCAAGACCCGGAAAAAACGGAGCTTCACGAAGCGGTGCAAGACGTCGAACCGACCGAAGAACAAAACCGCGTCCTGCACAAAACGATCAAAGCGACGACGGAAGATATTAAAACGCTGTCGTTCAACACCGCCATTGCGCGGATGATGGAGTGCGCGAACTTCTTCAGCCGTCAAGAAGTTCGCCCGAAATCGGCGATGAAGACGTTCGTTTTGCTCGTTTCGCCGTTCGCGCCGCACTTGGCGGAAGAACTTTGGCAGTTGCTCGGCGCCCCGACGACGCTGGCTTACGAACCTTGGCCGACTTGGGACGAAAACGCGCTCCGCGAAAGCGCCGTCGTCGTTCCGGTTCAAATCAACGGCAAGATGCGTTCGCGAATCGAAGTCGCCGCCGACGCCGACGCCGCCGCGATGGCAGCCGCCGCGCTGGCCGACGAGAAAATCGCCGCCGCCGTCGAAGGAAAAACGATCGTCAAAAAGATTATCGTTCCCGGCAAGATGGTCAACCTCGTCGTTAAGTAATTAAACGACGGCGTTTGTTCGGCGTTTTTTCCGGCGCTCGAAAGTCGCGTTCCTCGACGACGAACCGACTTTCGAGCGTCGTTTTTTCGCGCCGTTTTTCTCGAAATCAACGTCAACCCCCCGTTAAAATCCGCGTAACCGTTCCCTTCCCGCTCCGTCGTTCCAGCGAGCGAACCTTTTCCCGCAACGCGCAAGGAGGCGTCGTTTGTCGCCGCATCGTTTCCGTTTTCCCCGTTTCCACTTACACTTCGCTTCGCATTCGAAACCGCGTTCAACCGAAATCGACATGAGCGTCGGCGCGCTTTGGCCGAAGCTGATTCTTTTCTCGATTCCGCTCGCGTTGTCGAACGTCCTTCAAATCGCGTTCAACATGGCGGACTTAATCGTCGTCGGGCGATACGTCGGCGACGAAGCGCTGGCGGCGGTCGGCTCGAACGTTTCGCTCGTTTCGTTGCTCGTCTGCTTGATCGGCGGTTTGACGCTCGGCGTCGGCGTTCTTGTTTCGCGCTTTTACGGAGCGAAGGACGACGCGGCGCTTCGCGAAACGGTTCGAACGTCGTTCGCGACGGTCGGGCTCGGCTCGCTTCTCTTCGCGGCGATCGGGATCGTTTTTTCCGCGCCGATTTTGCGGTTGATGGAGACGCCGGACGACGTTTTGCCGTTGGCGTCGCTTTACTTGCGCATTTACTTCGCCGGTTTTCCCGCGCTTGCGATTTACAACTGCGCGGCGGCGGTGTTGCGAGCGGTCGGCGACGCGAGGCGGCCTCTTTATTACTTGACGACCGCCGGAATTTTGAACGTCGTTTTGAATTTCATTTTCGTCGTTTACTTCGGCTGGGGAGTCGCTGGGGTCGGAATCGCGACGGTTGCCGCGTCGGTTCTTTCCGCCGCTTTGACGCTCCGCTTTTTAGCGCGTTCGAGCGCCGCGTACCGCTTCGATTGGCGCGACCTGCGCGTCGACCGAAAGCGTTTAGGTTCCTTGCTTTACATCGGAATTCCGGCGGGAATCCAAGGTTCGCTCTTTAGCTTTTCGAACGTCGTCGTTCAAGGGGCGATCAATTCGCTCGGCGCGACGGCGATGGCGGGCGCTGCGGCCGGTTTGCAGATCGAATCGTTAATTTTCGTCGCTCAAAACGCGGTCGCGAACGCGTCGACCACCTCTGTGAGCCAAAACGTCGGCGCCGGGTCGTATTCTCGGGTCAAGCGAGCGGTCGCGCTTTGCGTTTTGCTGGACGTTGTCGCTTGCCTCCTTCTCGGCGGCGGCGCGCTCCTTTTCCGACGCGAGTTACTCGGCGTTTTCACTCCGGACGAAGCGGCGATTCGCGCCGGAGAAATCCGGATCGTTATTCTCGCGTCAACGTATATCCTCTGCGGCGCGATGGACGTTTGCGCCAACGCCTTGCGCGGTTTGGGTTACTCGCTCTTTCCGACGTTGGCGATTTTCTTTAGCGTTTGCGTTTTACGCGTCGTTTGGATAACGTTCGTTTTTCCGACGCGACCGGCGCTCGAAACGATTTTCGTCTCGTATCCCCTTTCTTGGACGCTCGCCTCCGTCGTCCTCTTCGCCGGTTACTTCTTGGGACGCCGACGCGGTTTCGAGCGGTTGACGGCGCAAAAAACGCCGTTCGCCGCCCTCGACGCCGCCAAGTAATCGAGCGCCGACGCGTTTCGCCGACAAAAAAAGCGAGCCGACGTTCGCCGCCGACTCGCTTTTCGCGCTTCTCTTTCTTCCGTCGAACGACCGCGAAGCGCCGCCGTTCGAACTTAATCCCCGCCGTTACTTGCTTTTCGTCGCTTCGTCGACTTCAAACAAGCGCGCCGCGGCGATGGCGAACAGCTCCATTCCGAACGCGTCCGGGTGATTGATGTTGTTCGTCATCAGCGTCAAATACGGGACGCCCGCGCGGTGCAGTTTGCCGTAAAGGGTCGGCGCGTCGGCGAACGGGACGTTGTTTTCCGCGCAGAACATCCGCAAGCCGCGGGTCAGTTGGCGCGGGTCGGCGTCGCAGTTGCGTTCCGACGTCAGCCCCATCCAGTCCGGGCGAACGTAATGCGGCCCCATAATAACCCACTCGGCGCCGATTTTCTCGAAATCTCGCCGCATTTCGCCGTATCGCCGCGCGACCGTTTCTTCGTTCATAAACGCGTCGTTGACGAACTCGGAAATAATCAAGTCGGGCTTGAGCGCCAAAACTTTTTCGGCGTAATTCTTCGGGCTCCCCGGCGGTTCGGCGCGGTACGTGTCGCTGTTGCGCCCGCCCCAAGCTTCCGTCATTAGCGTTATCTTTGCTTGCGGGAAGAGTTTGCGAAGACGTTCGACAAACCGAACCTGCCAACGGCGCTCGTCCGGAATGTACCCGCAGGCGGTAACGCTGTCGCCCCAAGCGAGAATGCGCAACTCTTCGCCGGAGACCAGTTTCGCCCAAGTTTTCGGGAGGAACCGCTTCGCCGCGCCGACGTCGGAGACGCTCGGAACCGCCGCGACGCCGTTCGCCGGGTCGGCGTTGAAGCGAGCGACGCCCGCGACGAACGTATCGGCGTTCCCCGGGTTCGTTTCCGCGAACGCTTCGTCGATCGGGAAAACGTTGGCCGGGCTCAACTTAGCGATTTGGCCGGTCGCGTAAACGTTGACGAGCCGCTTTTGCCCGGCTTTAAGCGTCGGCGGTTGCGGCGAGAGAACGCGCCCTTCGCCTTTAAGAAGCTCCGTCGAGCCGTCGGCGTTCAAAACGAGCGAGTCGATTCGCGATTCGACGCAGCGGTAACTGATTAAAACGGCGGCGTTTGCGTCGATTTTTCCGCCGTCGAGCCGACCGAGCGCCGACCAAGCGTCGTCGAACTGATAATCCTTCCCGCGCTCCATTTTTTCGCCGGTCGCCGCCAATTTCACCTCGACCGAAGCCGGGTCGAGCGCGAACGCGACGGCGCATTCGCAAGCGTCGACGGCGTTCAAGACTTGGCCGCGCGCCCAGTTGGCGGCTTTCGGATTGAACGTCGGCAAGGCGTCGTATTTCTCGTCGACGACCGTCTTCCAAGCCGGCGGCGCGACGTCGAAAGCGACCGTTTTCCCGGCGGCGATCTCCGTTTCAACCCGCCAATCGCCGACGATCGTCGACGACGGCGCCGCCGCGAACGCCGTTCCGACGCCCAGCGCAAGCGCCGCGCTCAAAAGACTTGCCGCCGCTCGCCGTTTCTTGTTTCGTTCTTTTCGCATCGTTCGAGTCTCCTTTCAATGATAATCGCCGGTGAAAACGCGCTTTTTGAGTCGGCGCAAGAAACGCCGAACGGCTCGGAAGTCGCCGAGACCGCCGAGCTGAAAAAGCGCGTCAAAAAATTCGCAAACGCCGAATCGCGGAAGCGGTCGGGCGAGGTTTTTAAACGCCGTCCTTCAACGGGTTAAGCGTCGACCGTTTCCCGCGTTCGTTTGTTTTTAACGTTCGAAAAACCGTTAGTTCGGGTCTTTCGCCAACTTGCGCAACGCGTCGATACCGCGTTCGATCGTCTCGACGCTCGCGGCGTAAGACAGACGGAAGCATTCGTCGCGACGGCTGAAAACGTTCCCCGGAATAATGAGGGTCTTGTACTTCGTGATCGCCTTTTCGACGAATTCCGAGCCCGTTCCCCAAGGCGCTTTCGGAAACATATAGAACGCGCCGACCGGATTGCCGAGGTCGTAAAGATCGGAGAGGCCTTCAATCAACATGTCGCGCTTGCGGCGGAACGTTTCGACGTGTTCCGAAATATCGACGTCGAGCGACTTAAGCGCGGCCCATTGAGCGGCGTGCGGCGCGCAGACGAACGTATATTGTTGGAACTTCAGCATCGTTTGAATCATTTCGGCCGGACCGTGCGCAAAACCGACGCGCCAACCGGGCATCCCGTGCGACTTGCTGAAACCGTCCAAAACGAGCGTGTGCGGATTGAATTGCGCCGGAGACGTGAACGCGCCGTGCGAGAAGCAGCGGTAAATTTCGTCGCTGACGAGCAGAATCTCGTTGTCGGCGGCCAACTTAGCGATCGCTTCGACTTCTTCGCGGGTCGCGACGACGCCGGTCGGGTTCGCCGGGGAGTTGAAGATTATCATCTTCGTTTTCGGCGTGATCGCGTCGGCGACTTTGTCGAGGTCGTACTTAAAGTCCGGGTACGTGTCGATGCAAACCGGCGTCGCGCCGACCATCTTCACAAGCGATTCGTACATAACGAAATACGGGTCGAAGAGAATCACTTCGTCGCCCGGATTGACGAACGAAAGCGCGGCCAAGAGGAGCCCGCCGCTCGTCCCGCTGGTAACGAACGTTTTGCGGTTCGGATCGTTGTATTCGGCGTCGACGTTCGCTTGGAGGCGGTCGATGAGCGGTTTAATCCCTTGCGTCGGGGTGTAACCGCTTTTACCGGCGTTGATCGCTTCGATCGCGGCGTCTTTCGACGCTTGCGGCATGTCGAAGTCCGGTTGGCCGATCGAGAGGTTGATCGGGTTTTCCAGCTTGGCGCCGAGGTCGAAAACCTTGCGAATGCCGGACGAATCGAACTTGCGCGAACGATCGGAAAGCCATTTATCGTACATTGCGTAACCTTTCTAACCGGGCGACTTGCGTCGACCGAAAAACGCGACGTCGTTCGAGGCGCCGCCGAGCGTCGAAACGTCGAGCCGCTTCCCCGTCCTCCGACTTTTTTCGCCGTCGAACGCGGGCGCCTCGCCGTTTTCGCTCGCAAATCGTTAAAATACCGTTATTTAACAACGCGCCTACGCAAAGGGGCGAACGCGGTTTTGTCCTTATTACTATAGGGGGCTTGAAAAGCGTTTCCCCCCGTTTCGCCGTCCGCCGAAAGTCGACGAGCGACGCGACGTTCGCCGCCGACGTTAAAACCGTCGCGACCGTAAAAACCGGACAAAAAACGCGAAAAAATCGACGCGTATTTACTCATTTTACCCCAATTCGGCGCGGCGTCGAGACGTTTTCCCCGGCGTTTGCGGAAATTTTTTCCGATTTTTCGACTTTTCCGACGTCGTTTTCTTTTCGCCTTAACGCCGTTTCGTCGAAAAAATCGCCAATTTTCGAAAAATCGCGTTCCGCCGCTTGAAATTTGGCGCCGCGTTTGTTAAGATAGAGACGTTCCGACGTTGGAACGCCCGCTCTGTCGGTTTTTTCAGCAAAGTCTTCTCATTTTAACGCAATATTCCGCCGAGTTTACCCCTCGACGGACGCGGGAGATTTTTATGTCGCGCCCATCGCTTCGTTCGTTCGTTTCCGGACGACCGTTCCGCTCGCTCAAAACGTCGAGCGCCGCGCTCGCCCTCGTCGCCGCTTTGGGGACGCCGTCCCTCTTCGCCGCCGACCCGGTCGACGCGACCATCGTGTCGCAAAACGTCGTCAATAAAATCGACGAAAAAGTTTATTCGCACTTCCTCGAACACATTTACAACTCCTGCAACGGCGGGCTTTGGGGCGAACTCGTTTGGAACCGCTCTCTCGAAGCCGGAACCGACCAAAGCTGGAGCTGGGCCGACGGCGTTATCAAGCAAGACTCCCGCGCCCTCGACCGCCGCCTTCTCCTCGGCGCCGAACTGCAAGGCGACGCGCCTTGGACCGATTACGATATTCGCGTAACCGCCCGAAAAATCGACGGTTCCGAAGGCTTTCTCATTCTCTTCCGCGCCGCGCCGGATCAGTCGAGCTACTACTGGGTCAACGTCGGCGGTTGGGAGAACAAGTACGTCGCGATCGAGAAGCAAACGCCCGCGACGAACGGTCGCCGCGTTACGGTCGGCGAACGCAAACCGTTCCCGGCGATTGAAAACGGACGGATTTACGACTTCCGCGTTCAAGTCGTCGGCGCTAACATTAAAGTCTTTATGGACCAAGAGTTAGTTCTCGAAGTCGCCGACTTCGCCGACGACGCGCCGAAGTCCGGTTGCGTCGGCGTCGGGACTTGGGGCACCCGCGCCGAGTTCGGGACGGTCTTGGTGCGCGACATGAGCCGCAAAGTCCTTTACGACTCCACTTTAGCAAAACCAAAAGCGCTCGAAAACGCCAAAGTCGACGTCCGCTTCTGGAAGGTCGAAGGAAACGCCGAACGCAAAACCGGCGACGCTCGAAACAGCGACAAATACGTCCGTTTCAACGGTTTAGGAACGATTGCGCAACCGAATTTCGCGTTCCAAGAAGGCGAAACTTACGATTATTCGTTCTGGGCTCGCGGCGCCGGAAAAGCGACCTTCGCCTCCGCGGTCGAAGAAGGCAAAACCGCGACCGACGACGCGTTCGCCGTCGACGCTAAAGACGGTTGGGTCAAGTACGTCGGCGAATTTAAGGCGGCGAAAACGACCGATTCCGGCGAAATCAAGTTGACGCTGACGCCTAACGACGGCGCGTCGCTCGACGTCGACCAAATCTCGGTCTTTCCCCGCTCTTGGGCGCAAAATTCGAAGGGTTTCCGCCCCGACCTGCTGAACGCGATCAAAGAAATCCAACCGAAGCTAATCCGCTGGCCGGGCGGATGTTACGCGTCCTGTTACCGCTGGAAATCGGGGATCGGCCCGCAAGACGACCGCGTGTCGTATCCGCTCGAACTTTGGAACGACGTCGACGTGAACTCGTTCGGTCTCGACGAGTTTATTACCTTCTGTCGCGAAGTCGGCGCGGAACCGATTATGGTCGTCAACGTCGGCACGAAGCAATGGACGGACGCGGTCGGCCCGTCGGTGAACGGCGTCGACTGGATTCAAGAGGCGGTCGACTGGTTCGAATATTGCAACGGTCCGGCGACGTCGAAATGGGGCGCCGTCCGCGCTAAAAACGGTCATCCGGAGCCTTACGGCGTCAAATATTGGGAAATCGACAACGAAGTCCGCTACACCGACACGCCGTCGCAACGCTATATCTCGATTATCAAGGAACTCGTCCCGCGTTGGAAAGCGATCGACCCGAACGTCAAGGTGATCGCTTGCGGTTCCTGGATGGGCGACCGCGACCGTTGGGATTCCGATATTTTGAACGGCGCCGGCGAGTATATCGACTACCTCTCGACGCACCGTTACGACGATCCGAACGGCTTCGTGAAGAATCCTTGGGAAAACCAATATTTCTTTGAATCGCGTCGCGACATGATCGCTAAGTCGCCGAATAAAGCGATTAAGATGTTCGACTCCGAATGGAACGCGCAGTCGACCGACTGGCGCACCGGTCTGCACGCGGGCGGAATATTGAACTGCTTCGAACGCGTCGGCGACACGCTGGAAATCGCGGCCCCGGCTCTCTTCCTGCGGCACGATTCCGCGACGGATTGGGACAACGCGTTCGTCAACTTCGATAACGACCAATGGTTCCCGGCGCCGAACTACGTCGTGATGAAACTTTGGCGCGACTCCTACGCTCCGAACCGCGTCGAGCTGAAATCGGACGAAGCCGATATGAACGGCAAAACGCCGATCATCAACGCCGTCGCGACGAAGTCGGAAGACGGTAAACCCTTGTATTTCAAGGCCGTAAACAACCGCGAAACCGACGTCGAGTACCGCGTTGCGCTGGCCGACGCGAAAGCGAAAGCCGTCAAAGCGACGGTCGTTTCGCCGGAAGCCGCCGACGCGAAAGCTAAGTTGCGTCAACGCAACGACATTGGCGCCGCCGACCGCATCGTTCCGCGCTCGGTCGAAGCGAAGATCGTCGACGGCAAGATCGTCGTCGAAGCGCCGTCGTACTCCGCGTTGGTCGTCGAAATTACGGTCGAATGATCGCTTAACGCCGACGTTCGCAAGGGTTAACCGCGTCGACCATTTTCTCCGGAATCCGGTCGACGCGGCGCCCTAAATTTTCAACGCGTCTTATTCAAGGAGTTATACGATGAACCCGGAAGCGCTCGCGCTCAAAATCGAAGAGCAAATTTATCAAAAAGCGGTCGCCGCGATTAACGGTTGGAACGAGAGCGATATTTACGTCGCGTCGTTTT
>JAFYQR010000119.1 GCA_017559825.1 Thermoguttaceae bacterium | reverse complement strand
GAAATCCCGAACGCCGTCGCGCCGTCGAGCGAAATCCTCGCGTTTCGTTTCCCCGACGCCGACGGCTCGACGATTCGCCTGCGCCCCGTCGCCGCTCGCGCCGACGAAACGGCGTCGATCGTCTCCGAAACGCCGCGAGCCGGAACGCCGTTCGAAACGCGCTTCGTTCTGACTCGTCCGCGCACCGCCGCCGATTCGAACGCCGACGAAGAGCGCGTCGTCGTTAAACTCGCCGCCCGTCCCGGCCTCGACGTTTTGCTCCCGGACGGGACGCGCCGCGCCGAAGTCGCGTATCCGGCCGCGCCGCTCGCCGAGCTCGCCGACGTCGTTTACAAAGTTCGCCTCGCCGCCGACGAGCCGGGCCCGAAAGCGCTCGCTTTTTACGCGTTCCGAGAAAACGGCGAGCTTCTAACGAGCGACGTTCTCCCGCTAACCGTCTCCCCGTCGACCGCAACTTCGCAAAAAGTCGAAACCGCCCCGTCGACGCGTCTTTCCTCGGAGAGCGCGGCGCTCTTCCCGCAAAAATCGCCGCTTCTCGAACGGCGCCCGGACGGTTCCGTCGGCGCGGCGGTCGAGCGAGCGCAAGTCGGCGTTCCGTTCGTTTACCGAGCGGTCGTTCGCAACTTCGAAGAGTTCGCGCTCGAACCGGACGAGCTCGAAGTCGCGCTGCGTCTCCCGTCCGAGCTCGCCTTCGCGCCGAGTCAAACGTCGACGACGACTCGCGGCGACGTCGATTCGAGCCGCCGACGCGCCGCCTTCCGCCTCGTCAAACGCTTGGAGCCGCGCTCCGAATTCGAGTTGAACGTCGATCTCGTCGCCGAACGAGCGGGCGCCGTCGATCTCGAGTTCGAACTCCTCGACGCGACGACCGGCGCTCTTCTCGGCGTCGCCGCGTTTCCGCTCGAAGTCCTCTCGACCGACGAAGCGACGGCGGCCCGATAAGGCGCAAAATCGACAATACCGGACGGTCGGACGCGCCAAAACGGCGAAACAATTTTTAGGGCTCCCTTACGCGAACGGGAAAGAGCGCTATACTTAAGAAATATCGAGCGCCGTCGACCGTCGCGAAGCCGTCGGCTCGCTCGACGTGTTTTTCCCTATTTTTCTCCGATTAAAACGCGCATCGACATGACCAAACAACATTCGCCGCGACGCGTCGTCGTTACCGGGATGGGCGTCGTCAGTTCGTTGGGAACGACGCTCGAAGAACTTTGGAACAGCTGCGTCTCCGGTCGCTCCGGCGTTCGAGCGACGAAAGCCGACGAGCCGTATCCCGTCTCCAACGTCGCGCCGGTCGACGCTTTTTCCGGCAAGATTCAAGACTTCGGCGAAATGCCCGACGCGAAAAAGAAGGCGATTCGCAAAGGGTTGAAGCTGATGGCGCGCGAAATCCAGCTCGCCGTCGCCGCCGCGCAAAAGGCCGTCGCCGACGCTCGCTTGGACGCCGCTCGCGAAGAAGGGCTCCTGCCGCCGCGTCGAGTCGGCGTCTCGTTCGCGTCCGACTACGTCTACACAACGTCGAAAGAATTGATCGACGGAATCGTCGCCTGCCGCGCCGAGGACGGTTCGCTCGACGCGCCGCGTTGGCCGCAAGACGGTTTGCCGAAAATGACGCCGATTTGGCAGCTGAAATATCTCACCAACATGCCGGCGAGCCACATCACCATTTACAACGAGCTTTTCGCGTCGGCGCACGACGTTACCAACCGCGAAGCGTCGTTCGGCGTCGCGCTCGGCGAAGCGGTCGAAAAGGTGAAGTCGGGGAAAGCGGACGCGATGCTCGTCGGCGCGACCGGCTCGCGTCTCGAATCGGTTCGACTCGCCGCGTTTTTGAACGAGGGCGAGCTGGCCGACGATCTCTTGGATCGCTCGACCGACAGCGTTTCGCGTCCGTTCGACAAACGCCGTCGCGGCGCGATTCCGGGCGAAGGCTCCGCCGCCGTCTTTATCGAGGAGCTCGAATCGGCGAAGAAGCGCGGCGCGACGATTTACGCCGAGATCGTCGGCGGAACTTACCGCGGTTCGTTCCGGCACGCTCGCGAGGTCGACGGCTGGACGTCGAACGACTGCCAAATCGCGCAAACGTTCGAGGACGCTCGCGACTCGATCGCCTCGGCGCTCCGCGCGCTTTTCCGCAAATGCGGGATTTCTCCGAGCGACGTCGGCTTTATCGACGCGAGCGCTCGCGGAGACGTTCGGCTCGACGCGGCGGAGGCGGCGGCGCTTCGCGAAGTTTTCGGCGACGCGCTCGACTCGATCCCGACGACGGCGCTCTCCGGGCTCCTCGGGAACCCCGGCTGCGGTTGCGGGGCGATTCAAACGGTCGCGGCGATTCTCTCGCTCCAAAACGACGCGCTCGTTCCGGTCGCGAACCTCGACGAATTGGACTCTGCCTGCCCGATTTCTCCGGTTCGCGAGTTCGGCGGCCCGACCGGCGACTCGTTCGTTAAAATTTGCGCGCAAAGCGTCGGCCAAGCGTCGGCGCTCTATTTGAAGCGTTGCGCCGACTGATTCCGTTCGGCGGCTTTCGTCGAAAACGCCTCTTCGTCGAACGGCGAAGGGGCGTTTTTCGTTTCCGCGCTCTTCCGCGCTCTTCCCGCCGACGTTTTTCTCGATTGTCTCCGTCGCTCGCCGGACGAGCGCAAGAAACGACGCGGCCCCCTCGCCGTTCGACGAAGAGGCCGCCCGCGCTAAACCGCTTGAACGTTCGCCGTCAGTTCGCGGCGACTTCGCTCGACGCGTCGCTCGATTCTTTCGGCGCGTCCAAATCGCGACGTTTGCTAATACGGCGTTTCAGGAAAAAGCGCCCGAACGGCCCGCACGTCAAAAGCGCCGGAAGGAAAATCAGGTCGCCCATCAGCGCCGTCGCCAAAATCGCGAGCATCAGGACGCCGAAACGCTGCGTCGGCACGAACGTGCTGAACGCGAACGAGAAGAGCCCGAGCCCCGCGATCAGCGTCGACTGCGTCATCGCCGGAGCGCAGCGTCGATACGCGTTCAACGCCGCCTCTTTCGGACGCATGCCGGACTGGACGCCGTCGGAGAACCACGTCAAATAGTGCATCGTGTCGTCGACCGCGACGCCGAGCGCGACCGACGCCGTCATCATTGTTCCGACGTCGACCAAAATCCCGGCCCACGCCATGAACCCAAAGACGACGACTACCGGGAAAACGTTCGGAATCATCGCGATCAAAGCTGCCGGCGCGCTGCGTAAAATAACGACGAAAACAAACGCGATCAGGAAAAACGCCATCACCAAGCTCGACGTAAGCCCGTTGATAAGCTCGTGCTGCGTCTTGTAAACGAGCGGCACCATCCCGGTGTACTTCGCCGCGAACCCGGCCGGATAAATCCAGTCGGCCTCGTGATCGGAGCCCATCGACGCTTGGAGCTCGGCCCTTTCCTCGTCGGTCAAGTCTTGCAAGACAAACTCGCGAGTCAGGAACTTCGCGTCGCAAGCGATTTCGTCGTCGTTCTTTTTCGGCTTCGGCTCGCCCTCGGGCAAGTTGGCGGCGACGTAGGCGCGCGCCTCTTCAATTTTCGCCGCGGCGTTTTCGCCCTCGGTCAACGCGAGCGAACGCTCGGCCAACGTCGGTTCGACGACGTTTTTAACGTTTTCGATGAACGCCGAGTAGTCGATGTCTTTTTTGAGCGACCAAACGCGAGCGCTGATCCGCCAAATCTCGACGCCGCGCTCGGTTTGCCAACGCTTCGCGCCGTCGCGCAACGCGGCGACTTCCTCGGTCGCGATTTTCCGCAGCGAGCGTTCGGAAGCCGTCGTCGCGAGCAGCGTTTGCAAATCGGCGACGTTTTGTTCGCTCAGATAATCGCGGTTATTTTTCAACGCGTCGGCTTCCCGAAGGAGCTTGTCGAGCGCGCGTCGGTCGGCGCGGAAGTGTTGGAGTCGAGCGACGAACGGCGCGAACCGCTCCTCGATTTCGCCGTCGCTCGCCGACGCCGCGTCGAGCGCCGCGAACGCTTCGTCGAACGTTCCGTCGGCTTTCTCTTTCAACTCCGCGTCGAACTCGGCGGCGCGTTCGTCGAACGCCGTCTTTTCGGCGGTCGCTCGCTCTTCGAGAAACGCCGCCAACTCGTCGAGCGTCGGATTCCCTTCGATCGCGAGATAGTCGCGCAACTCGTCTCGTGAGTCGTCGATCGCTTTTCCGACGACGGTCGAGGTCGCCAAACCGGTCAGCCCGCCTCGCGACGCGTCGATTTCCGGAGCGAAAAGCGCGACGGACAGCGTTCCGCCGACGTCGTCCTTGAGCTCCGTCTTCATTTTTTCGCTAATCGAATCGATCAACGCGAGCCGCTCCGCCGTTCCGAACGAATACCGGCTCAACTTGTCGTTGTCGAAACAGATCGTGATTTCCATCGGCACCAACGGGCCGAGCTTCTCTTCGAGCCAACCGTAGTGTTTGATAATTTCCGCGTCGTCCGAGAAGAAGCTCATCATCTTCACCGACGTCTTAATATGCGGCAAATAACAGCCGAAGAAAATCATCAGCGTAGCGCAAGCGCCGACGACGAACCAGTGGCGGCGAATAATGAACCCGCCGAGCGCGTCCCAAAACTTGCGGAACACGCTGTCGCCGACTTGAACGCCCTTCCCGGCGTGTTGCGCCGCAAACTTTTTCGACGGATAAAAATACAGGAGCGCCGGCAAGTAAAGGAAAAGGAGGAGCAGCGTCATCAACACGCCGACCGCCGAGTAAAACCCAAACTTCGTAATCGGCACCAAACGCCCGGCGAAGAGCGAGCCCAACCCAAGCGCCGTCGTCAACTGCGCGAAGAAACAAGGCGTGAACGCGTGGCGCACCGCTCGCTCCGTCGCGCCGTCGAGTCCGCCCTCTCGAATCGCGTCGTGGTAGTAGTTGATCAAGTGAACGGCGCCGGACATCCCCAAGACGTACACGAGCGCGGGCATGCTCAACAAAATCGAGTCGCACGTCCCGCCGGTCAGCGAAACCAACGCCAGCGCGACGCCCGCCGAGAGCGCCGAAATCCAAAAAACGAACATCGTCAGTCGCATGCTGCGCAAACAGGCGAACGCGATCGAAACGCCGACGATAGCGCAAATCCCCGCCAAGCGGAAGAGCGTGCGCGTTCCTTCGAGGTCGAGCGCGACGTTGTCGACCGGCGGGCCGCCCAAAATAACGCCGTCCATGCGGACTTTGCGCCCGTTGACCATTTCGTCGATCATGCCGGTAAAGTTTTTCACCGCTTGCCGCGCGATCGAACCGCTCTTGATTTCAGACGTGTCCGGCAGCCCCGATTCGACCGCGAGCGCTCGGATTTTTTCGAGCACGACCTTCAGGCTCTTGCCGTCGCGCCGCCCCTGGTTCAAGGTGATGATCATCGCGGAACTTTTGCCGTCCGGGCCGATCAGCGTTCCTTTGAGCCGTTCGCAAATGCGCGCGTCGAGCTCCGCCGTCGCCTCGGCGTCGTTCGCAAGTCGAGAATATTGCGGCATTTTCAAGTACGTGTCGCGCAGCAACCGCGCCAATCGCGGCCCGGTCATGACCGACTTGAAGTAGTTTTCCTCGGCGGGCTTCGCCGTCTCCTTCTCGGGCAAGTCGGCGCCGGCCGCGTCGACAAGCGCTTCGGTAGAAACGTTCTTTTCGCCGCCGACGAGTTCGCGCAACGCTTCCTTCGCTTCGTCCGGCGTCTCGCTCACTTCAAGGTCGGCTTTGAAATCGGCCGTCGGCGCGGAAAGCGAAAAGTTGTCGATCGTCTGCCCCGGAACCAACTTTTGCGCGAAGAGTTCGAGTCGGTCGTCGCCGATTTCGCACCCGTCCCAACTGACGACGACGTAGCTTTCAAACGGGAAAAGATTCAGATACCACTGATAATCTCGCGTCTGTTGGTACTGCGCCGGGAGCCAGTCTTCGACCGAGTTCGAGTTGCTTTTGAGCGTCTGCTTCGTTCCCATCCATACGAAGGACAGGAGAAAAACGACGACGAACACGATTCGAAAACCGTATTCTTTAAAGAAATCATTTTTCATCGATATTGCGTTCCTGTTAAGGAGTCGGCGTTTCCGACGGAAGCGCCTTTTTCCGACGAACGGCGCGTCGGGCCGCCGCGTCGAGCGAGTTTCTCCGCGCCAAAGCGGAGCGGCGACGCTTCGAAACGTCGCGTTCGCTTTATTTTACGTCTTTTTCGAAAAAACAAAAGCGGGCCGGAGGCGTCGACGTCTCTCTTTTCCGTTCGTCGAGCCGCGTCGAAGGCCGGATACGCCGATTTTCCGCGCTTTACCGTCTATTCGCGGTATGCGAAAACAAGCGAATAATAACGGCGTTCCCTGTTTCAAGCAAGAGAAAACGAGCGAAAAAACGCGCTTTTCGTCGAAAAAAACCGAAAAAAACGCCGCGCTTTCGTCAACGCTAAACCTTAACCTTACCGAACTTACGTCGTCGTTAAAGTCAACCTTTTCTCTTTCGCCTCCCTTGCCCGCCGCAAACTCTCGCTCTCGCCCTAAACGCGCCGACGCCGCAAATTAACGCCGCGTTAAAAAGAGGAAGAAAGACGCGTTAAACGGTTTAACCAAGACGCGCAAGACAGGCGCTTTTCCTCGCAAGAAAATAAAAAACGTCCGCGAAAACGGACGTTAAACGCGCCGACGAAAAATCGGCGAAAACGGAAGCGCAAAGATCGGCGAACTTAACGCGCCAACGGCGACCAAGCGGCGCCGTCCGACCTCGGCTCGGCCGTTTTCGCCGTTTGGCTCTTCTCTTGCGGCGAGTCGACGAAAACGGACGAAACGACGCTCCGGCTTTTCGCGGTTCCCGTCGTCGACGCCGCGACCGGCGCGACGCGGATTGCGGCGCTTTCGCTCGCCGTTGGAATCGAAGTCGCGCCGACTTCTCGACGAACGCCGAACGTTTTTTCGGCGGCCTGCGGCGCGGTTGAAGCGGTCGCGTAAAGTCGACGCGAATCGGTTTTAGAGGTTCGAGCGGTTCGGAGGCCTTGAACGCTCGCGGCGTTTCGCGTCGACGAAAGCGGAATCGGGACGTAATCCGGCAGCGTTTCGACTTCGCCTTGGATCGACGGCGCGGTTTCGGCGTCGGTTCGCAAAACCGGCGCGGTCGTTCGCGGCGCGACGTCGGCCGTCGCGGCGGTCGCTTCGACTTTTCGGACGCCGCCGGTCGTTCGCGTTTGCGTTTGCGACGCGTCGAGTCCCGGGAAAAACGCGTCGGTCGCTCCGATTCCCGCTCGAGTTCGCGACGCCGGAACGCTCGCGGCCCCGCCTCGTTCTTGCCGCAGCCGTTCGTTTTCTTCGAGCGCGTCGCGCAATTCAAATTGGAGCCGATAAATTTCGTCCTCCAGCTGCCGCCGTTCGCTGATAAGAATCGCTTCGTTGATCGCGTACTGCTTGCGGCCGACGCATCCGACGCAGGAGAGGGCCGCCAACGCGACGACGAGCGTCGACTTCCAACGCCGCGGCGCGTCGCCGCCGTCTTTCGTTTCGTTTATTTTCGTTTCAACGCGAGAAAAAAACTTCATCGGTCGATATTCCTTCCGGTAACTCCGTCGTTCGCCGCCGCTTGTTCCCCGTTCGACGCGACCGCCGAACGAATCGCGACGCGATTCCGACAATTTGGGCGGAGCTTAACAAATTTTCTCGTTCGTTTCAACGACAATTTTGACAAAAATTTCCGTTCGTCGACGTTTTTCTCCGCTTGCCGCTTTATTTATTCAACGCAAACTCGCCGTTCGACGCGACCGCCGTTCGCAAGAACAACAAAAAGGCGACGAGTCGGAAGACGCGCCGCCTTTTTATCGGTTCGGTTTCAAACGCCGTCAGTCTTTTTTCGGCGTCATGCTTTCGACGACTTGGTCGACGAGACCGTATTTCATCGCCTCTTCCGCCGACATGAAGTTGTCGCGATCGGTGTCGCGCTCGATTTCGTCGAGCGAACGCCCGGCGTGCTTGCAAAGAATCCCGTTCAACTTTTCTTTAATCAAACGAAATTCTTTCGCGTGAATGAGAATTTCCTCGGCGGTGCCCTCCATTCCGGCGAGCGGTTGGTGAATCATCACTCGCGAATTCGGAAGCGCGAACCGCTTTCCGGCGGCTCCGGCGGTCAACAAGACGGCGCCCATCGACGCGCATTGGCCGATGCAGTAAGTCGCGACGTCGCAACTGATGTATTGCATCGTATCGTAAATCGCCAAACCGGCGGTAACGCTTCCGCCCGGGGAATTAATGTACAGGTGAATATCCGCCTCCGGGTCTTCCGATTGCAGGAAGAGGAGTTGCGCGACGATCGAGTTCGCGACTTCGTCGTTCACTTGCGAGCCCAAAAAGACAATGCGATCCTTCAAAAGGCGGCTGTAAACGTCCATCGCTCGCTCTTCGCGACCATTTTTTTCGACGACGTAAGGGATTAACGGCACAGTAACGTTCCTTTATTTTTAACGCGCGATTAAGCGCCGATATTCAATTCAAACGGCGATCGTTTTTGCCGCCGCGTTTTCGCCGATTTCGACCGTTTCGCTCGCTCCGCGCCGACGTTCGCCGCTCGAAGAAGCGAAAAACCGAAACGTTCGGTTATTTATCGCTCGGAAATTCCGTTTTCGTCAAAATATTGTCGACGAGCCCATATTCCTTCGCCTCTTCAGCGTTGAGATAAAAGTCGCGGTCGACGTCCTTCGCGATTTGTTCGATCGGTTTTCCGGTGCTTTCAGCCAAAATTTGGTTCAGCGTTTCGCGGTCTTTGAGAATTTCCTTCGCTTGGATTTCGATATCGGAAACCTGGCCGCCGACGCCGCCCCAAGGTTGGTGAATCATCACCTTCGAGTGCGGGAGAGCGTAGCGTTTTCCCTTCGTACCGCCGGCGAGCAAAATCGCGCCGCCGCTGGCCGCCAATCCGACGCAATACGTCGCGACCGGACACGAGAGAATGTTCATCGTGTCCAAAATCGCCAGCGTCGCGGAGACGCTTCCGCCCGGCGAATTGATGTAAAAGTTAATGTCTTTGCGACGATTCGCGCTCTGCAGGTACAGGAGCTTCATCACCAATTCGTTAGCGCTCGCGTTCGTAATTTCGCCCTGTAAAAAAACGACGCGATTGTCCAGCAAAAGATCGCCGAGCGTCATGTTGCGTTGACGCTGATAGTCTTGGTACCCGGCGGCCATCGGCTCCGCAAAGTGAAAACGTTGTTCGTAAGACATTGTCGTCCTGTATTAATAATGAAGGAAAGAGCGAAAATCTTGTTCGGAGCGTTTCGTTCGCGCTCGCCGCCCGACGCGAAGTCGATCGGTTTCTAGAGCATACGTCGCTCGACTTTCCTATTATACGCAAAAATCGAGAATCGAAAAGATTCTCCAAAAATTTTCGGCGCTTCGAAACGTTAAAGCCGAAACGCGCCGCGCTTCGCTAAAAACGAATCTCGAACGACGCGCCGCTCGCAAAACGGTTTCGACGAAAAAAACGCCCGGCCCGCTTTCGTCGAAGCGTCGAGGAAAAAGAAACGCCGCGTTTCCGCGACGTCTCCTTGGTTCGACGACGCGAAACGTCCTCGGCGCGAACGCTCTCCGCTCGCCCGTCGGCTTTCGAAGAACGCTCGCGATCTTGGCGTTTCATCGTCAAACGTTTTGTTTCAAACTACTTGCGCAACATGATGCGGCTGTCGGCGACCGAGCAGCCCTTGCCGTCGACGTGAACGATCAACGGGTTAATATCGCATTCGGCGATTTCCGGGTGGTTGACGAGCATCGTCGAGAAGCGCAGGAGCGTTTCTTCAAGCGCGGCGACGTCGCACTTCGGAGCGCCGCGGAAACCGTCGAGCATCTTGAACGTCTTGATTTGACGAACCATGCGTTCGGCCGAAACTTTTTGCATCGGCGCGAGACGGAACGCGACGTCCTTCCAAAGTTCGGCGTAGGTGCCGCCGTGACCGATCATGACGAGCGGACCGAATTTCGCGTCGCGGTTGCAGCCCAAAATGACTTCGACGCCCTTTTCGGCCATTTGTTCGATCAAAATCGCGTCGATTTTCGCGCCCGGAACGTTCTTTTCGACGTTCGCGTAAATTTGAGCGTAAGCGGCGCGCGCGGCTTCCGGGCCGTCGACGTTCAGGATGACCCCGCCCGCGTCGAACTTGTGTTTGACGTCGGCGGACATAACCTTCATAACAACTTTCGCGCCAATCTTCGCGACGACGTCGGCGGCTTCGTCGGCGCTCGTCGCGACGCCGCTCGCGAGAAGCGGGAGGTTGTAGCAGGAGAACAGTTCGCGGCACTCGGCTTGCGTGAGGTATTTTTCGTCGACGTCTTTAAGGTAATCGGCGACGATAGCCTTCGCTTTTTCGAGGTCGCAGTCGGCGGACGAGAGGTATTCGCGGCCTTCGAGCGCGCGGAACTCGGTCAAGCGGACGTAAGCGCCGAGCGCGGCGACGGCGTCTTCCGGGAAGGAGTAGTTCGGAACGCCCTTCGAAACGAGCGTGTCGACGCCTTCTTTAACGTCGGCGGCGCCCATAAACGCGCAGACGACCGGTTTGCCGCAGTCTTTGACCGCTTCCGGAATTTGCGCGCCGATGACGTCGGTGTCGGTCATCGATTGCGGCGTCAGGACGACGAGCCCGATATCGACGTTCGGGTCGGCCATAACGAGTTTCGTCGCGATTTCGTAACGGTCGCTGTGCGCGTCGCCGAGGACGTCGACCGGGTTGCGGAGCGACGCGGCGGCCGGCATGACTTCGCGGAGTTTCGCTTTCGTTTCTTCCGAAATTTCGGCGAGTTTCAAACCGTTTTTAACGGCGGCGTCGGTCGCCATAATGCCGGGGCCGCCGGCGTTCGTGATGATGGCGAGACGTTTGCCTTGCGGCGCCGGTTGGGTCGTGTAAAGGGCGGCGCGGTCGAAGAGTTCCGAAATCGTGTCGACGCGTTGGACGCCCGATTGCGTGAAAATGGCGTCGTAAACGGCGTCCGAACCGGCGAGCGAACCGGTGTGACTGCTGACCGCTTTCGCGCCTTCGGCGCTGCGCCCGGATTTCAGGCAAAGGATAACTTTACCCTTTTCCCAGAAGATTTTCGACGCGATTTTAATGAAGCCTTCGCCGTCCGCAATATCTTCGAGGTACATCGCGATCGCCTTCGTTTTCGGGTCGTCGGCGAGGTATTCGAGGAGTTCCGTTTCGTTGACGTCCGATTTGTTCCCGAACGACACGAACTTGCTGAAGCCCATTTGGCGAGCTTCGGCGAAGTCGAGAACGGAGGTGCAGAGCGCGCCCGATTGCGAAATGAACGCGAGCGAACCTTCGTTGCAGATTTTCGACGCGAAGCTGGCGTTCAAACCGCATTCCGCGTTGATGACGCCGAGACAGTTCGGCCCGACGAGCGGAATCCCGGCTTCGCGAGCTTTGGCGGCCATCGCTTTTTCGATTTCGGCGCCTTCGCGGCTCGTTTCTTTGAAACCGGCCGAAATAATGACCATCGCCTTCGCTTTCTTGGCGATCGCGTCGTCGACGACGCCCGGGACGAACTTCGCGTTGACGAGAACGACGACCAAATCGACTTCGCCCGGAATTTCCGCGAGCGAGGTGTACGCCGTCAGCCCTTCGATTTCGCCGCCCTTCGGGTTGACCGGGTAAATGGCGCCTTTGAAGTCTTTAATCAGGTTGACGAGGACGTCGTTCCCGACGACGCCTTTTTTCGCCGAAGCGCCGACGACGGCGACGGATTGCGGGTTAAACATACGGTCGATATTGGCGAAACGTTCTTGCGACAACACTAGCGAGCCCTTTCTATAACGACAAACTTGCGGCGGAAAACGGCGCTTTCGCGTCGAACGCGGCCAAGTCGAAACTCGGCTCGTTCCGTCGCGCTGGAAACGTCCGCAAACGAGCGGGCGAGGTCGGCGGGGCAAACCGCGACCCTACGACGATATTATTCTTCATCGTACCTCGTTTCGCAATTTTGTGAAGCGACCCAAAGCCGTTTTTCGCCGTTTTTTTCAAAACTTTCCGCGAAAACCCGCCGCCCCAACCTTTCAAACAACGTCTCTTGCGCAAGCCTCCCAAATTAACGTCGTCCCTCGTTTCACCGACGACGCTCGACGCGTAAAAAATAAAAAAGCGGACGCTCGAACTCGAAAGCTCGAACGCCCGCTCGTCGCTTGGCGTCGTCGCGGCGACTTGTTAAAAGTCGACGCGCCTCGACGTCGTTTAACGTCGTTTAAATTTCGCTAAATCGAACGCGAAACGGCGAGAAGAGCCTGACCGCCCCCCGGTTCGCGTCGCGCTTTCGCGCTCATTCCTTGCCGAATTGGCCGTCGAAGTCGACGTCGCTCGGCGGCGCGACCAACGCTTCGACGAAGCGAAACGACTCTTCGGCTCCGACGAAGCGGAACATCGTCGAATCTTCCCATTCGACCGAAAGCGGGAGTTCGAACGAGTGCTTGAGGGCGAAGAGCGCGTCGGAAACGGCTTCGCGCGCCTTGCCGCAACCGGGGTTCGCTTCGTGGTTGGCGATCGCTTCTTGAACGCCCGCCCAGAAAGTTTTCGCATTGCCCGTTCGCGAATCGAGGACGTCGCGGTAGCCCTTTTCCCAGTGGAAATCGGCGGTCTTTTCAAGCGCGGCGCGGACGGCGTCGTAACCTTGCGCGTCTTTGCCGACGTTCGCGAACGCCTTATAAACGTCGGCGAACCAAACGGTTTTCGCCTCTTCCAACGCGCGGCGGATACCGTAGAAGTCGACGTCGCCGCGACCGACCGAGACGAAGTCCCAACCGCGTCCGCGCGCCGCGAACGGGAGGTGCCCGCCCAAAATGCCGTTGCGACCGCTCGCCGTCTTGACAACGACGTCTTTCATATGCGTGTGGTAAATACGTTCCGAAAATTCGTTAATGAACTCGATCGGATCGACCGACTGCCAAACGAGGTGGCTCGGATCGAAATTAAACCCGAAGGCCGGGTGGTAGTCGACCGCTTCCAACGCCATGCGAGCCGAATGAATATCGAACGCGATTTCCGTCGGGTGAACTTCGAGCGCGAACTTAACGCCCGCTTTTTGATACTCGTCGAGAATCGGAATCCAACGTTCCGCAAGGAGTTTAAAACCGTCTTCGATCCAGCTTTGCGGAACCGGCGGAAAACTGTACAGGTACGGCCAAATCGACGAGCCGGTAAAACCGGTAACGACTTTGGCGCCGAATTTCGAGGCGGCCCAAGCCGTGTCGATCATCTCTTGAGCGCAGTTTTTCCAGACCGTTTCCGGGGAGCCGTCGCCATGCAGACGCGGCGGAATGACCGTTAAGTTGCGAGAGTCGATCTTATCGAGAACGCCTTGCCCGACGCAGTGATTCGAAACGGCGTGGCAATCGAGCCCGTATTTTTCGAGTTGAGCGCGTTTGGCGGCGCAGTAACCGTCGTCTTTCAACGCGAGCTGCACGTCGAAGTGGCATTGAAGCGGGTCGTTTTCGTCGAAGCAGGCGCCGCAAGCGAGTTCGAGCCCAGTATAGCCGATTTCGGACATAATTTTGAACAATTTTTCACTCGGAATATCGCCGAATTGGCCCGTAATAATCGAGATCAACGGGGCCTTCCAACCTTGCAAACGATACTCCATATAATCGCGATAAAATTCTTTCATAAAACGACCCTATAAGTATTTAATAGACGTTTCTTAACAAATAAAAAGAGCGACGAAAAACAACGCGAACGCCGGACAAACCAACAATTCGCCGCTTCGTCTCCCAACCGTATAGAATCAATATATCAGAACCGACGCTCCGCGTCAAGAAAAAAAGACAAAAAAGACCCTCCGAACGATTTTTTCCAAAACCGCCGGTCAAACAATCGTTATTCAGAAAAGACTTAACGCATATCGCGCAAAACGCCCGTTTAAGCTCGACCGCCTAAACCGCGTCTTTTCGCGAATCGCCAACCGCGCGCCGAACGCCGCCCAACAACCTTCCGCCCGAACGGTCGTTTCCGAACCGCCCGGGCGAAAACTCGACGTTTAAACGTCAAACGCAATCAAGCGTCTTGACGACTATTTGTCGAATTGACCGTCGAAATCGACGTCGCTCGGCGGGAAGTCGCATTTCTTGACGAAATCGTACGCTTCGGTGGCGCCGAAAACGCGGTCCATACGTTGGTCTTCCCATTCGACGCTGAGCGGGCCGTCGTAACCAATATCGTTGAGCGCGCGAATGATTTCGTCGAACTTAACGTGCCCGTGGCCGAGGCTGCGGAATTCCCAACCGCGACGATAGTCGCCGAACTTAATATGGCTGCCGAGAATGCCGTTTTCGCCGTCGAGTTGGAGCGCGACGTCTTTCATATGGACGTGGAAAATACGATCCGGGAAGCGACGGATGAATTTGACCGGATCGACGCCTTGCCAAAGGAGGTGCGACGGGTCGAAGTTGAAACCGAAGGCCGGGTGGTAGTCGAGGGCTTCCAACGCGAGTTGCGCCGAGTGGAGGTCGAACGCGATTTCGGTCGGGTGAACTTCGAGCGCGAACTTAACGCCGACTTCTTGGAAGACGTCGAGAATCGGGGTCCAACGTTCTTTCAAGAGTTTGAAGCCGTCGTCGATCCAGCTTTGCGGAACCGGCGGGAAGGAGTAGAGGTATTGCCAAATGCTCGAACCGGTGAAGCCGTTGACAACTTTAACGCCAAATTTCGCGGCGGCGCGAGCGGTGGCTTTCATTTCTTCGGCGCAAAGAGCGCGAACGCTTTCGACGGTTCCGTCGCCGTGCAAATACGACGGAATGACCGTCAGGTTGCGGGAATCGATATTATCGAGAACGCCTTGGCCGACGCAGTGGTTCGAAACGGCCCAGCATTTGAGCCCGTATTTCGCGAGTTGCGCTTTTTTCGCGTCGCAATAGCCCGGATCGTCGAGCGCTTTGTGAACGTCGAAGTGGCAGGCGAGCGGGTCGTTGTCGTCGGCGCCGGCGCCGCAAGCGAGTTCGAGACCTTCGTAACCGATCTCGGACATCATTTTGAAAAGTTCTTCGGACGGAAGGTCGCCGTATTGAGCGGTGAAGATCGTAATCGGTCGGGCCATAATCGCTCCTCGATAAATTTTGTCAATATACTAATATTGCGAATCGACGAAAGACGGTCGAACGGTCGCGACGCGCCGATTTTAGCGAACGCGTCCCAAAAATCGCTCCCGTCCTCGACGTTTTTCACATTCTAACCGAAATTACGTCGAATTGCAAACGTTTTTTCGTCTTTTTTCGAAAATTTTTCGTTTTTTACGCCGCGTTTGCGCCGTCCGTTTATCGTCGACTTTTTCCGTCGGCGCGGAAGCGATCGCCGTATTCCGCCTAATTTAACGCAACGTCGCGCGGTTCGCCGCTTTTATCGACTCAAAAACGTCAAAACCCGTTCGATTTGACAAAAAATTTTAAAAAAATTGCTAAAAAACGTCGAAAAGGCTTTGAGAAACAAGCCGAAATTTCTTACAATAGACGTTATCTCGACCGCGGAGGCTCCGCGGCGCGTTTTGATTCCGCGTTCGCCGTTGTTTTACGACGCGGGCGCGCGTTCGCCGGTTGTTATGAAAGGACGTTTGTTTCGCCGCGACTCGCTCGACGAGCCGATTCGCTAGGCAAAACTTTGCGAGCGATTCCCCTTTCCATTCCTTATTATTTAGCACGTTTCGGCGGGCCGCGACTTTTTTATCGCCGCCGCGCCGTCGCTCGCGTCGACCGTTCGAATCGCGTCGCTTTTTCATCGTCGCGTCTTTGCGCGGTCTTTTCGCCCGACGAGAACGAAACTAAACGTCAACTTATTTTAGGAAATTTTGCAATGAAAGTAGCGCTTAAAGTCGTCGGAGGAACGCGAACCGGCCAAACGGTTCCGATTTCGATTCCCCAATTTATGATCGGACGCGCGGACGATTGCCATCTTAAACCGCGAAGCGAACTGATCAGCCGCTACCACTGCGCGATTTTGACGGACGACGGCTACGTCGCCGTTCGCGACCTCGGCAGCAAAAACGGCGTTTACGTCAACGGTCAGCGCGTTTCGATCGAACAGGAGTTGAAAAACGGCGACCGTCTCGCCGTCGGACCGCTCGAATTCGAAGTCGTTCTAACGGTCGCGCTCAAAGGCGAAACGAAGCCGAAGGTTTCGTCGATTTCCGAAGTCGTTACGCGAACCGTCGAGCAAAACGCGATCAACGTCGCCGCTCAACGTCAAGCGCAACCGGCCTCGACGCCGGTCGCCCCGACGCCGACTCCCGCGCCGCAACCGTCTCCGGTCGTTTCGACTCCGGCCCCCGTCGAACCGACGCCCGCGCCCGCAGCTCCGAAACCGG
>JAFYQR010000118.1 GCA_017559825.1 Thermoguttaceae bacterium | reverse complement strand
GGCCTCCGCAGGTTGAGCCGGAGCTTCAGTCGGGGCCTCCGCAGGTTGAGCCGGAGCTTCTGCAGGGGCCTCCGCAGGTTGAGCCGGAGCTTCTGCAGGGGCCTCCGCAGGTTGAGCCGAGGTTTCGGGCGCGGTCGGTTGTTGCGCTTGAGCGGCTTTCGCGGCGGCCTCTTGCGCTTGACGCGCGGCTTCCGCTTGTTTTTGCGCCTCTTCCAGTCGACGACGCTCCGCTTCGGCGCGCTCGGCGGCGGCCTTCGCGGCGGCTTCCTCGCGTTCGCGTTGAATTTCCGCTTGACGTTCCGCGAAATATTCCGGCATTTTATTCGAAATCTCGCGCAACTCTTGCGGCAGCGTCGCGAGGAACGATTGCGCCGGACGACGGCTGCAGATAATTTGCGCTTCAAATTGCGAAGGATACCCGCCTCCGCCCGGATTCGCGACCGGGCCGCGACGCGAAATCACGCGGTGCGAGCCGTCGCGCGTCAAACTTTGATAAAAACGTTGATAAACTTCCGCCGATTTGATTTTAGCGCTAATAACCAATGTCGGTCGACCGTTCGAGTTCGCCAAATAACCGAGCCGCGTGACGACGAGCTCCGGCGCCTGCGGAATCCGAAGCGCCAAGTCCCGCAACTCGTCGAGCGCGACGACGCCTTGAACGTTGCGCCAGTTGTTCGCCGAGTTCAGCACGTTCGCCAACGGATATTTGCGATTCGCCTCCAACTGAGCGGCCTGCGCCTCTTTTTGAAGCTCCGCCAACGAGGCGCGTTCGAGTTCGAGCTCCGACTTGTTCCACTTCCAAGCGACGCCGAACCCGAGGCCGACGAGAACGAGGAACGCGACGACGATCGCCCAATATTTCGGCGGCTTCGGTTTTTCTCGCGGATGCAGCAGGTCGATCGCCGGACGGCATTGCGGCCGCTCGGCCAAAAGCGTTCCCAAGAGAGACGCGAAACGGCCCGCGTTCTCCGGTTCGTTCGTCTTCAATTCGATCCCGGCGACGCGGAACGGGTTCGCGAACTCGAGCTCGATCTCCTCTTCCTCCAACTCCCGAGCCAATCGCTCGCCGAGTTGAAGCGAACCGACGACGACGCTCGCCGCGTCTTCCCCGTCTTCGCCGATCTCCGTAATTTGCGCGGAGTCGTCCGAATCGTCGTAATCGACGTTCAGCGACGCCGAAAGAGACGACGCGTCGGAAAAGAACAACGCCTTGCGAACAACCGCGTCTTCCGGCAGAGCGGAAACGGCGACCGCCAGCGTGCGAGCGATTTCGTCGCGAATCCGACGCGCCAACGCGGGCGCCGTCGCGTCGGTCGGCGTCTTGAACGAACGGAAGTAAATAACGTTCTTGTCCGCGTCGCAAAGAGTCAAGTTGACTTCGTCGCAAAGCGCTTGAATCAAAAGCGTCGGCTCGTCGAACGCCAGCTTGCAGAAGTCGGCGCGCAAAAATTCGGCCAACGCCGGCTCGCGAAGCACGATTTTCGCCGGCGCCCGCGTCGCGCCGATCAGCGTTTCCCGAATGCGGCGCAACTTGTCGCGAGCGATCGAAACGGCGACGACCGAGCGCGTTCCCATCCGAGACGGCGTTCCGAGCGGCAAATAATCGAGCGGCTGCGTTTCGTTAAACGTCGTCGACTCGCGCAACGCTTGGTTCAAGACGAGCTCCGGCGTCTCCGCGTCGCTCGCTTGCGGAACGGTCGTGTATAAAATATCGACGTCGCCGCGCTCGGCCGCGTAAAGGACGGTCGCCTTCCCGACGCGATTTTCCCGCAGCAGTTTTTTCAGCGTTTTCGCCAGCGGAGAAGTTTTAAACGACTCGCCCTTTTTTCGCCTCGTCGTCGAAACGACGCGCGGATCCTCGTCCTCTTCCTCTTCGTCGTCCTCGTCGAAAATCGGCGCTGTCTTCGCGCCGTCGGTTTCGACGATTTCCAACGGAGAATCGTCCCCGCCTTCCTCGCCGTCCTCGTCGACGTCCGCGCTCGCGCCGTCGAACGGAGTCGGAACGAATCCGTCGTCCTCGTCGTCCTCCGAGTCGGCCGCCTCTTCCGCTTCGGCGACCGCCTCGGCCGCGTCGGCGATCGGAGCGGAGCCCGCTTTCCAAACGATCAGCCGATCTTTCCGAACGGAACCAAGCGCAAACCGCGCCTCGACGCCGTCCCAATCGATTGCCAAAATGCGCGCCATTTCGTCGTTGTCTCCTCCGAAAGCGTCCGCTTTCGTTCTTTATTCTCTTTCTTTCGAGCCGGCCGTCGCCGCGCCGCTTCGAACGCGTCGATTTTCTTTTCTCGCCGCCGCTCGCTTTCGCGTCGCGAGCGGTCGACGCGTCGAAACAAAACGCCGTCTTTAATATAATAACCGAAAAAACGCTTGAAGTCTACTTTTTTTAAGGTAAAATTATCTAAAGCGGAAAAATTTTAATCCGCGCGACCGTTACTTTCGACGATTTCGCCGCGACGCGCTCCCGTCGGAACGCTCGCGCGCCGTCGTTCGAACGTTTTTTTCGGCGGTTTATTCGGCGCGATCGTTAAAATCGGCGTCAACCGACCGTCGCGCTATAAATCAAGATTTCTCCGCAAAACCCAGTATAAAGGCAAAATCGAAAATTGCAAGCGCCGACTCGCCGTTAAAAGCGCCCGACCTACCGATTTTGCGCGTTTTTTTTATTTTACCCGAATTTCCAACGCGCTCCGCTCTCGTCGCGACGCTCCGCCGTCCCGACGTCGCCGCGCAAGCCCCCGTTCCGTCCGCGCCCTTTTTCGACGTCGAAATCGCTCGGCGCGACGACAAAACGACAACGCGACAGAAACCCATGAGACAAACGCTTTTTTATTTGCCGTCCGAAATTTTCGACCTGCCGCTTTTCGGCGCGGGCCTTCTCTTTTGGGCGATTTTACTCCTCGGCGCGGTCGCCGTTCTCCGCGCTTCGCTCCGCAAGCGTTCGGACGACGCTCTCTTTTACGCGGCGATAACGGCGCTCGGAGTCTTCGTCGTCCGCGTCGTCGGCCCGCGAATCGCCGAGGAAGGCGGTTTCCCGATTCGCGGATACGGCGTCTTCCTGATGCTGGCGATAGCGATTTCAACGATTTTAACGATTTGGCGAGGCAAACGGCGCTGGAATTACCCGGTCGACGCGATCCTTGGAATCGTTTTTGTCGCCGCGTTTTGCGGAATTTGCGGAGCCCGCCTATTTTACGTCGTCGAGTATTGGTCGGACGTTCGCGCCGGGTCGCTCGGAGCGACGCTCATTAATATCGTCGACGTTACGAACGGCGGCCTCGTCGTTTACGGCTCGATTCTCGGCGGAATCGCGGCGGTAATCGCTTACTTGGCGCTGAAAAAGCTCCCGATTCTCGCGACGCTCGACCTCTTCGCGCCGGCGCTGCTCCTCGGCGTCTCGATCGGGCGAATCGGCTGCTTGATGAACGGCTGCTGTTTCGGCGGCCCTTGCGACGCGCCTTGGGGCGTCGTTTTCCCGGCGGGAAGTCCGGCGCACCGGCTCCAAGTCGAGGAAGGCGCCGCGTCCCTTTACGGGTTGACGCTCGCTCTTCCCGAAACGCCGACGCAAACCGCCGAATCTTCCCAAAGCGCCGACGCGAAAAAAGACGTCCTCCCGCTCAAAAGCGCGCACAAAAATTTGGCGACCGAAATGAAAGCGCCGGTTTACGTCGCCGCGGTCGACGCCGGAAGCGCCGCCGAAGAAGCCGGAATCGTTCCCGGCGCTCGAATTTGCGAACTCGGGCTCGTTCCGCGCGGCCTCCTCGCCGCCGACGCTCGAACGCGTCGCGCCGAGATTCGCCGTTATCGTCCGGAAAACAACGCGCAAGTCTTCTACTTCTTCCTGCATATTTGGGGAGGTTCGCCCGATTTCGACGTTTGGGCCGTCCTGCAAGACCCGCCGCCCGCCGCCGAAACGTCCGAAACCGCTTCCAACGCCAAGAGCGAAACGCCGGAAACCGCCGACGCGACCGACAAAACCGCTAAAACCGCGTCGCCCGTCAAATTCCGCGAAGTCGTCTTCCGTCCCGCTCCGTCGACGTCGCGTCCAGTTCACCCGACGCAACTTTACAGCTCGGCGACGGCGTTTGTTCTTTGCCTAGTTCTCCTCGGAATCGCTCGCGTCGTCAAGCGCGACGGCCTCGTGTTCGCGTTCCTTTTGATTCTTTATCCGATTAACCGTTTTTGTCTCGAGTTAATCCGCGTCGACGAAGAATCGTTCCTCGGCACCGGTCTCACCGTTTCGCAGTGCGTCAGCCTCGGTCTTTTCGCCGTCGGACTTTCGCTCTTCATTTGGTTAAAGGCGACGCCGCCGCGCCGCGCTCTCGACGGTTTCTTCCCGTCGACGCCGAATTCGCCCGATTCCTCGGAAACGTCGTCCGTCGCCGACAAAACCGCTAAAAACGGCAAATAACGCCGCGACGTTTCGCCCTTTGCCGCTCCTTGCGCCGCCGACGTTTCTCCGTCGGCGGCGTTTTTCGTTCCGCGTCGACGAAACCGCAAAACCGCTCGATTCGAAATTATTCCTCTATTTCCCTCATTCTCTTACCGTCGAGCGTCCGTTGAAACCTCCTTTTTCGCGCAACTTTCCTATTTTCCGCAAAAACGCCCCGACGGCGGGCGAAACGTCGAAAATTTTCGCAAAAATCGCAAAAATCGAAGAAAAAGTTTGACGTCGACGCCCGAATCGTTCATAATAACGCTTAACGGCGGCCCGGTCGACGGTTCGCGCTCGACGGCTTTTTCGCGTCGAACGTTCCCTCGCCGCCGCGCCGCGACCGATTTTTCGTTATTTTATTGACGCGAGTCGGCGAGTTTTCCCCCTATTAATTAGTAGCGCGTCGCCGAGCGTTTTTTTTCGGCGTCGAAAAGCGCGTCGTTTCCGACTCTTCGCAACGTCGAAACGCGCCGTTTATCCGCTTTTTTTCCTTTAAAGGAGGTTTCCGATGATTACGTTCAGTCGTTCGCAAGTCGCTTCGTCCGGCGAGCTTCCGTCCCTTCTCGCTCAAGCGATGGAGGAAGGCGACGGTCTTCTCCGTTTGACGCCGAACTGGGTTCCGCGCGTCTTCTGCAAGCCGGGCCGCCGCATCAAATTGGCGCCGACCGACTGGTACGCGCTCGGGCTCGACCGCGGCGGTATCGACGAACGTTGGTTCGCCAGCACGACGGAAGCCGAAAACGCCGGTCGCGCCGAAGACGAAGGCCTTAGTTACGTCCGCGTCGCGGGCAAACGCTTCCTCCTCCGCGACGCCGTCTCGGAAGGAAAAGGCGCCGTCGTCGGCGACGCGATTTGGGAAGCGCACCGTCGTTGGCCGGTCTTCTCGAAATTCTTCGACAACCTCGGCCCGCTTCCGCACCATATGCACCAAATGGACAAGGACGCGAAGCTGACCGGTCAAGACGGCAAACCGGAAGCCTACTACTATCCGCCGCAATTGAACGCCGCCGAAAACCGCTTCGACTACACGTTTATGGGGCTCGAACCGGGCACGACGAAAGCGCAAGTCCGCAAGTGTCTCGAAGACTGGAACAAGGGCGACAACGGCATTCTCGACTTGGCGAAGGCGTATCGACTGAAACCGGGCACGGGTTGGATTATTCCGGCGGGCGTTCTTCACGCGCCGGGCTCGGTCTGCACGTACGAACCGCAATGGGGCTCCGACGTCTTCGGGATGTTCCAATCGCTGACGGACAAAGACGCGATTCCGTGGGACTTGCTCGTGAAAAACGTTCCGGACGACAAGAAATTCGACCTCGACTTCATCGTCGAGCAGCTCGACTGGGAAAAGAACGTCGACCCGTATTTCAAGGAACACAACTATCTCGAACCGATCGTCGACGCGGAAAAATCGGACCCGAACGGCGGCTACGTCGACAAATGGATCGTGTACGGCCTTATCGACGGCAAACAGCTCTTTACGGCGAAAGAACTCACCGTCATGCCGGGCTGTCGTTGCGTCCTGAAAGACGGCGCGGCGAGCGGCTGGATCACGACGCAAGGTCGCGGCACGATGGGCAAACTCGCGATCGAATCGCCGAACATGATTCGTTTCGGCGAAGAGCCGGACGACGAAATCTTCATTACCGCGACGGCGGCGACGAACGGCGTCGAGATCGTCAACACAGGCTCGGAACCGTTGGTCGGTCTGCGCTACTTCGGCCCGAACGCTCACCCGAGCGTCCCGATGATCGGCGACTACAAAAAATTCTGGTAATCGCCGACGCGGTTCAACCGAAAAACGCCGTCGTCGCCCTTTGACGACGGCTTGGGCGGGGTTCGCGCAACGTTCGAACCGCCGCTCGTTCCTCAACGCTATCGCCGTTTGTTTCCTGACGATTCGAGCGCCGATAGCGTTGTTTGGGGGTTGTTTTCGTCGTTTGCGCTTTATCGAACCGCGTTTTTCGCCCACCCCGTTTTCTCGTCTCCGCCGCGTTTTGAAGGGTCGCGAAAAAAATCGAGAAAATTTGAAAAAAGCCCCTTGCGCAAATCGCGATTTCGGTTAGAATATACGTGTCGCTTGAAGGAAACGACGACGCGAAACCTTAGCGGTTGTGCAAAGTTTCCAAGATCGATAAAACGCCTCTATAGCTCAGCTGGTAGAGCAACGGACTCTTAATCCGTGGGTCGTGGGTTCGAATCCCTCTGGAGGTACTGAAAACAAAGGCTTTCGAGAAATCGAAGGCCTTTTTCATTTCTTGCCGCGTCCGTCGTAAAGCGCTCGTCGTTCTTTTAATCCCAACCGCGGCTCGGCGACGTTTTCCGCTTGTTTCGCTATTGAAAATCTAATCGACGCGCCGCCCGAGTTTGACGCGTTTTTCAACCGTCGCGTTGATCGCCGCTAAAAAAGCGGTTTTCCTTATAACTAAGAGGCGCCGCTTCGCCGTCGTTAGCGCCTCGAAAATTCCAGTCGCGCCCGCTCGCCGTCTAAATTTTTCGGCTTCGTCGAAAAAATAACTTTTCGCGTTCTCACAAACGATTCGGCGCTTTAAAATACGCGTCGACTCAACGTTCGTCGTTTCCTAAACGCTCGACCTATTTCGTCGCGCCCGCCGAGGGAAAATCAACCTCCGCCGTCGGAATCCTCCGATTCTCCCAATCGCGTTCGCTAAAAAGTCGATCATTCGTTCGCGCGCCGCTCTCCGGCGACAAATACGAATCGTAATCGCCGCTCAACGCGTCGCAACACTCAACGCAACCGCCGATCAACGAAAGAATTAAAATCAAACAACCGCATCCGGCGCGACCGCCCGCCTCGTCTTGCGCCATCTTCCGCCCTTGCCTTTTCGCTTCAAAAATTTTACAAACTTTTTTCAAACGCCGACAAACGTTTCGCTCCATTGTAAGGGCGCGAGTAAAAACGTCAAGAAAACGTAGGACGCCAGACGTCCAACCTGACGAAAATTTTCAAAAAAAAACGCCGACGCGTTCTTTCGTCGCGTCGGCGGTTCGTTTTTTAACGAAAATCAGGGCGAGGCGCGAACGATTTTATCGACGTCTCTCTATTTCGCCGATTTTCGCCGTTCGACGCAAAGGTCGCGACCGCTACATCAGGCAAATCCAGACGTAGTGAAAGAAGACCGGCGCGGCGAAGCAGAGGGAGTCGATTCGGTCGAGGACGCCGTTGTGTCCTTCGACAAGAGCGCCGTAGTCGCCGACGCCGCGGTCGCGCTTGATCGCGCTCGTCGTTATCGTTCCGGCGAACCCCATTCCGGCGATAATCAGCCCGGCCAGCGCCGCCTGCCACCAGTACGGAAACGGCGTGAAATACCACAGTCCGACCGCCGCCAACGCCGTCGTCAGCGCGCCGAGAAGCGCGCCCTCGGTCGTCTTGTTTGAATTGATCTTCGGCGCTATTTTGTGTTTCGGAAAAACAAGAGACCACAGATATTGCGCCATGTCGCTCAGTTGCGTTAAAAAGACGAACGCGAATAAAAGCGTTAAATTCGTCGAGTCCAGCGTCCGACGCGGCGTCGAAATCGCGCCGTTTTCTTCGAGCGTCTCGACCGCGACCGCTTCCGGCGCCTCGGCCGCCTCCGTCGCCGACGTTTGAATCGCGACGAACGAACGCTCCAACGTCCCGACGACTTTGTCCTCCAAGTCGACCGCCTCCACCGTCGCCGCGCTCGGCGTCGGTTTCGCGTTCGGCAGGTTCGTCGTCAACAAGGCGGGCGCGTAACTTAGGCAATATACGCAAATCAGAAGGCCGACTTGCAGCTTCGCGATCCGTTCGAGGAAGTACTTCGGGTCGCCCGACGCCGCGACGCCCGCCGGAAGAACGAGAAACGCCAGCGTCGGAATCAACGCCGAGTACACCGGGTACGTCCCGACGCCGAAAACGCTCTCGAACCACTCCGAGTTCAAGCCGACTAGCAAAAACTGCAACGGCGTCAGAATGAAAAAAACGCCGACGAGCGTTCGATGGTCGGCCGGTCGCGTCGGCGTCAGCGTTAGGTACTCGCGCAACGCCCAAAACGAGATCGCGCCGAAAAGAAAAACCGTCGCGATCGTCCCCAATAAAAGCGCGCAAATCAACGAGCCGAACAGGAGCCACCAAGCGTTCAAACGCGAACGGCACGTCGCCAACGTCGCCGCGTCGACGCCGCTCGGACGCCGTCGCAAAAATTCCGTCGCCGCCGTCGCCGCCAAGAGGAGCGCCAAGACGCCGCTGATCAAAAGTATGCCGCGATTATCCATTTTCTTCTCGTCAATTCAACGGGCCGCGCCGTTTTCCGCAACAACCGAGACCGCGTCGTTTCTCTATTTTAACGTTCGTCGAGAACGCTCGCGGAGAACGGCGAGAAACCGCCGCGCTCCGCCGGTTTTATCGTTAAAATCGTTTTCTCGATTCTTCTCGCCGCCGAACTCAACGCTTCGACGCGCCGCGGTTCTTCTTCCACCAATCGCGGAACGTTCCGGGCGACTTCGGAACCTCGCGGCCTCGCGTCCAACGCCCCAAGAGCCACGGTCGAACCGGCAGATACGGCGTCAGACGCGCGCCGAAGCGGATCCAAAACATCATCGCTTTATATCGAAGCGGCGACTTCATGAAGAACGCGTACGCCTTCCACGTCAGCGCGTCGAGCGGCGACGCGGCGGCCGATTTCGGACGCGCTTCGATCGCTTCGGCTCGGAGCCGGACGAGCTGGTGCGCCAAGTCGATTTTCACCGGGCAAATTTGCGAGCACGCGCCGCAGAGGGTCGACGCGAACGGGAGCTTCCCGGCTTCTTGAATCGACAAGAGTTTCGGCGTCAGCGCGGCGCCGAGCGGGCCCGGATAGACCCAGCCGTACGCCCAGCCGCCGACTTGACGGTAAACCGGACAGCGCGTCATACAGACGCCGCAACGAATGCAACGCAACACCGCTCGCGAATTTTTCGACGCCAGCGCCCGCGTTCGACCGTTGTCGACCAACACGACGCGCATGTCGCGCCCTTCGGTCGGGCCGTTGAAAATATGCCCGTAAGACGTCAGCTTTTGACCGGTCCCCATTCGCGGCAACATATTCAAAAAGAGGGGCAAATATTTCGCGCTCGGAATAATCTTTTCGATCCCGACCAGCGCGACGTGCAGCTTCGGCGCCGTCGTCGAAAGACCGATGTTTCCTTCGTTTTCGACCAAACAGAGCGAGCCGGTGTCCGCGATCGCGAAGTTCGCGCCGGACGTGCCCATATCGGCGTTGACGAACTCTTCGCGGAGCTTTTCGCGAGCGATCATCGTCAGCTTCTCGTGTTCGGCGGTGAACGGAACGCCGAGTTTTTCCGCGAACTTGCGCCCGATTTCCTCCGCGCTCAAGTGCGTCGCCGGGGTAACGATGTGCGTCGGACGCTGTCCCAACAGCTGAACGATATACTCGCCCAAGTCGGTTTCGAGCGCGCGAATCCCGGCCGCTTCGAAGGCGCGATTCAGCGCGATTTCCTCGGAAACCATCGACTTCGCCTTGACGACGGTTTTGACGTTGTTTTCCTTCGCGATTTGCAGAACGATTCGGTTCGCTTCCTCGGCGTCGCGCGCCCAATAGACCTTGGCCCCCTTCGCTTCGAGCTTTTCGACGAACGTCGTCAGGAGTTCGTCGAGATGGGTCAACGCGTAATCTTTGACTTGCTTCGCGGCTTCGCGCCACTCGGGCCAGCGTTCGATGCTCCAGCAATGCGCCAAGCTCGCGTCGGAACTGCGCTCCGCCGTCAGCGTCAACGACTCGGACGCGTTCGGCTCGGCGAGCCCTTTCGTTTCGTCTTTCCAAAAATCGGCCCCGGCAAGAGGCGTCGAAGTCGTCGTCATTTCGCGGTTCCTTTCCGACGCGGCGTTCGCCGCCGCGCCGTTATTAATACGCTTGTTCGTTTTTTCCTCAAAACATCGTCGCGGCTCGGCGGCGCCGGTCGAGGCGCGAAACCGAAAAGACGACGTTTCCCCTTGGTTTATTTTCTCTCTTTCGTCGGTCGGCGTCAATCGGGCGCGTTTCGATTTTTTCGATTTCCGCGTCTCTTTTTTTCGTTTCTTGTCGGCGCGGCTCGCAAACTCGGAAAAATTTGTCGTCGACGCCGTCTCGAAGATTGCGCAAACTATCTTTCTTAACGTCGGCGTCCGGCGCCGTTTTCAGCGGCCCTTTCCGACGGCGGCGTTCGAGATCGATTTCGAGCGTTTCCGTCGGCGGCGCGCCCTCATTCACCTCGAACATTAAGGAAAATCGCCATGCAAAAGAAACGTTTTCTCCTTCTTACTCGCCGTTCGCTGGCTCTCGTCGGCGCGACGTTCCTCGCGACCGGCGCAGTCGCTTCCGCGCAAGACTTCCCGATTCGCGCTTACACGATCACAACGATTCAAGAAGAGCCCGTCCCGACCCCGGAACCGCCGAAGCCCGCCGAACCGGCTCCGGCCCCGGAAGCGCCGAAGCCCGCCGAACCGGCTCCGGCCCCGGAAGCGC
>JAFYQR010000117.1 GCA_017559825.1 Thermoguttaceae bacterium | reverse complement strand
GGGGCTCGGCGTCAAATCGTCGACAAACGTCGGCGGCGCGTCGAGTTCGGCGTCGTCGGACGCGTTCGCCGCCCCGCTCGTCGAATCGACCGCGTCGTTCGGCGCCTCGATCAGCGCGATCGCCCGCCCTTTGCCAAGCTGCAGCGCCAAATCGAGCGCTTCGGCCAAGCGTCGATAAATCGCTTCAGATTGAACCAACCGGTCGACGACGACGTCGACGGAGTGCCGCAATCGCCGGTCGAGCGAAATTTCGTCGTCGAGCGAAAGAATCCGTCCGTCGACGCGAACTCGTCGGAATCCCTTGCGGCGCAAGTTCGCGAAAAGATCGGCGGCGCTCCCCTTTTGATTGCGAACGAGCGGCGCCAAAATTTGGAGGCGCGAACCGGTCGGCGCGACCTTCAAGCGCTCGAGAATCTGCCCGCGAGTCTGCGCGGCGATCGGCCGCCCGCATTTCGGGCAGAACCCGGTCGCGACGCGAGCGAAAAGAACCCGCATGAAATCGGAGACTTCGGCGACGGTGCCGACCGTCGAGCGAACGTTTTGCCCCGCCGTCTTTTGCGCGATCGAAATCGCCGGGCTCAACCCCGAAACGCGCTCGACGTCCGGCTTTGGAAGCTGTCCCAAAAATTGCCGCGCGTAACTAGAAAGGCTCTCGACGTAACGCCGCTGTCCCTCGGCGTACAGGGTGTCGAACGCGAGCGAACTCTTGCCGCTCCCGCTGACGCCGGTAAAGCAAATCAAGCGATTGCGCGGCAACGTCAGCGAAACGTCGTCCAAATTGTGTTCGCGAGCGCCGCGAATAACGACGTCGGCCATTTTCCCTCGTTCGACTTCCTAAATTTTAACGTTCAAATTATCCAAAGCGCCCGACCGCTCCCAACCGACGCCGTTCGACGAGAGAACGCCGCGCGGTCGTCGCTCGCCTCGCCGCCGCTCGACGCCGAAAAGAAAGACGTCGTCTTTAGTTATTATACGCCGTTTGCGTCGACGCGACGCCCCGGGCGGCGCGTTTTTCGCTAAAATTTTCTAAATTCGCAAAATTCGCCCTCAACGCCGACAAATTTTCCAAACGCGCCGCCGTTTCGCTTCGTTCCGACGCCCCGCGATTAACGCCGCCCAACAAAGGAACGCCGTGATTTTTCGCCCGTTCTCCGCGATTCCCGCCGAAACCGTCGTCGAAACGGCGCGAAAGTTAGCGAACGACGCGCCCTCCGCCGAGCAAACGCCCCTGCCAATAACAAACGAGCGCCTGCCCCGGCGCGACGCCGAAACGCGGCTCGTCCGGAATCGCCCGAATCGTCCCGTCGGAACCGGCGCGAACGGTCGCCGCGACCGAATCGTTCCGATACCGAATTTTAATCTCGCAACGGAAATCCTCGTCGAGCGGAACCGGCGCCGCCCAAGTCGCGTCGACGGCGCGAATTTCGCGAACCGCCAACGCCTCGTAAGGGCCGAGAACGACCTCTTTCGTCGCCGCGTCGACCCGTTGAACGAAAATTCGCTCGCAGAATCCCATTCCGAGCCCCTTGCGTTGGCCGACGGTAAACTTTTCGTAACCCGCGTGTTTTCCGATAACCTTGCCGTCGAGCGAGACAAAATCGCCGGTCGTGTCGTCCGGAACCGCGCTCCAACGCTCCGGATTCGCCGCTCGGAACTCGCGAACGAACTCGAGCCGCCGTTTGTCCGGAACGAAACAAACCTCTTGGCTGTCCTTCCGCGCCGCGACCGGAAGTCCTTTATCTTGCGCAATTTGCCGAACTTCGCTTTTATCGAGTTCGCCGACCGGGAATTCGACCCGCCGCAACGTCTCCGCGTCGACGCCGTGCAAGAAATACGACTGATCTTTCGCCGACGGGGCCCGCTCGATAAAGACCGCGTTGCCGTCCGCTTTTAACCAATCGGGCAAAACGCCAAACTCGCCGCCGCTTGCCGATTCTCCGCCGACGCCGCAATCCGCGCCGTTTGTCGTTTCTTTGTCGACGCCGTAATTTGCGCCCCCCGCCGACTCCGCGTTAATTTCAGTCGACTTTGCCGCTTTTTTCGCCGTCGTTTCGACTTCCGCGACCCAATCGGCGACGCGACGTTTGCGGACGTAGTGCCCGGTCGCGAGTCGTTCTCCGCCGAGCCGTCGGCAAACGTCGGCGAGAAGCCCGAACTTGATCGTTCGATTGCAAAGCGCGCAAGGATTCGGCGTTCGCGCCGCGTAATACTCGTCGACAAAATTCTCGACGACGGCGGCGAAGGGCGCGTCGACGTCCAAAATCGTCAGCGGAATCCCAAGAAACGCCGTCGTTTCGAACGCGGAAACGGCGTCGACGGGCAGTCCCCGCTCGCTCCAAAACGCGACGGCGGCGTCGGGCGCGATTTCGGTCAACTCGCCGTTTCGCGCGACCGTATAAAGCGCCGGCTTCGCCCAATTTCCGCCGAAATCGTCGTTTTTCCCGTCTTTCTCATTCCTCCAATCTTTCCCGCTCTCCCATTTTTCGAGAACGCGGCGCGTTTCGGCGGCGTCGAGCGTCGGCTGATACCGATGCCGCATATAGAGCCCGCGAACGTCGTCGCCCCGCTCTTTCAAAATCGCCGCCGCGACGCCGCTGTCGACGCCCCCCGAAACCGCGCAAAAGATTTTCATCGCCTCAACCGCCTATTTTCTTAAAACCGCGCAAACAACGCCGCTCGCCCAGCTTGCGCAAAGCTTCCAAACAACGCGCCGCGCAAGTCGCAAAATCGTTGCTTCTTACCGCCGCCGGTTCTTTTTCGCGCCCAACGAACGACGCAAACAAACGTCGCGACCGCTTTAATCGCTCCAATCCGCCGCCGCGATCTTTCCCAATCGACGCCGAATAACCGCCGTTCCGCCGCGCCGTTCATTTTCGCCGCCTTGCTCGCTCGCAACGCCTCAATTAGCCGCGCCTTACTCGCTCGACGCCGCCGTTTTACTCGCTCAACTTCAACGCCGGAACGCCTTCAAACCAACTTTCGTCGATAAATCGCCCGAGCAGGTAGAATTTTTGATCCGGATACCAAAGAACCGCGCGCCCGTCGCTCTGCGTCGAACTCGTATAAAACGACTGCCCGCTCGGTCGGTCGACGAAAAGCTTCGGCTCCGCGAACCAAATCGGCTGGCGCGCGCCCGCTTGATACGTCCCGGCGACGAGATAGAGCGGCCCGCGATTTTGCCAAGGATTTTTATCGTCGAAATTAAATTTATTGTGCAAAAACGCGTAATAGTAACCGCTCGCCGCCTCGTTGCCTTTCCAGTCGTAAATCGGACAGGGCGACAACGGGTGTTCGAACGGCTTCCCGCCGTCGCGGTCGAGGAGCGGCTCCGGCGCCGCCCAGGTCTCGCCGTCGTCTTCGCTGACCGTCCAATAGGGCCGCCCGACGCCGGTTCGCAAGAGCGCGAAAAGCCGACCGTCCGGCAACTTAACGATCGCCGGTTCTTCGCAATGCGCGCCGACTCGGAGAACGTCGTCGTTCGTCGCGAACCAACGGACGATCAAATTTTTCGGCTCCGGATCGTCGTCGATATTTTCGAACCGCATGAATTCCGTCGCGGTTTTGAATTTCGAATGAAACTCCGGCGCGGCGTACCGAGTGCAACCGACAAGATATTTTCCGCCCTCGCCGAGCCGCAACGGCTTTTGCCAAACCACCCATTCGGGGGGAACCGTCGCGTCGGTCGGGTCGTTCGTCGTCCGCGGCTGCTCGATCGTTTGCGGCTCCGACCAAGTTTCGCCGCCGTCGTCGCTGAAAATTCCGACCATTAAGCCGGTGTGTTGGCGGTTCGTCGAAACCTTACCCGGCTGGTATTGATTGTAAACAACGTAAATTCGGCCCGACTTCGAAACCATCGGAAAGCCCCAGCTCGCGATCGGAACGTCGGAGTCGAACGTTTTCGGCCCGGCTAAGACCTTCGGCGCCGACCAAGTTTTCCCGCCGTCGACGCTTTTGAAAAGCGTTACGTGTTGATCGAGCGCGCCTTCGCAGGTCGCTTGGCAAGTCAACGCGAACAAAGCGCCGCCCGGCCCGTCGAAAACTTGAAAGTGGTCGTTGTAACAATCGCCTAACTTTTCCGGCACGACTTGCGGGATATAAACGATAAAATCGGGTTTCGTCCTTTGAACATCCTTTGCAAAGTTAGGCTTCTGTTCCTTTCGCGCCGCCAACGTTCGCCGGATTCGCCCTTCGTACTCCGCTCGCCAAGCGTCGACGCTCGCGCTTTGTTGCGCCTCGACCGCGTTTTCAAACGCCGGAGCGACGGCGCCCAAAGTCAACGCCGCCCATAAAATCGCCGTTCGCCTCCGCTTCATTTCGTCTCTCCTTATCGTTCGTCGGTCAAATTTTCGAAACGCGACGCGCAATCGACGCCGCTCGCCGTTTTTATTTTAATCGTCGTTATTCGCGCCGTCCGCCAAATCCCGCTTCACTTAATATTAACCGCAACGCCCGTCTTTTTTATTTCAACAACCTTAACGGCGACGTTTAAACCGTCCGCAAAATCGCTAAACTCGCGCCGGGCTTCCTCAAACGTCGTCGATTTCCGCCTGTTTCGGCTTCGAGAAGTAAAGAAGCGAATGTTTCGGGCCCGGCAAAACGCTCGACTCGCCGACGTAAGGCGCTCCGGACTCGGCCCAAGCCTCCGCTTCGTCGGTCAATCCGTTCAAAATCGCCTCGATTCGCCGACGGTAACGCTCGACGCCGTCGCGGTCGAGGTCGGCGGGCACCCAAATGTCGCCGCTCGGAATGCAGCGCGCTCGCGAACCGGGTCGCGGAATCGCGAACCGATCCCAACTCTGGAAGCGGAACGGCCGGTCGTACCCGACGCCCATCGCTACGATCGGGATTTGCAGCTTCGACGCGAGGTAAACGCATCCCGGCGCCAAGACGCGACGCGGGCCCCGCGGGCCGTCCGGAGTGATCGTCAAGTGCAGCTTTTCGCTCCGCTCTTTGCGCATCATTTCGCGCAACGCTTGGACGCCGCCGCGATTCGTCGAGCCGCGAACGCAGTCGAAACCGAGCAAATTCGCGACTTGCTCCAACACGTCGGCGTCGGCGTGTTTGCTCGCCAACATCGCTAAACGGCAACGTTTCCGCAGATAAATGAAAAATTGAATATATTCGTGCCAGAAAATATATATCCGTCGTTTTCCATCGTTTTCGTACGCCGGATCGATAATCGGGTCGTAATAAGCGACGCGGTAGTCGAGCGTCGGCATCAACGAGTGAACGCCGAGCGAAACCAAAGAGCCCGCCGCTCGAATCAACGTTTTGCTTCGAATCTTCATCGGTTGGGAGTCGCTTCCAGTCTCGACGGCGCTCAAAATAAAAAAGCCGCCGCGACGTTCAATTTTAACGGTCGCGCCGGTTTTGCGAAATTTACCGTCTCTCTATTTCGCCGACTTCGAGGTTCGCCGTCGCGCAACGCTTCGTTCCCGTCGAGGCCAACGCCCAAAAGCGAGCGGTTATTTCGATTTTAACGTTTTTCCCGACGCCGCGCTCAACGCGCCGAATTCGCGCCGACGACGAAATCTTCCCGCGGCTCGGGCAACGTCGCTTTCGCGGCGGAGGTCGGCGCGAAGTCGAAATTTTCCTCGCTTAAATCGGCGCCGTCCGACGGCGAAACCGGCTCGCTAATCGGCTCGAAAACTTCTTCGTCGTCCAAAACGCTCGTCGATTCGGCCGACAAAAACGCCAAATCGTCGAACGTCGCGTCGAGCCGCTCTCCGTCGACGAACGCCAACACGTCGTCGAAGTCCGCCGCGACGGCGTTCGGCGACCGCAAACGAGCGTTGCGCGCCAAATCCGCCCTCAAACGGTCGCGATAACGATAATCGACGTATATAAACCCGCCGAGCGCCGCGAGCGCGATCGACAGCGCGAAAAAGAGAATTTGATCGCCGGCCTCCTCCTTCGGCGGCTCCGGTTGCGGCGGAGGCGCGAGAGGCGTCGTTTCCGCGCTCGGGTCGAGTCGACGAGGCGGCTCCTCTTTTTTCGTCGCCTCGGTCTTCGCCGAAACGTCGACCGCCGCTTCGACGACCGGCTCCGGAGTCGGCGAGGAAAGCTCCAAAAAGCCCTCGGGATAGATCAGCTCCTCGCGGCGTTTCGCCGGTTGCGGAGGTCGAGCGTTCCGGGCCGCCTCGACGGTCGAAAAGGCCGGCGATTGCAAATCGAGCGTCGGCACGAAGAGCGCGCGCCCCTCGGACGCCGACGACTCGACGTTTTGAGCCGACGCTTCGAAACCGGTCGCCGAAAACGCGACGAGCGCCGCGCCGACGCCCAACCGAACTAACGCCGTCGCCGAATCGCGCCGACGCGAAGAACGTCGATCGTTCGCAAAGAACGCGCTTGCCATCGTCTTCATTCGCTTTCGTTAGAGGGAAAATGCCGCCGCTCGCCGCGCCTCGTCGACGCGCTTCTCCGGCGGTCTTTCCATTATAAGCCGAAAACTCGCTTTCTTCAAGAAATAAATCGAAATAATCGCGAAATTTCCCGTCGACGCGTCAAAGCGCCGACGAAAAAACTCCGACGACCGTTTTTTACGGAACGCGTCGAGCGCCGAAAAAGAAAAAAAGAGGAGTCGAACATAAGCCGGATTCTGTCCTCCCAAAGGAGGGACGGTCATTTATCTTGACGGATTCGTCGCCGAACCGTTCTTCGCGGTTTACCCGCGCCTTGAGGACGGATCGCCCCCCGCCCGACTCGAAAGTCGAACGCGACGCTGTTTAACCTTGCTCCCGATGGGGCTTGCCTGGCCGGCCGGTTGCCCGGGCCGCCGGTGAGCTCTTACCTCGCCGTTTCACCCTTACCGACGACGGTCGAAACCGTCGCAGGCGGTTTGCTTTCTGTTGCGCTATTCCCTGATCTCGCGATCGGCGGGCGTTACCCGCCATCGTATCCTGCGGAGTCCGGACTTTCCTCGAAAGAACGCCTTGCGACGCTCTCTCCGCGACCGTCCGTTCGGCTCCTCTTTTTTTCTTTTTCGCTCGAAATTTCGCCGCCCGCCGTCAAAACGTCGACGTCCGACGACGGAAAACAAAAGCGCGATTCGTCGACGCGCCCTCGTTCGATTTCGATTATACCGCCGAACGCGTTCCTTTCAACGCCGTCCGAGCGATTTTTTTCCCTTTTCTTCTCCAAATCGTCGCCGATTTTAACGAAAACGGCGCGAACGCCCGTCTAAGCAAGCGACGCAAGAAACGCGAAAACGAACGAGCTCTCGCGAACCCGTTCGTTTTCGATTCGTTTCGGAAGTCGGAGCGCGCCTCGCGACGCGCCCTCCGGTTTAACGGTTCAAACCGTCAAATCCGTTCCGATCGTCGCGTTCGTCCGCTCATTTGCAAGACGGAACGGCCGGCATGCACGGAGCCGGAGCGGCTTCGACGTCGCCGCAGGTCGCGCAGGAGCCGAGTTCGCCGGCGCCGCAAGCGCACGGAACGCCGCAGACGTAAGCCGGCTTGAAGAAGCCCGCGTCGCTCGTCGGGGTGGTGATCGTCGCGAGCGTGTCGAAAACGCCGTGGACGATTTTGCAGACGCCGTTGACCGGACGATGGACGGCGTTGTACAGGCACGGTTTCAGGTACGGGAACATCGGGCCGCAAACCGGAGCCGGAGCGCAAATCGGGGCCGGACCGCAAGCGACGTCGGCGTCGCACGACGGAAGGTTCGCCGAGACGATCGGGCCGCAAACCGGAGCCGGAGCGGTCGCGCACGACGGAGCGCATTCGACGACGGCGCACGGACGGCACGCCAAGAGCGAACGAAGCCCGCTGAAGAGTTCGCACGAAACGCCCGTGCAGGAAGCGCAGCAGGAAGCGCACGAAACGTCCGGACCGGCGGCCGCGGCGCACGGAGCGCAGTCTTGCGCGGAAGCGGTCGAGACCGCGCACGCGGAAATCAAAGCGAAGCAGAACGCCATCAAACGATTTTTCATAGGTAAACTCCTTTTTTAACCTGAAGTCGAACCGTCGCGCAATTTGCCGCCGCCTCCGAACAATCCTTAAGGAAGCGATTTTGAGCGGCTTCGGTTTCGACGCGCTTTCTCGGACGCGACGTTTTTCGTCGCCTCGTTCGAAAGAACGCCGCCGGGCGCGCGTCGATTTTGAAAACGATCCAAAATTACGCGGCAAACGACCGACGCGGCTTTTCGACGTTCGTTTTGCGCCTCGCCTCGCGACGAAGCGCGTTGTGTTCTTGCCGAGGGTTCGAAGCTTTCCGGCGACCGTTCGCTCGGAAATATATTCGTTCCTCTCGACGACGCTACTAGTATCGGAAAAGTCTCGAAGCGGCCTTCAGAAAAACCTCCGAAATTTTTCTAAAACCGCGAAACGCCGCAAAAACGCGGCTTTTCCGACGTTTCGCCCCCCCGCGTTTCACGTTAAAAGAATCAAAGTCGTTGCAGTCGTTAAAGTTTAACATGCTCTCGCCGGAGAACGAGCGAACGTTTTCCCTCGTCAAGCCTCCCGTTCCGCTCGACGTTCTCGTCGTTTTCGCCCTTAATAATCGGCGCGTTTCTTCCGGCGTCGACGTTCGCTCGACGCGGCGTTCTTTTGTTTTTGCCATTAATACTATAGAAGCGTTCGCGAGCCCTTCCCCGCGTCGGCGGCGAGCGTCGTTTTTCGTCTCGATCGTTTCGACCGCGCTAAAGCGTCCAAAGCGTTCGTTCGGTTTTGTCGCTACTCTTTGCCTAACGATTTCGTTCGTCCGAGAATTTCCGTCGATTCTCCAAAATTTTGCCAATCGCCTAACCCGCGGCCTAGGAAAACAACGATTCTTAGAAGCGGAAAAGCCCCGGTCGGTCCGAAATCGGGCGTCGAACGGCGCGTCGCTCGCCTCGGCGAGTAAAAAAGAACGCGAAAAATCGGGAGCTTTCCCCCCGACGATAAAATCGAAACGCATGCTTTGCCGAACGCCGTAAACGCGCAAGCCTCGACGTTCGACGAGAACGGATTTTTGTGTTTTTACGATTTTAACGTTTATTTTCATGGAAGCGGTTTAAGACGCCGACGACTCGCGCGAGTTCGCCGGCGTCCGCCGCGTCGACGTTTCGTTCCTCCGCTTTTTCGGACGAGCGAGCGAGTCGGCTCGGCGAAAACGCGAGAAAAATTTTTTCTCCAACCGGCGGCTTCGCCAGGAGGGCGACCGAAAAGGAGTTCCATTTCGATTTTCGGGAAACGTCGACCGCGCGTCGGCGTTTGGGCAGGACGCCTCTTTCGAAAATCGACCAAACCGACGGTCTTCGGACCGATTGGTAACGTTATGCAAACTTTCCTCCGACTTTTAGCGGTCGCCGTCGTCGTCGCAAGCTCGCATTGCGCCGCGTCGACGACGCTCGCCGATTCGGGAACGCGGTCGCGCTCCTCGGTTTCGACTTCGGCGTCGACGCCGAGCCGTTCGACGGTTTCCCGTTATTCCCCCTTTTACGAACCGACGGCCGACGCGCTTCCCGCTCCGCCGCCGCTGCGTTCGCTAGACGATTTGCTCGACCGCAAACGCTCGTTTGACGCCGACGCCGAGACGCGCCGCGCTCTCGAGCCGAACGCCGCCGAACGCGAACGCGCTCTCGCCGAAGGGAACGCCCTTCTCGCCGCCGAGCGTTGGCTCGACGCGAAAAAGCGGTTCGAAAAAGCGCTTCGTTCTTTCCCGAACGACGCGACGCTCCGCGAGCAATTCGCGACGGCGCGGCGGCGACACGAGCTCGACCTACGCTACCAAGACGCGACGTTCGTCGAACTGACCGACGGCGCCCGACTCGACGACGTTCTCGCCGTTTTCGACGAGGCGACGCTCAACATCGACAATTATCACGTCGACCGCCCGACGCCCGCGACGCTCTTCGCGTTCGGTCTCGACGGTCTCGACGAAGCGTTCGCGCACCGCCCGTTTTACGAACAAAACGGCCTCGCGTTCGACAAAAGCGAGCGAGCCGCCGCGTTGTTGGCGAAGGTTCGCGACGCGTCGAAGCGTTGGCGTCTCGAAACCGACGCCGACCTTAAGAGCGCGGTCGTTTGGCTCGCCGAGCGGCTCCGCGAAGAGACCGGCGCCCGCGAAACGGCGACGATTTCCGAGTTCCTTTGCTCCGCCGTCTGCTCGCTCGACGCGTATTCGGCGCACCTGACCCCGGTTCAAGTCGAGGACGTCTTCTCGATGATCGACGGTCGCTTCGTCGGAATCGGCGTCGAGCTGAAAACCGACGATCCGGCTCGCGTCGTGCGAGTCGTCCCGAACAGTCCGGCGAGCGAAAGCGGCGTCGAGGCCGGGGACGAGATCGTCGCCGTCGACGGGCAAAAGACCGAAGGGCTCACCGGAACGGAAATCGGCGCGCTCCTGCAGGGCGAAGTCGGCCAACGAGCGACGCTAACGCTCCGCTCGCCGATCGACGGAACGCTTCGCCGCGTCGTCGCGATTCGGCGACAAATCGACGTTCCGAGCGTCGAAGACGTTCGCCTCCTCGACGCGCCCGGCTCGGTCGGCTACTTTAAGGTAACCTGTTTCCAAAAAACGACGGCGACCGAAATGATCGCGGCGATCGACGAGCTTTCGCGCCGCCAAATGACGAGCCTCGTCGTCGACCTGCGCCAAAACCCAGGCGGGCTTCTGCAGGAAGCGATCGACGTTTCCGACCTTTTCCTCGACTCCGGAACGATCGTGCGGACGCGCGGTCGCGGAGGCGACTGCTCGTACTCGGCGACTCGAACGAGCGTTTGCTCGACGCCGCTGGTGATCCTCATCGACGAGAACAGCGCGAGCGCGTCGGAGATTTTCGCCGGAGCGATGAAGGAAAACGGTCGCGCCGTCGTCGTCGGAACGCAAAGCTACGGCAAAGGCACCGTTCAAGCGATCGTGCAGCTCTCCTGCGCGACGCGGTCGACAAAACCAATCGCGGGCCTGCGCCTCACGACCGAGAAATTTTACTCGCCGAGCGGCTTCGCTTACGGCGGCGTCGGCGTCCTCCCGCACGTTCGGGTCGCGACGTCGGAAAACTTGGAGGAATCGGCGG
>JAFYQR010000116.1 GCA_017559825.1 Thermoguttaceae bacterium | reverse complement strand
CTCCGGCTGAAGCCCCGGCCGCTGAAGAAGCTCCGGCTGCGTAAGATTCGATTTAAGTCGATTCTAACGACCAAAGCCCGCGTTGCAAAGCGCGGGCTTTCGCGTTTCTTGCGGGCGGTCGCGCGTCAAACAAAACGGCTTTTTTACGGGACGGTCGCGACGGCAAGCCAAACGGCGGTTCTCGCGAAATCTTTCGGCTCGTTCGCGTCGCCGCAAGAAATAAAAAAGCGACGAACGTTCGAGACGCTCGCCGCTTCGTTTTTTAAACGCTAACGCGCTTTAAGTCGCTTAACTTAGCGTTGCGGACGTTCGCCGTTCGGGCGACGCGGCATTTCCATTTTGCGGATTTTCGCGTTGCGGAAGACGACCGGTTCGTTGCCGTGCAGACCTTGGAAGCCGATGTAACCGGCGTTTTCGGTTTCGGCCGGAGCTTTGTTGATGAGCCACGGGAACGGCTTCGAACCGTCCGGGTTGACGTCGGCTTTCGTGTATTGACGTTTATTCATCGTCGTGGTGAGGTGGCCGTTGAGGTAAACTTGAATCATCGGGCCCATGCAGACGACCGTCATGCGGTTCCATTCGCCCGGCGCTTTGCAGACGTTGAACATCGGGGCGCAACGACCGTAGATCGCGCCGACGTCGGTCATGTCGACTTGACGACCGAACGAGTCGAAAATTTGGACTTCGAGGGAGTTCGGAATCCAGTTTTCCTTGTCGGTGCATTGGATGACGATGCCGCTGTTCGCTTTTTCGGTCGTTTTGAATTCGAAGTCGAGCATGAAGTTTTCATACTTGTCTTTCGCCCAGATCGCGTTGTCTTTCGTCGCGGTCATGACGCCTTCTTCGTCGATCGACCAAATGGCCGGATCGTATTCGGCGTTTTCGAGTTTATCGCCGAAGAGCGAGACCCAACCTTCGCCTTCCGCTTTCGGTTGCGTCATCGGAGCGATTTTCGCGTTGCGAATTTTCATCGGCGAGTTGCCGTGCAGACCTTGGAAACCGATGTAACCAAACGGTTCGAACGTCGAGAGGGAACGACCGTGGAATTTCTTTTCGATATCCGTGCCGGCCGGGCTCTTTTCATTGTCGGTCCATTCCGCGGTGTTGATGCGGTTGATGATTTCGCCGTTCAGTTCGACCGTGATCGTGCGACCGAAGCAGAAGACGCGCATTTTGTTCCATTCGCCCGGCTTTTTCGTAACGTTTTTACTCGGCGCTTGGAAGCCGTAGATCGAGCCGCAGGAGTGGTAGTCCGGTTCTTTGCCGGCGTCGTCGAGAAGTTGGATTTCGATGGTGTTCGGAATCCAGTTCCCTTTGTCGGTGCATTGAATCAGGAAACCGCCGTTGGTGTGGTCGGAGAGGTTGAATTCAAATTCGCAAACGAAGGAGGAGTATTTTTCCTTCGTCCAAATGACGGCGTCTTTCGTCGCGACGAGTTCGCCTTCTTCGTTGAAGGACCAAACGCCTTCCGGGAAGTCGCCGTTTTCGAGATTTTCGCCGAAAAGCGGAACCATTTCGGCGTTGCGTCCCATCATCGGGCCGAAACCGAAACCGCGCGGGCCGCGTTCGCCGCGTTGGGCGCGCGGGCTATCGCCTTGCGGGCCGTCTTGAGCCGGTTGAGCGCACGCGACGGAACCGCAAACGAGGAGCGCCGCCATCAGAGAAGCCAACGTTTTTTTCATCGAGACAATCCTTTCATAAAATCCGATGAGTCGCGGGAGCGCCGGACGTCGACGCGTTCCCCGAACCGCCGCCCCTTGCGCGAACGCGAGAAAACGGCGAAAATTTTTCTTATTTTAACATAACGCGGCAAAACCCCAAGGCCGTCCGCGCTATTTTAACGTTTTTAACGAAAAAAAGTTCCGTATTTCGTTAAAGCCCGACGATTTCACGTCGTTTTCCCAGCTTAACTCAGGTTTTTCAAAACAAAACGCGCCAACTTGCGCCCCGGCGAACTCAACGGGTAAGCGTCCAATTCGGCGAGCGGAATCCAGCGAACCTCCGCCGCGACGCGCTCCGCTTCCGGCGCTTCCTTTTTTTTCGCGACTTTTTGACGGCGACCAACAAGCGCGCTCGACGTTTGCGGCAAATCGGCAACCCCGTCGAAAAGCGTTTTTTCGAGCGGCGACGCGCCCGCGAGTCGACAAAAGCGGAGCGTTATTCTAAACCGCGTCGCGGCGTGTTTTACCGTATAAACGACGGGCCCCGGTCGGCGGTCGAGCGGCGACGCGCCGACTTCCTCTTCGAGAAAGCGCTGCAACCGATCGCAAAGCTCGACGTCGCCGTCGAAATCGAGCGCGTCGCGGAACGCTTCGTTCGCAATTTCGAAACGCGGAAAATCCCAAAGCCCGGCCCAAAGCGCGTTTTCCGGACGGCGAATCAGCAGAACGTCGGTCGGAGCGCCGCCGTCGCAACTCGAATCGTCGCAACCTTTGCCGTCGGTTCCGAACAAATCGCGCCGCTCGATCCAAAACGCGACGTCGGTTCGCGCGACCGTTTCCGTTTTCTTCTTCAAAACGGGAACGACGTCTTGTAAATTACGACGCCTACTTTCGCAAAATTCGGCGAGCGGGCAAGCGTCGCACTTCGGCGCCGTCGGCGAGCAAACCAAACGGCCTAAGTCGGTTAACGCGCCGTTTAAACGTCGGTAAACGTTCGGCTTACGACTTTTAGAGAAATCGAGCGGAAGCCAATCTTCGGCGGCGCGCCAAAGGATTTTTTGCGCCGTCGCGGTCGTCGTTTCGAGCCGCAAGCCCAAAAGCCGAGCGTGCAAGCGCGTCGTGTTCGCCTCCAAAATCGGCGCTCTGTCGTCAAACCCGAACGAAAGAATCGCTCCGGCGCAATACCGCCCGACGCCGGGCAACGACAAGACGTCCTCAAAACGCTCCGGAACGTCGCCGCCGAAACGCTCGACAATCTCGACCGCCGCCGCGTGGAGCGAACGCGCTCGCCGGTAATAACCCAAACCTTCCCAATACTTTAAAACGGTCGCTTCGTCGGCTTCGGCGAGCGCCGCCGCGTTCGGAAAACGTTCGAGAAAGCGCGAAAAATATCCTTCGACCGTTTGCGTCGTCGTCTGCTGGAGCATAATCTCGCTGACCCAAACGCGATACGGCGTCGGCTCCGAACGCCAAGGGAACGTTCGTCCGTTCGCGTCGAACCAACGCAAAAGCGCCGTTCGCGCTCGTTCGAAGTTGAACGTCGACAAGACGTTAAGCGTTTCCGTCGACGCGGCGTTCGTTTCCGCGTCGAGCGTCTTTTTGGTCGTTCGTTGCAAACGCTTCTCCTAAATCGACTTAACGCAAACCGTCAACGACGGAACATCTTCATTTGCCGCAAACCGCGCTCGACGTCCGCCTTTTTTAGCGCTTGACGCTTGTCGTAATTTTGCTTCCCGCGGCAAAGCCCGACAAGAAGTTTCGCCCGACCGTTTTTGAAGTAAAGTTTGAGCGGAACAAGGGTTAAGCCCTTTTCAAGCGCGCGTTTCGCAAACCGCTCGATTTCGCGACGATGCAACAGCAACTTGCGATCTCGCTTGCGTTTATGATTGAAGCGGTTCGCGTCGATATACTCCGGAATGTCGCAGTTGACGAGAAACACCTCGTTCTTTTTGACCCGCGCGTAACATTCGGCAAGCGAAACGGTTCCGCATCGCAGACTCTTCACTTCGCTCCCGACGAGCTCGATCCCGCATTCGAGCGACTCCAAGACGTCGTAATCGTGTCGCGCCTTGCGGTTTTCGCTGACGACGCGTTCGATTCCGTCGTCCTCTTTCTTCGTTTTTTTGTTTTTCGCCATTTCAGTTTATTCGTCGATTTTATCGAAAAGAACGCGGAGCGGACGGGCCCGCGTTTTATTGGTAAACCTTGCCGTTAATAGGGTTTCATCCAACCCCAATTAACGGCGACGTCGTAAAGCCAAGGCGCGACCCAAGGATTCCACGTCGGAAACGCCGCCGACGCCGCCGACCAAAAGAGGAGCGCGAGCGCGACGCCTCGCAACACGCGCGATTTCGACGTCTTGTCGACGACCGGCAAAAGCGCCGGAACAAAAAGCGGAACCAACGGGAAGAACCAACGCGACCAGCACGACATTCCGCCGTAGTTGCGGTCGCCCTGGTCCCGCGTCAAAAAGAACGCGAAGAAGACGACCGTCAACGTCAACGCGCCGACGCCGAACGCTCGCAAACCTTTGTCGTCTTTCGTTTTGAACGCCCAAACGCAAAGACCGAGAACGCTCAAAAACCAAATCGGCGTCAGAGAGAAAACGCCGCGCGAGCCGATCGTCGAATGAAACGCGTACCGCGAAATCGACGGTTCGCCGCGGTCGATTCCGGTGCGGTTCGCCCAATGGCTCAGGCGAGCGTGCTTCGCTTCGCGCGGGCGCCCGGCCGGATAGTAATTATAGTAATACCAGTCGTTTGCGTCGAACAGCGTTCTCGGGTCGAGCCCCTTTTCCTTCGCTTCCGCTTGTAGCGCCATATGGTCGCGCTTGCAGGAATACGCGGGCATAATCGAGTTGTGCGCGATATAATTCGTCGCGATAAACGCCGCCGCGACGACGAGCCCCGCCGGAATCGCGACGAAAATCGTTTTCAACGGGCGCTTTACGAGCAAAATCGCGCAAAGCCCCGCCGCGAACGCCAACGCCGGCAAGTCGCAAGCGACGGCGAACGCGCCGAAAAAGCCGGCGAGCGCAAAATAAACCGGATTCCTTTTCCCGTCGCGCAAAATTTTGAACGCCGCCCAAAGCGCGATCGAAATCGACGCAAAGCCCGGCAAATGGTTGTTTAACGTCGGAACAAACGCCAGCGCGAACGTCCCGAACGTCGCCGCCGCGACCGCGTACATTCGGCCCCAGTCGGTTTGACCGACCGACTCAATAATCGACGCCAAACAGAAAAACGCGATTCCGAGCGGAATCAGTTGGTAAAAAACAAGCAAAATCCGCGTCGTTTCGAACGGACGGCGCGCCAGCGACAAACCGAAACAACGGTTCAGAACCCAGTACGGCCCCGCCATCACCGTCGGCAGGAGCGTCGGTTTGCTCGAATACATGTACCCGGACGCCGGGTTCGACGGGTCGTAAATTTCGTCCGGAAGCCCGTGTTTCACGACGTCGATCGAATCCCAACCGGGCGTTTCCCAAGCTTTATCGATCGCGTACGGAACGAGTTCTTTGCGGTACGACTGCGCCAGAACCTTGCAATTCTTATTTTCAAAACGCTCCGGACAAGGACTCGCGCAGTTACGCAAAATCTCGCCGGGCGCAAACTTAGCGGCAAACTCTTCGTCCGTAGTCGAGTTGCGTATCGCGGGCGGATACGACGACTTCGCCGCAAGACGCGCCGCCTCCGCTTCCTTTTTTTTATCTTCCGAATACGGCGGAACGTAACGGTAAACTCGGGCTTCCGGTTCGACGAGCGCGCGAATCGTCAGCCAACGGCTGCGGTCGTTCGCGCTCAACGTCGGACGCGCCTTGGCGGCGTCGCGCAACGCGGCCTCGTAAACGCGCTTCAACTCGGCGGCGATTCGCTCGTCTGACGCGCCCTTTTCGCGCAGTTCTTTCTCTTTATTTTGCAACGTTTTCGGAATCTGCGCCAACCGATGGTTTTGAATCGCGCGATCCGGAACCGAATCGACGGCGACGATTTTGCCGAACCCGACGCCGAGCGCGAGGAAAATCAAAACGGCGTAAATCGAGCGGCGCGTCGCGCGGCGGTCGTCGGCGTTTTGAACCGATTCTTGCGCGGAATCGGCGGCGTCGAGCGCGTCGACGCGGGTCGTTTCGTCGGTCATCGTCCTTCTCCTTTTTATTTCGTCTCGCTATTTTAACGCGCGAAGGCGCAAACTTTACTCTTTCGACGCGGCGACAAAACGCCCCAAACGTTTAAACCGCCCGTTTTAAAATATTTTTAACGCCCGCGAATCCAAGTTTGCTGCGTTCGCCGCGGCGGAGTTTGCGCCGGGGCGGTCGGCGCGACGGTCGTTTGCGCTCCGGTCGACGTTTCGATCAATCCCGGAACGAGGGCGGCGCCTCCGGACGCGTTCGGATCGGCGAAACCGGCGCTTAAATCGGAAAACAACGTCGTTTGCGTCGGACCTAGCGTCGTCGCTGATCCGACGCCTCCGAGTCCGCCTCCGGCGAGCCCGCCGACCGTCGCCGAACCGAGTCCGGTCGGATCGGTCCCCGACGCCGGATCGCCGACCGTCGCGACGCCCGAAAATTCCTCCGTCGCGCCGACGGGTTCCCCGAAAACGCCGCCTTCGGCGTCGAGCGCCGCCGCCAATTCGGAATCGAGCGAATCCGACGGCGGCCCGATTTCTCGCGTCCTTAATTGCCGTTGAGTCGCCGCTCGTCGCGACG
>JAFYQR010000115.1 GCA_017559825.1 Thermoguttaceae bacterium | reverse complement strand
TCGGTCAGACGGTCGTTCGACGCGTCGACGTCGAGGAGCGAAAGCGCGTCCCAAGCGGATCGCTCCTCGTCGACGCGAGCTCGGAGTTCCGGTTCCTCGGCGAGTCGGCGTTCGAACGCGGCGCGAGCGTCGGCGTCGAGTTCGCCGTCAAGATAAGCGGCGATTTCTTCGTCGAGCGGATCAAGCTCGTCGAGTTCCGCGTCGGTTTCGAAAATTTCGGCGTCGTCCGGCGTCGCGAACGGGTCGAACGTCGGCGCGGACGAAGGCGTTTCGTCGCGCGGACGCGAGGACGAACCGGGAGAGTTGGAGCGAGACGGGGAGTTCATCGCGGGCGTTTCCCTTCTTCGACGTAGGGTTCGAGCGCGGCGCGGAGGTTGAGGCGAGCGCGGCAAAGGAGCGACTTGACCGCTTTCGGCGTCAACTTCATCACGTCGGCGATTTCTTGGTAGCTCATGCCTTCGAAACGCGCTAAAAGAAGCGCTTCGCGCTGGCGGGCGCCGAGCGAGTCGACCGCGGCTCGAACGATCGCTTGGAGTTCGAGCCGAGCGACGCGGCGCGTCGGAGTCGCTCCGCTTTGCGCGAGAATGTTTTCTTCGACGGCGAATCCGAGCGACGACGAAGCGCCGTCGCCCGACGCGCCGCCGAAAAGAAGTTCCGGGCGACGGCTTTTCGCTCGCAGCGAGTTGTAGGCGACGTTGTGCGCGACGCGGTAAAGCCACGTCGAAAAACGCGCTTCCGGCCGATACGAATCGCGGTGTTTGTAGACTCGCATAAAGACTTCCTGCGTTAAGTCTTCCGCCGATTGCAGGTTGCCGACGAGGCGTTGTAGAAAAGCGCAAACTCGAGCTTGGTTGCGCGCCATTAACTCTTCGAACGCGAAAGCGTCTCCGGTCTGCGCGGCGAGCATCAGGCGAGCGTCTTCGTCGTCGGGAGCGGCGGCGTTGAGCGAGGAGGCGTCGGACAAAACGGAGATTCCTTGCGTTAGGGCGACGTCGAAAGAGGCGGTCGGCGCGACGACGTCGCGGCGTCGGACGCGAAGGCTCCGCGAGGAGCCGAACGTCGACCGAACGGGGCGCGACGCGACCTCGCGCTCGTCGCGTCGACGGTCGTAACGGGAGCGTCGTCGAACGCGGCGAGCGGAGAAGACCGCTTTCTCGGGGGATGGACGTCGCCGAGTGAAAACGTTCCTCGTCGTCGACGCGCTCCGCGACGAACGACGAGAAACCGGCGTCGCTTTATTATACAGGCGAGGAAACGTCTTGAAAACGGGGAACGCGCGATTTTCGACGTTTTTTTGCCGTTTTTCTCGCCGCGTTTTCGGGGGGCCTCTTTGAAAAGCGCGTTTCGACGTATAATAATGTCGTTTGCGCGGCGGCGATATTAATCGTTAGACGTTTCGGCGGGCGAAAACGTTTCGTCGGGCGTCTCGCCGCGCGAGAAAATTTTTCGACGGGGCGAAAAAGGAAAAGAAACGAAAAACGTAACGCGGCGCGGTTGGAACGCGTCTTAAAGAGAAGAACGGAGGGCGGCGATGTCGTCGACTTTTATCGCGCCGAAGAGCGTTCGGCTCCAAATCGGCGTTTTCGGACGGCGCAACGTTGGAAAATCGTCGACGCTTAACGCGTTGACGCGCCAAGATTTCGCGATCGTTTCGAGCGTTCCCGGGACGACGACCGATCCGATCGAAAAAGCGATGGAACTCGCGCCGCTCGGGCCGGTTCTGTTGATCGACTCGGCGGGCGTCGACGACGAGGGAACGCTCGGCGCGGAGCGGGTCGCGAGGACGCGGCGCGTTTTCGACCGCGTCGACGTCGGGCTGATCGTCGTCGATTCGACGCTCGGCGCCGACGCTTGGGGGGCGTTCGAGGAAGAAATCGCCGACGAGCTGGCGCGTCGGGCGGTTGCGTCGCTCGTCGTTTGGAACAAAGTCGACGCGTCGGCGCCCGCGTCGGAGGCGGTCGAGGCGGTTAGGAAGCGCTCCTTGCCGTCGGTCGAGATTTCCGCGCTCGGAGACGCCGACGGGAAGAGCGGTTCGCCGAAAATTCGAGAAGCGTTGACTCGGCTCGCGCCGGAGGAGTTTTTCGCGGCGCCGCCGTTGGTCGCCGACTTAATCCCGAAGGGCGAATTCGCCGTTTTGGTCGCGCCGATCGACGCGGCGGCGCCGAAAGGGCGGCTGATTTTGCCGCAAGTTCAAACGATTCGCGATCTTTTGGACGGCGAAAGCGGCTGCGTCGTCGTTCGACCGGAGCTTTTGAGCGCCGCGCTCGACCGTTTCAAGTCGCCCCCCGCGCTGGTCGTCGTCGATTCGCAAGCGTTTAAAACCGTCGCGGAAATCGTCCCGCGTTCGATTCCGCTGACGTCCTTTTCGATTTTGTTCGCTCGACGGCAAGCCGACTTGCGGACGGCGGTCGACGGCGCGCGGCGGATCGCGGAACTTTCGCCTGATTCGCGGGTTTTGATTGCGGAGGCTTGCTCGCATCACGCGACCGACGACGATATCGGAACGGCGAAGCTCCCGCGTTGGTTGCGGGTCCGCGTCGGCGCAACGCTCCGAATCGAACGGGCGCAGGGGCGGGATTTCCCGACGGTCGACGAGTTGCGGCGGTTCGACTTGATCATACACTGCGGCGCCTGCTCGCTGAATCGCCGCGAAATGTTGGCGCGACTCGGACGAGCGGCGGAAGCGGGCGTCCCGACAACGAATTACGGAACCGCGATCGCGTTTTTGAACGGAATTTTGGAGCGCGCCGTCGAACCGTTCGGGCTTTGACGCTCGACGCTTTCGGCGTTGACGTTAAAACAACGTTAAATAAGGGAAAATAGGGAGAATATAAGGATGAAGACGAACGTTTCGAAACAAGCGACGCCGCGTCGGCGGTTGGTTCGGCGACTTTTAATCGCGGCGACGGTCGCTTGCGTTTCGCTCGGCGTCGTCGGAATCGGCGTCGTCGCGGCGGTCGGCGTCGGAATTCGGCAGGCGCTTGAAAAATCCGGATATATCGAGGTTTGGACGGATGCGGACGGCTTTTTCGTCGACGGCGTTCCTTACGGGCCGAACGATTGGAACAAAATCGACCTTTATTTTCCGAAGGAAATCGCGCCGGAGCGTTCGCGCGGCGCCGTTCTCTTCATTCACGGCGGCGCTTGGAACGCCGGGAACCGACAAGATATGGCCGGGTTCGCGCGCCGAACGGCGAAAGGCGGGTACGTCGCCGCGTCGCTCGGGTATATGCTCGCCGGCGACAAAACGAAAGACGTTTACTCGATGAACGCGGTGATGGACGAAATCGACGCCGCGCTCAAAACGCTTAAAGAAGAAGCGACGAAACGCGGCGCGCCGCTCGAAAAAGTCGCGCTTTCCGGGGACTCGGCGGGCGGGCATATCGCGACGCTTTACGCTTATTCGCGGGGGAAAAACGCGCCGCTTCCGGTCGTTTTCGTCGCGCCGCGAGTCGGGCCGAGCGATTTTCACCTCGAAACTTGGCCGAACCTCGACCCGGAAACGGTCGCCGGAATCGTTTCGATAATGACGCGGAAACTAACGAGCGTCGAGGATTTAAAGGCGAAAACGCCGGAAACGGAAGCGGCGATCGCGTCGATTTCGCCCGCGGCGTTCGCGGAAAACGGCGGCGCGATTCCGACGTTGGCGGCGTTCGGCGGAGAAGACAATCTCGTTCCGACGCCGCATCGGGAGCGGTTGGTCGCGGCGCTTGAAAAGTCGGGCGTTAAGTTCGACGTCGTCGATTTTCCGAACTCCGGGCATATGTTGGCGAGCGACCCGGAAGCGACCGAGCGGCGCCGCGAACTTTTTTTCGAGTACGCCGATCGGTATTTGAACGTCGTTCCGGAGACGGAAAACGCCGCCGAGTAATCGCCGAAGGAAATTTCCGTCGGAGGAACCTTCGACCCCAAAACGGCGAAACGCCGTTCGACTCGGCGGAGCGAACGGCGTTTTGGTCGCTTATTGTCAACGGCGGCGTCGGAACGGCGTCGCGTCAATCTTCTTTGGCGACGCGAACGACTTCCTCGACGGAGGTGATTCCGAGCCCGACTTTCTTCCAGCCGTTGTCCCGAAGCGTCGCCATTCCGTTGGCGCGAGCGATCTTCTTCACCTCGACGGACGGCGCTTTTTCGCCGGCCAAACGGCGAATGTCGTCGTTCGGAATAAGGAGCTCGTAAAGCGCGACGCGGCCCGCGTATCCGGTGTCGCGGCACTCGCGGCAGCCGACCGGACGGTAGATCGTTCCGGTTTCGAGCAACTCTTTCGGGAAGTCTTCCGGAACCTCGTTCGGACGCGGCTTCCAAGGTTGCTTGCAGTGTTTGCACAAGCGCCGCGCCAACCGCTGCGCCATGATTCCTTCGACCGTCGTGCCGACCAAGAACGGTTCGACGCCCATGTCGATCATACGCGTATAGGCGCCCGCCGCGTCGTTCGTGTGGAGCGTGCTGAAGACCAAGTGCCCGGTCATCGACGCTTGAATCGCGTTTTCCGCCGTTTCGAAGTCGCGGATTTCCCCGACGAGCACGACGTCCGGGTCGTGGCGCAAGATCGCCCGCAAACTCGCCGCGAACGTGAGGCCGACTTTCGCGTGCACCTGAATTTGGTTGATGCCGTCGAGCTGGTATTCAATCGGGTCTTCGGTCGTGATAATTTTCGTCGCTTCCGATTTAATTTCGTTCAACGCGCTGTAGAGCGTGGTCGTCTTCCCGGAACCGGTCGGCCCGGTTACCAAAATGATGCCGTGCGGGAGCGAAATCAACTTTCCGAACGTTTGGTAGACGTCCTCGTCCATCCCGATCCCGCGGAGCGTGAAGTTCATGCGGTCCTTGTCGAGAATACGCATGACAATCCCTTCGCCGTGAAGCATCGGAATGATCGAAACGCGAAGGTCGACTTCGCGGTCGGAAACCTTAATCTTAATGCGGCCGTCCTGAGGAATACGCTTTTCGGCGATGTTCAACCGCGCCATAATTTTCAGACGGCTGACGATCGCCGATTGGAAACGGTTGATTTCCGGCGGCGTCGGCTGCGTTTGGAGAACGCCGTCGATGCGGTAGCGGATTTTCATCCCGGTTTCCTGCGCCTCGATATGGATGTCGCTCGTGCCGGACTCGATCGCTTCGGTCAAGATGTCGTTGACGAGCCGAACGACCGACGCTTCCTGCGCCATCGCGGCGTCGCCGCTTTGATCCCAATCGACGTCTTCGAGAACTTCGACGTCTTCCTTTTGCTCCATAAGGCCGTCGATCGTTTCCGCGCCGACGCCGAGGCGCGATTTGATCAGTTTCGCCAACTCGTTCGGAAAAACGAGCCCAGGAACCGCCGGCAGGCCGGTCGCCGCCGAAATTTCGTCGATCGGCGACAAGTCGAACGGGTTGCGCGTCGCGACCAAGAGCGAGCCGTCCGCTTGGCGCCCGAGCGGGAAAACGTTGCGTCGGTGGACGAGCTTGATCGGAAAGTTTTCGAGAACGTCGGCCGGAATCTCCGATTTCGCGACGTCGACGACCGGAACGCCGAGTTTCGCCGCGATCGCGACGAGAGCGATTTCCTCCGTGCGGGCGCCGAGTTGGTTAAGCGTCGCTTGTTGGAGACGCTCGCCGTCGGCCAGCGCCGCGCGAGCGATGCGCATCTGAACGGCGTTCAATTTCAAAACGTCGGCGGGTTTTTCGGAAAAAACGATCATCGGAGCGGTCTCCTCTCAAAAATTTTCGACGGCTCGAAAAAAAATTTGTTCTTTCGACCGAGCAAAACGCGAGCCCCAACTTGTAAAACGTCGCGCTATCCTGTATACTGATTATTATAATAAGGAACGTCGACGATTCAAGCCGTCGCGTCGCCCTTTCGGCGCTTTTCCTTCCGACTTTCCTTTAGAAACGAAACGCGGTTTTGGTCGCGGAGATTTTATTATGTTGCGGAAATATCGATTTCGAACGTTGGCCGCCGTCGTCGCGGCGCTTTTGAGCGTTTCGCCGGAACTTGATTTGACGGTTTCGCCGTCGTCGGAGGGAATCGCCGTCGCGCAACCTCCGCAAGGGGGCGGTCGCGAAGGACGGCAAGGGCGCCAAGGGGGCGGGAACTGGAACCGTCAAGGGGGCGGGAATCGTCAAGGCGGCGAGCGCCCGAGCGGCGGAAACTGGAACCGCCAAGGAGGGAACCGTCAAGGCGGACGCAATCCGTTTTCGCCGGAACAGATCGTCGCCAATATGACGCCGGAACGCTTCGAGCGCATGCGCGGCAACCCCGAATTGGCGACGCGTATGAAGGAGATGGTGGGCGCCGACCGTTGGGCGCAGTGGGACAAAGGCGATTTTAGCTCCGGAGAAACCGCCGCGCAAGCCGCCGAAAAAGCGGCCGCCGCGGCCGCGGGCGAACTCGTCGAAATGGCGGAAATGACCGAAGAGGAAAAGGCGGCCGCCGAAGCGACGCTTAACGCCGGAACCGTTCCGAAATTCAACGCCGACGGCGAAAAGCGGTACTCGCCGGAATCGGAAAACGAGTATTACAGTCAGTCGATGGCTCGACGCGACGACGCGCTCGTTCCGACCGCTCCGCTCGCGCTGCGTTTTTACGGGCGATTTTTGATTGGGAAATACGACGCGAACTCGAACGGAGCGCTCGAACGCGTCGAATGGGAGGACAAAATTCAAGGCGCGCAAGCGGTCGATATGGACGGCGACTGGACGCTGACCGACCAAGAGGTGCTCTTCTATTTGGCTCGCTACGCGTCGGGGCGCACGATTCACGCGCCGGCGCCGAAGCGTCCGACTTACGTCGCCAATCGCGTCGTGCTCGACGAGGATAAGGAAACGCGCATTCGTCCGGCTTCCGCTCCGTTGCGTCGGGAAACCGCCGACGCCGCCGTCGCGACCGACAAGAAAAACGCCAACGCGTTGGCCGAAATGACCGACGAAGAGGTGTTGGCGATCTTTATCGAGGAAAATAAAGCGCTCGAGGACGTCGAAGACGAAGAACTGCTCGGCGCGCTCTTGGCGGAAATCGATTCGACGACGCGGCGCGAGTACGCGGCTCCGCCGGAAGCGTTGAAAAACGTGCCGGTCTGGTTTTTAGCTCGCGACCTCAACGGCGACGGCCAGCTTTCGCTGCGCGAGTTCGCGCCGACGCTCTCGACTCGGGCGATCGCGTATTTCGGCAAGCTCGACAAGAATGCCGACGGGCTCGTCGTTCCGGACGAGGTTCGCTGAGTTCTCGGCTTTAAAAGAGCGCGGAAAAAAAAAGGACGTAAAAAAACGCGGCTCGAGCGCGAGTTCGAGACCGCGTTTTTTCTTTTCGCAAGCGCGTCGGGCGCCGCCGTCATTAATATATAGGCGCGAAACGTTCGAAACGCGGGCTATTTCTTTTCCGACTCCATCGTCCAAGCCGGAATCCAGCGCGGTTCGGAGCGGCGCGAGTTTTCCAACGTCGCTTCGACTCGCCGCGCCAAATCGTCGAGGTGCGCCGCGCCGTAAAAGACGGCGATCTTCGTCTTGCCCGCTTCGAGCTCTTTTTGCGCGACGTCGAGCGCGATTTCGTTGCGGAAATGAATCAGCGCAGTTTCTTTAGCGTTGGGATCGACGGTAAGCTCGGTTTTGGCGAGTTCGTCGGCGAAAAGTCGACGGAGCGCGAGCCGTTTGTCTTTCGCCAAAACGCAAGCGAGCGCCCAAGCTTCGAAGCGGCCGGAGTCCGACGAAAAGAGCGCGTCGAACGTCGAGCCGGCGAAAAAGTTCGGAATATCGCCGCCGGTCGTTAAGCGAACGAGAAAATCGTCGGCGTCGGCGTCGCCTCGTTTGAAATTCGGCGCGGAGTAGTCGATTCCGTCGGTTTGATTCACCAAGCCGAGCGCGTCGCCGAACGATTGTTGAAGGAGCGGAATCGCGTCGAGCGGGGACGCGGGGCCTTCGCGTTTCGCCTCTTTCGCGGCGGCGAGGTCTTTAACGTCGAAGCCTTCGTCGGCGACCAACTCGAAAACGACGGTTTCGTACTCTTTGAACTCGGCGTTAAGGCGTTCGTAATACGCGCTCTCGGCAATGTGAATCGCGCCGATCAAATCGACGGAGACCGGGCGCGTCGTTCCGTCGGCGGCGCGAAAATCGCCTTCGAAGCGAACGATCGAAGTCGACAAACGAAGCGGAACGCCTCGGTCGGAACGGTCGAGGCGAATCCAAAGCGCGTCGGATTCGGCGTTCTCGGCGCGACTTGCGGAATCGTTAGAAACGGACGGGTTTGCCGAGCTTGCGCCGATTTCGAAATCGGTTTCGACGTCGCGACCGTTCGAAGCGTTTGAATCGTCGCGTTGAACGCCGTTTGCGACGAAATGCGGAAAAATTGCCGTTTTCGCGCTAACGTCGGCGAACGGTTGGACGAAAAAAACGACAAGAAGCGTTCCGACCGCGAGCGTCGGACGAAGAAAACGCGACGTCATCGCAACCCTTTCTAATATAAGCGAACGGCGACGCGAACTCGTTCGACGCGAAGGCGGGAAACGTCGGCGTCTCGACGTTGATTTTCTCGCTTCGGAGACGGCGCGTTCGACGGCGAGCGTTAAAACTCGACGACGGCGCGGCAAAACCGAAGAAAAAGAAAATTTCAAGGAACTAACGACGTTTAATTTTATCAAAATTTTTTAGAAATTTCAAGGAGCGGCGCGGAATTGTTTTCTTTCGCGTCGACCGCGTTGCGAAACGCCGCGCTCGGCGAGAACGGGCGTCTCGAAACGCGGCGTCGGTTTTCCTTGTTTTTTCGTTAAAGTTCGCCTCTTGTTTCCCTCTTTCCCCGTTTCGCCGTTTTGGCGAGAGAGCGCGACTCGGCGGCGTCGGCGCAAGCCGGATATTCCGCAAGACCGTTGCATCGCGAAGGAAGAAAAGGAAAAAAGGAAACGTTTTTGCGAAGCTGAAATAGACGCGGACGCTAATTTTGATTATATTAGAGAGAATGAGACGTATTCTCGACTCGGCCCGTTCGAACCTCTCGACGAGGGAAGGACGAGACGAGGTTCCTTTCGCGCTTTCTTGACGGCGTCGGGAAAGCGGAGAAAGATTGGGAAGAACGACGAACGTTCGAACGCGGTCGAGCGACTTGACCGCGAGTCGTCGGCGACTCGAAGCGGTCGAAAAGCTCGACTGCGAAGCGACTCGTTCGCAAAACGATTCAAGTTGGACGCGATTTGAACTAAGTCGACGCGCGGATTCGCGCTTAGGCGCGAGTTTATTTTCACATTACATTGTTGAGACAGGTGCTGCATATGTCGTTATCGCGGAAAAATAAAGTTTGGGGCGTCGCCGATTTGCTGACGGGGCGTTTCGCCAAAAAGCGTATTGAAAAAGCGCGCGAACAAAAACCGACGAAACTCTTGATCGACCAACTCGAAGAACGCCAACTTTTGAGCTTGACCGTCGGAACGACCGACAATATTCTCGTCAACGACGGTTGGCAAGACGTGCGCGGCGAAGTCGCCGTCGATTCGAACAACGCCGGCGACGTGATCGTCGCTTGGACCGGCGCCGATCGTCTTAAGAATCCCGCTTACGACGCGACCGATCCGGAATCGAGCCCGTATCTGCTCGACGAAAACGGCGAGTACGTCGAAGACCTCAATATTTACGCGAGTTACCTGACCGACGAAGTTCAAATTATCACGATTCCGCAAGAACTCGTTCCCGGTTCGAAAATTACCGGTCTGAACGGCGAAACGAAGAACGTTCAATCCGGTTCGTTTGAACTCGTTTACAACGCTTATGAAACGCAGCGTTTCTCGATTTATAAATCGTCGTTCGCCGGCAACGGCGCCGAAGACGTTTATCCGACCTCGAACTCGATTTCGACGTTCAACCTCGGTTTCTACGCCGAAGGCGAGCTGACGTGGATTCTTTTCGAACACGACGCGGCCCTGACCCCGAGCGACAACGCCGCGAAACTGCAGGAAACGATCCGCGCCATCCCGGGCGGCGAATACTCCGAAGCCGTCGTCGTCGCCGTCAGCGAAACCGACTTCGACATTACTTTCGGAACCGACCAAAACTTCCGCGGGCAAAACGTTTCGGATATTAAGGTTCGCAACGACTACTATAACGACATGAACGGACTCCTCGAAAAGGTGCGCGCGACCGATTTCGACGTTTCCGACTTGCGTTCTTGCACGACGTACCAAAAACTGATCCTTAAAAACGTTTTTGGCGACAGATATCAGCAAGCGATCGAGCAAACGATCGCGACGCAAGGTAAAAAAGCCGTCGTGAAAACGCTGCAAACCAAGCTCGACGCGCAATCGGACGAACTCGCCAGCGGCGTCGTTACGACCGTCGACGAAGTGCGCAATATTACGTCTTATTCGAGCAAAACCGGCGCTTCGATCGGGATTACCGTTTCTTCCGATCCGTGGACGACGGCGAAAAATATTCAAAACGCGTTCAACGCCGTTAAGGGCGCGACGCTCTACGCGCCGGTTACCCGCGGTTATATCTACGACGAAGCGACGCATACGTACACTTACGTCGAAGAGCCGTCCCGCGCTTACTCGTCCGATCAAGCCTACGGCACGATGCAAGCGAAGATTCCGGCGATCGAAGTTTCGGTCGTTCCGGTCGCGGGAACGACGAACCAATTCCAAATCACGTTCACCGGCGCGAACGGTTTGCAAAACGAAGACGCGTTGATCGTCTCCGCCGCGACTTACGCCACGCGTTCCGGCGGCGTTTCGACTTACGAAACCCTCGATGGCGAGTGGGTCGCAGAGACGGTTAAAGAAAACAGCTCCGTCTTCCGCGTCAACTCGGCGGAGGTCGCCGAATTTGTCGTCGACGAAGAAGGCTACGTCGTTACCGATCGCGAAGGCGAAACGCTCGTCCTTGGTACCGGGCGGACGAACCAATCGAAACCGGACGTCGCGATGAGCGCCGACGGCTCTTTCGTCGTCGCGTGGGAAAACGAAGTCGCCGACGTCGCGCAACCGTACAACTCGGCCGATATTATGGCGCGTCGCTTCGTCGTTCAAGGCTACGCCGCCGAAAATACCGCCGCTTACGACAAGCTGAACTTCTACGCGAACGGCGCCGAAGGCGGCAAGCTCGGGTACCTGCAAACCGTCGAAAATGAAAACGGCGAAACGGAAACGACGTTCGTCGCCGATCCGTTCGCGTTGGCCGACGCCGCGAAGGTGCAATGCGTCGCGCCGGTCGCGAACGAATTCGTCGTCAACGCTTCGACGAACGGCCGTCAAACCGACCCGACGATCGCCGCGGACAAAGACGGCGCTTTCATCGTCGCTTGGACTTCCGAAGCGCAAGACGCCAGCTACTTTGGCGGCGTTTACGCGCGTCAATTCGACTCGTTGGCGCAACCTGTTACCGGCGATATTACGCTCGCGTCGAGCCAAATCGGCACGAACTACTACGGCCCGGCCGACGCCGCGATGAGCGACGACGGATACGCGGTCGTCGCGTGGGGCTATAACGACTGGCAAGATACGACCGGCGCCTCGACTCTTTATCACTCCGTTCTCGAACCGCAAAGCGCGAAGTTTATCGTCGACCACGAAGTCGTCGCCGAAGGCGCTTACGGCGCGTCCGTCGCGTTCGCTTACAGCGTCGTCGACGAAAAAACCGGCGACTACGCCGCTCGTTTCGGGATCGCCTACAACGTTCAAGGCGGCGTCGCGACCGGCGGAGACGACGCGACGGCGAACGCTCTTCTGGACGAAACGCTCGCCGGTTTGCCGACCGTTCGCTTTGAAAGCGCCGTTTACGAAATTACCGGCAACGTTCTCGAAGAAGAGGAAGCGCCGACGGTCGACGACAATAACAACAATACCAATACCGGCGAAAACGAAGACGATACGAATATCAGCGACGAAGTTATTCACGTCGGTTCGCGCGAAACGAGTTCCTTTACGTCGGCGCTCGTGGCCCAACAAACCGCGACGGAAACGGCGGGCGACCGCGGCAATCCGTCGATCGCGCTGGACGCGGACGGCGACGTTTTTATCGCGTACCAAGGTTTTGTCGGGCTCGCCGATATTCAGTCGATGAGAAAAGAGGGGTTCTCGGCTCTCGACTACGTGGGATATACGGCGGATTCGGAAGAGCTTGCGATCCAACTCGCTTGGAGCGATTTCGACAAAGCGAATCTCGTTTACGAAAACAAGGCTATCCAGTACCAAGACGGCAAAATCGCTTACGAAGACAAAAACGAAGACTTGGCGAAGTTCGTTAAGCTCGCGCTCGGTTGGGGGTACGACGTCGACGGCGAGCTCGTCGAATTCGGCGCCGAGCCGGTTTACACGGTCGCGAACGTTGATTGCATCGACGTCGACGTTTACGAGCGTCGTTTCCTCGCCGTCGCGCAAAAAGAAGGCGCGACCGCGGAACAGCTCACGCGTTTGCACGCCGTTTTGGAAGCGCTCCTTTCCCCGCTGCGCAACAACGGCAACGACGTTAACTTGCGTCTTTACGGGCAAAAATACTACTCGGGCGACAACCAGCAGACGGAACAAGGCGACGCCGCCGTCGTCAGCAACCTGCGCGACGGTTCGAACGCCTGCTTCTACTTGGCGTTCCCGAACCGCTACGTCGCGTCGGCTACGACGAGCCTCGTGATCGGGCGCCAAGACAACGCCGAAAACAACGAGCCGACCAACGCCGAAACGATCGCGATCGACCTGAGCGGGCAGTACGACGCCGATTACGGTTATATCGCCGATCCGCTCGCCGCCGCGCAAGCGGTCGCCGACGCGTTGAACGCTTCGGAATTGGCCGCCGGCCAGCCCGCGAGCTTCGTCGTCCGCTACGTTCCGCTTTCGGAAGTCGAGTTCTATAAGGGCACGCTCGGCGAACTCGATATTTTCACCGAGTCGTTCGAGTACTCCGCGACCGTTACGATCGACGACGTCGAGCAAGTCGTTCAACGCTCGGTCGACGATTACTTTGTTTTGCAAATCGTCGCGCAACACGACTTGCACGACACGCCGCTCTACATCGGATACGAAGACGTTCTCGAGCCGACGACCGTCAAGCTCATGAACCAAACGGTCGAAGACATGAACTACGCTATGTCGTCGAGCCTCTTCGTCGAACGCAACGGTTCGCTCGGCACGGCGCAAACGAATCCGGCGCTTGCGTCGACCGCCAGCGGCGATTTGACGGTCGCTTGGGGCGTTCGTTCCGAAGCCGATCCGCGCAACGCGTACAACACTTATCCGAACGTCGGCAATCCGATCGACGCGGCCTTCACGCACATTTACGTCCGCAACTTCGTCGAATCGACCGACAACGCCGGCCCGACCGTCGTCAACGTCTCGCTTCCGAACGGCGACAAAGTTCAAGAAGGCGAAATGGTTACGTCCGCTCTTCGCGACGTCGTCGTTTCCTTCAGCGAGAACATGTTGACCGTCGGCGACGGAACGAACGCTTACAACCGCCTGCACGCGGTCGACAACGTCGCGAACTGGACGCTTCTGCGCGACGGCGTCGAAGTTACCGGCGCGATCGAAAGCGTTTCGTTCGGTTTGAACGCGTCGCAATCGTTGGCGCAAAACACAGTCGACGAAAACGGGAACCCGGTCGAAGAGATCAACGACGGCCTCCTTGCCAACGGGACGAACCGTTGGGAAGCGGTGATCTCGTTCGCCGAAGGTTGCGAGCTTAGCGACGGCAACTACTCGCTCGTTTGCAGCTCGATGGTGCAAGACGTCGCTCGCAACGCGATTTACAGCCAAGGTTACGCGGTCGACGGCAGCGGCGCCGGTTTCGACGGTCGCGCTTGGTCGCTCGATTTCAGCGTTACTCGTTTGAACGAAGCGCTCGGTTTCGAGTACGGCGATTCGTTCGCTCGCGACAACTACATTCCGGAAGATTATATCGAATACGACCCGAGCGCTCCGTCGCGCGAAAACGGCGCGTACGGCCCGGTCGTTTACAACGATTTCTCCTCGCTGCGTCAAGTTACGCGTTCGAGCATCCTTAACGAAACGAGCGACTACGGCCCGAACACCGCTCAAGCGGTCGCCAGCAACGCGAACGGCGACTTTGTCGCGACTTGGGTCGAAACGCTCGAGCAAATCGACGAGGAAACCGGCGTCAAGACCGTTACGCAAACCGTTTGGGCGAAAGCGTATCGCGCGCTTTACGTCATGAACAAGGAAGGCGTTCGCGAGCAAGTGATCGACCAATCGGTCGAAAACGTCGTCGTCAAGGTTTACGAAGCGACCGCCGAGTACGAAGCGTCGACGAACAAGAAGGGCGAAACCGTTTACACGCTCGTCTCCGCGACTTCGAACGGCGAAGCGGCCGAAGTCTTCGCCGACCCGCGTCAAGCGTCCGTCGCTATCGACGACCGCGGCGAGTTCGTCGTCGTTTGGGATATGATTACCGACGGCGAGGAAGCGGACGGCAGCCGCGACGTTTACATGGCGAAATACGCCTTCAACGGCGGCCAAATGAAGCTTAACGGCAAAACCGAAGCGCTTCGCGTCAACGTCGAAACCGACAAAGATCAACAATACGCCGCGGTCGCGATGGACGCGGACGGCGACGTCGTCGTCGTTTGGGAAAGCTACGGCCAAGACGGCTCCGGTTGGGGCGTTTTCGGGCGCCGCTTCATGACGAACGGCTTGTCCTACGGCTACGCGAACACGATTCAAACGTTGAGCTTCAGCGACTCGGTCGAAGTTCAAGGCGACGCGTTGAAACTGACCGGCGAAGTCGACGATCAAGCGTTCGAAGCCGTCGTTCAACTCTCGGTCGAAATGAAAACGAACGCCGAGCGTATTAAGGACGCGCTCGTCGGAACCGGTTTCTTCGCCGAAAAAGATCTCGACGTCGTCGTCAGCGGCGCGGGCGAAATCTCGATCGAGTTCAAGGGCGACTACACGGCGACCTACGTCGACCTGATTGACGCCGAATGGACGCGCGAAGGCCAAACCGACCGCAGTCTCATTTGCAACGTCGAAATGCGTCAGCTCGGCGCGACCGGCAAAGAGTTCGAAGTCAACGAAACGACCGAGAACAACCAACGTTTCGCCTCCATCGCGATGGAACGAGACGGCGCGTTCGTCGTTTCGTGGACGTCGTGGGGCCAAGACGGCGATTCGGCGATCGAATCGAACATTTACGCTCGCAAGTTCGCGTCGAACCACGTTATTTCGAACCCGGTCGGCTCCGTCGAAGACATGACGATCGCCGCGGACGGAACCTCGAAGGTTATTTCGACCGACGACATCGATTCGCACGAAGTTTACGGCGGCGGGATTTACGACTCCGTCGGTATGATTACCGTCGGCGGCGACGCGACGAACGGCGGAACCGGAACTGGGACCGGAACGAACGGCGACAGCCAAATCGACGCGGAATCGCTCGGCACCGGTTCGCTCCTTACGACCGGCATGCACGTCCTCACCGCGGCGCACGTCGTTACCGGCGACGACGGAACTCCGATCGACCCGAGCGAAACGCAAATCCTCGTTACCTTCCACACGGCTAACGGAACCGTTTCGATTCCGGTCGCGGAAGTTTACGTCCACGAAACTTACGACGGCGAAACGGGCGGCGCGGGCGTCGACCTCGCGATTCTGCAACTCGCCACCGCCGCTCCGCGCGAGCTCGAAGGTTACGAGCTTTACACCGGTTCGGACGAAATCGGACAAACCGTTACCTTCGTCGGCTACGGCACTTACGGCGAAGCGGACGACGCGGAAAACGACGCGATCGGCGATCGCGGAATCGGCGTCAAACACCAAGGCCAAAACGTTTACGAACTCGACGGCTCGAACTTCCAAGACTCCGAGAACCCGAACGTTTTGGTGTACGACTTCGACGACGGAACCGCCGCGAACGACTACCTCGGCAATTACTACGGGATTTACAACCGCGGTCTCGGCGACGACGAAGCGATCACCGCGCCGGGCGACTCGGGCGGCCCGACCTTTATTAACGGTCAGATCGCCGGCGTTTGCTCGTGGGGCACCGACTTTGACGGCGACGAGTCGTTCGGGCCGGGCAACTACCAAGTCGACGTTCGCGTTTCGGCTTACGTAGACTGGGTCAACGAGATTATTCTCGGCGGGCTTGGGGCGGAATTCCTCGTCAACACCGACTTGGCCGTCGCGGTGATCGCCGACGAAGACGACGCGAACAACAATAACAACAATACCGAAGACGAGACGCTCACGACTCTCGACGACGCTTGGACGCAAGGCAGCCAAATTTGGTCGAGCGTAGCGATGGACTCCAAAGGCAACTTCGTCGTTACCTGGACCGGCTACAACCAAGACGGGAACGGCGACTCGCTCACCGGCGCGTCGAACAACGGTCTCGGCGGCGTTTTCGGGCGCGTGTTCTCCAGCGATCCGGAAAGCTCGCTCATTTACGGCGGCGAAGTGTTCCAAGTCAACGAGTACACCGCTTACGACCAAATCCATTCGCAAGTCGCGATGGCCTCGAACGGCGATTTCGTCGTCGTTTACGAAAGCTATCAAGACCCGTCGAACGACGAAAACTCCGACGTCGCCGACAACTTCGGTATTTACGCGCGTCGCTACGAACTCGTCGAAGGCGAAACGATCACGGTCGAAACTGGCGCGACGAACAACAATAATAACAACAACAATAATAACGATACGACGACCGAAGCCGAAGAGGCCGAAATCGCGGTTCTCGAGCAAAAACCGATCGGGTCGGAATTCCGCGTTACCCGCGACGACTACTACGCATTTGACAAAGATCAACTCGGCGGCTCCGTCGCGGTCGACGCGAACGGCGACATGGTCTTCGTGTGGACCGATCTTTCGGAACCGCGCGAAAACGTCGACGCGGTCGTCCGCATGCGCGCTCTGACGTTGCCGGAAGACGATATTCCGCCGTACGTCGTCCGCGCCAACGCGGCTTACACGAACGCCGCCGGCGAAGAGCTGCAAGTTTCGCTGTACAACAACAACGTTACTTTCGCGACCGGCTACGCGCCGACCGCGCTCGTGTACTCGTTCAGCGAATACATGTACTCGGCGCAAATGAACCTTGATATTAAGAAGGACGCGTTCGACGCCGACTCCTTGTACGCTTACAGCGACGCTAAGTCGACCGAAACCGCCTCGATTAAGAGCGTTCTGAACGTCGGCAACTGGTCGATGACGCGCAACGGGCAAAAGGTTACGACCGACTACATCGCCGACATTGTGTACGGTTACAACGCCTCGACGCTCGTCGAAGACTACGTCCGTAACCTCGAAGCGGAAACGGGCGAAAAATACTATGTTTCGTCCGGCGAAACGCGCACGAACTCCTACGAGTTGGTGATTATTTTCCGCAAGCCGCTTCCGGACGGAACCTACGCCGTTACGCTTTCCGACAAGGTCGCCGACGCGTTCTCGAACCGTCTCGACGGCGATTACGACGGCGAATCCGGCGGCGCCTTCACGGTGCGCTTCAACGTCGGCGTCGCGACGAGCGATCAAGACGACGAGCGCGTCCCGGAAACCGATATGGAAGCCTACGTCGGCGCGCTCGGCGGGAACGGCGAGCCGATCGTCGTGTCGAACCAAGACGGCTTCATCATCGTTACCGAATCGCAAGTCCTGTACGAGCTCGGCTCGACCGGAACCGGCAACAATAACAATAATAACAACAATAACAACAACGGAACGTCCAACGACGAAGAAAGCGAAGCGTACGGCTTCTACGAAACCGTTGTAATCGACGGAACGACGTACCGCATTCAATCCGACGTCGTGATGCGTCGTTTCAACGCCGACGGTTCCGCCGACGGCGTCGAAACCCGCGTCAACACTTACTCGATCGGCAACCAAATCCACCCGGATATCGCGTTGACCGAGGGCGGCAGCTACGTCGTTTCGTGGGTCGGCGAAAGCGAAGACGCGCTCAACGGCGTTTGCGCTCGCTTCTATCCGGGCGGCGCGGCGCAACCGAAGCAAGTCCAAATCGCCGGACGCAAGGGCATTCGTTGCTGGAATACCGACGTTCAAATCAACGAAGCGACCGGTTTGGTTCTCATTACCTGGATCCAAGGTTCGACGACTCGCGAGGGCGCGGACAAGGTGTGCGGCGTTTACTACGACGTCAACGGCGAACAAAAGAGCGAAGTCTTCACCGTCGCCGAAAACGGCGATCAATCGGTCGAGTCCTTCGACGTTGAAAGCGCGATGGTCGACGGCAAACTGCAATACGTCGTCGCGTGGACGGTCGCCGATCCGGACACCTTGACTCGCGAAGTGTACCAACGCGCGTTCGTCGCGAATTACGTCGGCGGCGAGTACGTCGTCGAGGAAATCGCCGGCAAGACTCGCGTCAATGAGAACACGACGCGCGGCCAATACACGCCGCAAATCGCGATCGTCGACGAAGGCCCCGACGCCGGAAAATACTACGTCGTTTGGGTTTCCGATCAAACGCAAGCGAACGGCGCCGACATTTACGCTCGCGCTTACAACGCCGACGGCTCCGCCGCGAGCTTCCTCGGCAAGACCGGCGAAGCGTTGGTCAACACGACCGTCGCGCATCGTCAACACCAACCGTCGGTCGACGCGAACGAATACGGCGTCGTCTTCGCGTGGACTTCGTTCGACGCCGAAGAGTTCAACTACGACCCGGACCTCCGCGAAGACCGCCACGACGACGGAATTTGCGTTCGCGTCTTCAACGCCGCGGGCCAACCGGTCAACGTCGCGAACGACAGACTCGCGCTCGGCGCCGTCGTCGGTTCGAACGAAGGCGAATTCGTTCTTAACGGAACGACCGCCGGTTACCAAACCGCTCCGAGCGTCGCTATCTTCGACTGGGAACTCGTCGACGGCGTTTACGCGCCGAAGTTCGTCGTCGCGTGGCAAGGCCCGAACCTGAACGCCGGCGAAGCGATCGAAGACGAAGAAGGAACGACGAACAATAATAACAACGCCAACCACAATAATAATAACAAGAACAACAACGGCGAAAACGCCGGCGACGCCTATATCGGCCCGTACTCGACGTTCTACAAGTTGATCTCGGCGGGCGGCTCGGCTTCGCAAACCGGCGACGCGACGATCGTTTCGTCGAAGTCGGAACGCTTTACGGCGGACGTTTCGAAGGACAGCGGCTCGAACGGTTTCTACCGTCCGGTCGATTCCGGCGAACTCGTTCTCGCGGCGGGCTCGGGCGTTTCGTCGACGCTGAAACTGAACGGAACGTCCGGCGACGACGAAATCGTCGTCGAAACGGCCGCGAACGGCGTCGCGACGATTAAGATCAACGGCAAGACGCAAACCGTCCCGACCGGAACGACCGCGATCGTCGTCGACGGGCTCGGCGGAAACGACTCGATCGTTTACAAGTCGGCGAGCGCGAACGACGTCGCCGTCGACGCGACGAACGGCGCGGTTCGTATTTTCGGCTCGGTTTCGTTCGCCGCGACGAACGTCGAATCGGCGACGCTGAACGGCGCGGGCGGAACGCTCTCCGTGAGCGCGACCGCGAACGGCGATTACGTCGAACTTGGCGCGGGTTCCGCGAAAGCGACCTCCGCGAAGGGCTTCGAACTTAACGCCGAAGGATTTGCGAACGTTTCGGCTCTCGGCGGCGGCGTCGCCGCGGCGACGCTCGTCGGAACGTCCGGCGACGACGTCGTTTCGGCGACCGCTTCGACCGTCGCGACGACCGGCGTCGAACTGAAAAACTTCGCGAGCGTCCGTATCGACGGCGGCGCCGGCGACGACGTCGCTAAGATCGACGGCGCGACCTCGCTCAACGCCTCCGAAAACGCCGTCGTCGCCTCGACCGCGAGCTCGACGATCGTCGCGTTCGGTTTCGAAACGGTCGAAGCGAAGGGGGTCGGCTCCGCGACCGCGAACGTTTACGGTTCCCGCGGCGACGACTCGGTTCTCGCCGACGCGGCGAAGACCGAAATGGTTTACGCGGCCGGAACGGTTCTCCGCGCGAGCGGTTTCGATACGACGAACGTCTTCGGAAACGGCGGCGCCGACCGCGCTTCGCTTTTCGCGGGCTCCGGTTTGAATACGTTCGAAGGCCGAGCGACGCAAGCGAGCTTGACGGGCGGTTCCTTCGCTCGCAACCTGAACGGTTTCTCGAACGTCGCCGTCTTCGGTTCCGACGAAGGGAAACTGATCGCGAACCTTTACGACACGTTCGGCGACGACGCGTTCGCGTTGGCGCAAGACTCCGCGACGATGGACGTCGACGGCGCGAACCTCTACTCGATTCTCGCGGTCGACCAAGTCAAGGTCAAGCGCGAAGCCGGTCGCGGCGACGACTCGATCGAGGAAGCGGACGCGCTCGACTACCTCTTCTCGACCGAGAACTGGGACTTCTGAGCGTAAGTAAAAAAGACCGATTCGAGGCGCGTTCGTCGTTCGGCGAGCGCGTTTCGCCCGGTCGATAAGCGAACAATCGCGCGAAAACGCGACGTCGAGGGCTCGGCGTCGCGTTTTTTTTGGTTGAAAATTAGGAAGACGCCGGTTTTGGCGAAACGAGACCTTGACCTTTACGCCTAAAAAAGGTAAAATTATTAAAGTTTTTTCTCTTTTGGAGCGGCGCCCTAATTTTGCGGCAAAATTTCCTTCGAAAGAGAGCGCGTTCAAAAGGCCGAGAGCGGCGAAACGTTCCGGTCGGCGAGCGCGTCGGCTACCTTTTGTTAATTTGACGCCCGACGGCGGTTTCGGCGACGCTTCGAGTTTTTCGAGCGTCCGACGACGGCGCGCGTCGGAAGACCAGCGAAAATCGGTTTAACATGGATTTGCAAGATTCCCTTGAGGGCGTCGGCGATTTTTTCGGCGGCGTCTCGCGTTGGATGGAAAATAGAATCACGTCGTTGTTCGGCTCGTCGAACGCTCGAGCGCTGAAGAAAATTCAGCCGCGCGTCGAGGCGATCAACGCTCTCGAGCCGAAGTATCAAGCGATGAGCGACGAGGAGCTGCGCGAGCAAACGTTCCTCTTCCGCAAACGCCTCGCCGCCGGTGAAACGCTCGACGACCTGCTCGAGGAAGCGTTCGCCGTCTGCCGCGAAGCCGGTCGTCGCGTCTTGGGGTTGCGCCACTACGACGTGCAGATGATCGGCGGTTGCGCGCTTCACGAAGGCAAGATCGCCGAAATGATGACCGGCGAAGGGAAAACGCTCGTCGCGACTCTTCCGGCGTACCTCAACGCGCTCGAAGGGAAGGGCGTGCACGTCGTTACGGTCAACGACTATTTGGCGCGTCGCGACATGGAGTGGATGGGGCCGCTTTATATGTCGCTCGGTTTGACGGTCGGCTCGATTCAGAGCAACATGTCGACCGCCGACCGCCAAAAGGCGTATTCGTGCGACATTACTTACGGCACGAACAACGAGTTCGGCTTCGACTACCTGCGCGACAACATGCGTTACGCTCGCCGCGCCGACTCGAACTTCCCGCCGGACGCGCAGCAGTCGCAAGGTCGGCTCCACTACGCGATCATCGACGAAGTCGACAATATTCTTATCGACGAAGCGCGGACGCCGCTCATTATCGCGGGGTCGGCTCGCGACGACTTGTCAAAATATATCGCCGCCGACAAAATCGCGGTTCAGCTGGTGAAAGACGTCGACTTTAAGGTCGACGAAAAAGACCACACGACGAACCTGACCGACGAAGGCGTCCGTCGCGCCGAGCGTTTGGCCGGCGTCGAAAGTTTCTACACGGTCGGGAACATGCACTGGCCGCACTTGATCGACAACGCTTTGAAAGCGCGTCACTTGTACAAGCGCGACGTCAACTACGTCGTCAAAGACGGCGAAATCGTCATCGTCGACGACTTTACCGGGCGCTTGATGGAAGGGCGCACTTGGAGCGACGGTCTGCACCAAGCGGTCGAAGCGAAGGAAGGCGTCCGCGTTAAGGAAGAAAACCGCACGCTGGCGACGATCACGCTGCAAAACTTCTTCAAGCTGTACGACAAAATCGGCGGCATGACCGGGACCGCGATGACCGAAGCGAGCGAGTTCTGGAAGATTTACAAACTCGACGTGCTCGCGATTCCGCCGAACCGCCCGGTTCAACGCATCTGCAAGCCGGACTTGATTTACCGCACCGAAGCGGAAAAATACAAGGCCGTCGTCGACGAAATCGAACGCGTGCACAAGTGGGACGTTCTGATCCTCAAAAACGGCGAGGAACACTTCGGAACGCTCGGCAAAGAAACGGACGAGCACGTCGAGTTCACCGCCAAGGGAACGAAAGACGTCCTCAAGGTGCCGCGCGCCGAAATCGCCGAAATCGAATACAAAGGACGCCCGATCCTCGTCGGGACGGTTTCGATTCAAAAGAGCGAATTGATTTCCGGCATGCTGAACCGTCGCGGCGTCAAGCACCAAGTTTTGAACGCTCGTCCGGAAAACATTGGGCGCGAAGCGGAAATCGTCGCGCAAGCCGGGCGCATGAACGCCGTTACGATCGCGACGAACATGGCCGGGCGCGGTACGGACATTATTCTCGGCGGGAACCCGGAAACCCTCGCTTGGTCGATTTTCCAAACGAAGTATCCGACGCGTCTCGACGTGCCGCAAGACGAATGGGTCGCGCTCGTCAACGAGATTGAAAATCGCGAGCAAATGAAAGCCGAAGGCGAGCTCGTGCGCCGACTTGGCGGGCTCCACATTATCGGCACCGAGCGCCACGAAGCGCGCCGCATCGACTTGCAGCTCGTCGGGCGTTGCGGTCGTCAGGGAGACCCGGGGATCGCGCGGTTCTTCCTGTCGCTCGAAGACGACTTGGTGCGCATCTTCGCCGGCGATTGGGTCAAGAATATTTTGACGCGTCTCGGCATGGAAGACGGCCAAGCGATCGAAAGCAAGATGGTTACGCGTCGCATCGAAGGCGCTCAAAAGAAAATCGAAGAACGCCACTTTGACACGCGCAAAAGTCTCCTCGACTACGACGAAGTCATGGACATGCAGCGCAAGCGCGTCTACACGTATCGTCAGCGGATTCTCGACGGCGGGAACACGAAGGACTTCGTCCAAGAGATGATCGACGCGCAACTCGAGCGCTACTTGAAGGAATTCTTGGCGCCGACCTACGGGGCCGCGTCCTACGCCGCCTACGCTTCCCACGTTTTGAACGTCGAGTTCGAAGCGAAACAGTTCCGCGGAATGGACGCGAAAATGGCGAGCGAGTACGCCGTCGACCACGCTCGACGCATGTCCGAAACGCACGCGCTCGACGCCGTCGAGGAAAATCTCTCCGACGACGCGCCGGAAGAAGAATGGAACTGGCAGGCGTTGGCGAAAGCCGCGAACGCTCGTTGGAACGCCGGGATTCGCGACGTCGATTTGAAGAAAATCGGACGCGACGGCGCCGCCGAGTTTCTCATTGAGAAAGCGAACAAATTCTGCGACGCGGCGAACCTCGACGCGGGCGCGCCGCTTCTCGAAGCGAATTACGGCGTCAAAACCGCGTGCCGCTGGCTTCGCGACAAGTTCGGCGTCGAAATCGACGAAAACGAAGCGATTAAGCTCGAAACCGCGGAGTTTAAGAAGCTGGCTCGCGACAAGGCGATCGAGGGGTACCGCGAGCGCGAGGCGCGCTTCCCGATTTTGGCCGGATTGACGCACTTCGTCGTTCAAGATCAAAACGGCCGCCGCTACGACCGCGAAGGCGTCGCCGAGTGGATTTCGCGCCGTTTCGGCGTCGCGCTCGACGTCGAAGACTTGAAAAACAAACAGCGCCGCGAAATCGAGGAAGCGCTCTTCGCGATTAGTCGCGCCGCGTCGCAAAAAGCGGAGCCGTACCGCGTCGAAATGCGGAAACGCTTGGAAAAACTCTTCGCCGACGAAAACGTCGACGTCGACAAAGTCCGCGAAAAACGCGAGGAAAAGATCGCCCGCAACGAACGGATTACGTCGAGCGATATTCGCAAGATTCGCCGCGACGCGCCCGGTTTGAAGTCGCTCTGCGAGTGGCTTAACGGCGAGCTCGGGCAAGACCTGACGGTCGAGGAACTCGCCGATTGGGACGTTCTGCTCCTCGAAAACCGCGTCGAGTCGATCATCGAAAACGAGTTCAATCCGGAAATGCGCAAGGTCGAACGGTCGCTGATTCTCGGCGTTCTCGACGGCGCATGGAAGGAACACTTGATGACGATGGACCACCTCAAGTCGAGCGTCGGTTTCCGCGGGTACGCGCAAGTCGACCCGAAAGTCGAGTACAAACGCGAGGGGATGCGCGTCTTCGACGCGATGTGGAACGGCGTTTTCGAACGCGTTACCGACTACGTTTACCGCGTCGAACAACTCGACGAGAGCTTCATCGGCTCCGTCTGGTCGCCCGGAACGGCTATGCGCGAGTCGCGTCCGTCCGCTCCGTCGGCGATGGAAGAGGAACGCGCCGCCCAAGAGGAAGCGATCGAAGCGAGCAAAGACCAAAAGGTCGAGACGATTCGCAACAAAGAGCCGCGCGTCGGCCGCAACGAACCGTGCCCGTGCGGCAGCGGCAAAAAGTACAAGAACTGTTGCGGCAAATACAACTGACGCGGTCGGTTAAACGAAGCGCCGTCGTTCGATTTTTCGGGCGTCGGCGTTTTGGACTTTTGTGAAGCCGTGTCGTAAAATTACGGAGCCCCCCGTTGCGGTTTCGAGGCGACGCGATATAATGACGCTTGAATTCGACGCGGCTATTTTAGCGTCCCGTTCGCGTCGAAAAGGAAATTTTTGCCTTTTTCCAAAACGTCGGAACTTTTCGAGCGTTTGGCGCGTATAAGAAACGGCAAAACGTTTGAATACAACGTCTTGAGTTGAGAGAGCGGGGGTTGGAAGGAAACGCGGCGACTTTGCGGCGCGCTGCGAAATTGTTTTTTATACGTCGCGCTTTGAAAACGCAAAATTAGAGGAAATAGATAAAATGAGCCTTGTCAAAACGGACAAACGCGGCTTCACGCTCGTCGAGCTGCTCGTCGTCATCGCGATCATCGGGATTTTGATCGGTTTGCTTCTCCCGGCCGTCCAAGCGGCGCGCGAAGCGGCCCGTCGTATGCAATGCACGAACCAACTGAAACAACTTCAGCTCTCGTGCCAAATGTACCACGACGCGCACAACTCCTTCCCGCCGGCGCGCGGTCGCGGCACTCGCGAAACCTACAACTACACGAGCCACCTCTTCTGGTTGATGCCGTACACGGAACAAACCGCGTTCTACAACGACGTTATTTCGAAGGGCGTCCCGAACGGTCAACACAACGGCGACCAAGCGTATAACGGCACGTTCACGCACCTCCTTTGCCCGTCCGACGGGAACTCGAAGCAAGTTTCGAGCTGGGTCGGCAACGTCTCGAAGACGAACTACTGCGGTTCTTGGGGCGACTCGATCTGCCAAACGGACGAATCGGCCTGCACGTCGCGCGGTTTCTATCCGGGCGGTCTCGGGAGCGCGTCCGCGACCGAATCGCGTCAAGTTACGACCCGCACGATGAGTTCGATCACCGACGGCACCTCGAACACGGTCGCCTATTCGGAACTCGTCGCCGGCGCCACGCAAGGAACGAACAAAGTCAAGGGCGGCATTATGGTTCTCGGCAGCGGCGAAGTCGTCGTTCCGCGCAACATTTTGAATAAAGTCAACTCGACCGACCGCACGATCTTCGACGGCACCGCCGCGACGTTCGAACGCGGTCAAAACTTCGCCGACGGGAACGTCAGCGTTACCGGTTTCCAAACGATTATGCCGCCGAACTCGCCGAACGCCCGCAACTACGGGAGCGGCAACGGTCAAAGCGGTTGGGGCTACGGCATTTGCTCCGCGTCGAGCAACCACAGCGGCGGCGTCAACGCGGCGATGGTCGACGGTTCGGTTCGTTTCGTTAGCGAAACGATCGACTGCGGCGATATGGACGCGAACGTCAACGGTTCCGGTTACTCCACGGCGAGCGCGTCGCACGGTAAAGAATTCAGCGGCAAGAGCCCGTTCGGCGTCTGGGGCGCGATGGGGACGATTTCCGGCGGCGAAACCGACTTGCAATAACGACGTTTTAAAAAATCGCGACGCGGCGACGGTTTGACGAAGCGCGTCGCGGTTCGTTCGAACGTTCCTCGAAAGCCGCTCGAAAATCCGGGCGGCTTTCGCCTTAAAATAAGCGGAAAAACTGAAAATAAGGAAATAAGCGATGAAAAATCTTTATTGCGCGGCGTTGGTCGCGCTTTCGTTGGCGGTCGTCGTCGGGTGTTCCGGCAAGCCGAGCGGGTTCCCGAAAACGTCGAGTTGCGAAATCGTCGTCGTCGACGGCGGCGCGCCGATCGAAGGCGTCGAGGTCGCGTTGATTCCGGAAACGCCGATTAGCGGCGTCATCGTCGGCGGCAAGACGGACGCGTCCGGCAAGTGCGTCGTCCAAACGACCTTCGCGAACTTCTCCGCGCCGGGCGCGCCGGAAGGTTCCTTCGTCGTTACGCTCCGCAAAGACCCGGTTCCGACGACGCCGGAGTTGACGATCGAGCAAATGGGCGAAATGTCGCAAAAAGAAATTGAAGATTACCGCCAAGAACGCGAAGCGGAAATTGCCGCGATGGATCAAATTATCCCGGTCGCGCTGAAAGAAAAAGCGACGTCGACGCTGAAAGTCGCCGTCCCGGGCGAAAAAACGACGACGGTCGACGTCGCCGAATACGCCGAATGACGTTTTAGCGTTCGCGCTTGAAAGCGTCCGATTTTGAAACGCGCCGTCGAGTCTTTTAGCTCGGCGGCTTTTTTTCTTAAAGGTTTTCTTTTTTTGCGTTTTTTACGCGTCGAATCGGGGCAATTTTGGAATTTAGGCGGCCCCGTCCGTTGAAATTTCGGCGGTTTCCGGTATAATTGAAGAGTCGACTTGCCGTTTTTTCGGGGGCCTTGCGTTCCTTAAACGAGAACGGCGGTTTCGGTCGACGCGACGACGTTCGGTTCCGTTTCGACGCGTCGCTTTCGTCGAACGGAGCTTTGCGAAGTTTGGGCGGTTTTCGCGAAAGAAAAAAGCGCGAAATCGTTCCCGCGGTTCGACGGCGGCGCGTCCGACCCCATCAGCGAGGAGGCTTTCCCTTGTCCGACGAAAATCAAAACAACGACGACGCGGAATTTCGCGAAGATTCGGAAAACGAAGCGCGCTCGAACGACGACGAACGTTCCGACGCGGAGAACCCGAACGCCGAAAACAACGTCGATTCCGATTCGTTCGACGACGAAAACGGCTCCGAAACGCCGTCGACGCCGTTGCGTCCGTTGCGCCCGATCATGAACGCCAACGGCCAGCTCGTCCTGCCGGACGGTTCGAAGCTCGTTCAGTTGGCCATCGAAGACGAGTTGAAGGGAAGCTACCTCACTTACGCGATGAGCGTCATCGTCAGCCGCGCGATTCCGGACGTTCGAGACGGGTTGAAACCGTCGCAGCGCCGCATTTTGGTCGCGATGAACGACCTCGGTCTCGGCCCGCACTCGCAACGGGTCAAATGCGCGAAGATTTCCGGCGACGCCAGCGGGAACTACCACCCGCACGGGGAGCAAGTCGTTTACCCGACGCTCGCTCGTATGGCGCAAGAATGGAACATGCGGCACGTCCTCATCGACAAACAGGGGAACTTCGGGTCGATCGCCGGTCTGCCCCCCGCCGCGATGCGTTACACCGAAGCGCGTCTCTCCGGAATGGCGATGACGCTCCTCGAAGACTTGAATCTCGACACCGTCGACTTCGTTCCGACTTACGACGAAACGCGGATGGAGCCGACCGTTCTTCCGTCGAAGGCCCCGAACCTTCTCGTCAACGGCGCGAACGGGATCGCCGTCGGGATGGCGACGAGCATTCCGCCGCACAACCTCGGCGAAGTCTGCGACGCCGCGATCGCGACGATCGACGACCCCGATATTTCGCCGTTCGAGTTGCTTAACATCTGCCCGGGCCCGGACTTCCCGACCGGCGGCGTCATCTGCGGAACGCGCGGGATTCGCCGAGGTTACCTGACCGGTCGCGGCAACATCGTCGTCCGCGCTCGCGCTCGCATCGAAGAAAACGGGAAACGAAGCCGGATTATCGTTTCGGAAATTCCGTACCAACAAGCGCGCGACCGCGTCGAAGAAAAGATCGCCGAAATGGTCAACGAAGGGCGCATCGTCGGGATTTCGTCGATTCGCAACGAGTCCGACCTGAAAGAGCCGGTGCGTCTCGTTCTCGACCTGAAAAAAGACGCCGACCCGCACGTCGTCCTGAACCAGCTTTACCAATACACGCCGCTGCAAGACTCGTTCTCGATCATTTTGCTCGCGTTGGTCGACGGCAAACCGCGCGTCATGACGTTCAAAGAGCTGATCGTCGAGTTCCTGCGCCACCGCGTTTCGGTCATTCGTCGCCGCACGCAATTCCTTTTGAACAAAGCGATTAAGCGTCAACACACCGTCGAGGGATTGTTGATCGCGCACGCCAACATCGACGAAGTGATCCGCGTCATTCGCACGTCGGCGACGCAGTTCGAAGCGAAACAGCGCTTGATGCAAATCGAATGCCCGGCCGCGCTCTTGAATCGAGCGCTCGGCGACGAAGGCTTCGAGTCGTTCCAATCGACGCGCGGCGTCAAGGAGTCGTACACGCTCACGCCGGTGCAGGCGGACGCGATTCTCCGTATGACGCTCGGTCAGTTGGTCAACCTCGAACAACAAAAGTTGGCCGACGAGTACAACGCGCTCCTCGCCGACATTGCGGAATTCCGCCGCATTTTGTCGGACGAAAAGAACATTTTGGCGATCGTCCGCCAAGATTTGGAAGAGGTCAAAAACAAGTTCGCCGACAAACGCCGCACTGAAATCGCGTTCGAGGAAGTCGGAAACGTCGCGGACGAAGACCTCATCAACGAAGAGACGATGGTCGTTTCGATCACGACGAACGGTTACGTCAAGCGAACCGCGCTCGACGAGTACCGCGCGCAACGTCGCGGCGGCAAAGGCCTTAAAGGCGCGAAAACCGACGAGGAAGACCCGGTGCGCCACCTCTTCGTCGCCAGCACGCACTCCTATTTGCTCTTCTTTACGAACAAGGGCAAGTGCTATTGGCAAAAGGTTTACGGTATTCCGCAACTCGCTCGCGACGCGAAGGGGCGCAACCTCGTCAACTTGCTGAACCTCGACGCCGACGAAAAGGTCGCCGACTGCCGCGCGATTCGCGACTTCGACCGACCGGGCGCGTTCCTCGTCATGGCGACGAAAAACGGTCTCGTCAAGAAAACCGACCTGAGCGCGTACAGCCGCCCGTACAAAGCGGGCCTCATCGCGATCAAGCTCCGCGAAGGGGACGAACTCGTCGACGTCGCGGTCGTCGAACCGGGGGACGAAATCGTTTTGGCGACCGCCAAGGGGAAAGCGATTCGCTTCAAACAGTCCGACGCTCGTCCGATGGGGCGCGCGGCGTCCGGCGTCAAGGGGATTTCGCTCCGCGCCGGAGACTACGTCGTCGGGATGGCGATCGCCGACGAAAACGCTTATCTTCTCACCGTTTGCGAAAACGGGTACGGAAAGCGCACGCCGTTCGGCCCGAACGCCGCGGCGACGAGCCTCGAAGAGTTGGAAGCGCTCGGCGACGCGCTCGAAACGATCGCCGCCGGAGCCGATCCGGGCGACGCGGTCGACGATGCCGAACTCGAAACGCCGGAAGCGGAAGACGGCGACGAAAACGGCGACGGCTCCTCGAACCGTCGTTACCGAACGCAACGGCGCGGGGGCGGCGGCCTCCTCGACGTCAAGACGACGAAGCGCAACGGCAAAGTCGTCGACGTACTGCGAGTCGACGCCGGCGACGAGGTGATGACGATCACCGCGCGCGGCAAAATCCAACGTTTCGCGGTCGACGAAATCCGCGAAACCGGTCGCAACACGCAGGGCGTCCGCTTGATGAACGTCGACGTCGACGACGCCATCGTCGCGATCAACCGCATTCCGCGCGACGAAGTCGACGCGACGCCGAAAACGACGCTCGGCGCCTCGACGTTCGGCGTCGTGGAAACGCCGACGGAACCGACGGTCGCGCTCGACGCGGAACCGAACGACGCGGACGATTCGGCGGAAGAATGATCCGTTAAAGCGTGTCGAGCGAAAGCGTTTCGGCTCGGCGCGCCTTGTTTTTTCGTTATTTTTCGGAAGACCGGCGCGCGTCGCGGCGGTCGAACGGCCCTTATTATTTGAGGCGGCAACATGAGTCTTTGGAAAATCGCTTGGAAAAGCATTCGGCACCGCTCGTTGGCGTCGGCGTTGACGGCGTTCTCGATGGCGCTCGGCGTCGCGCTCGTCGTTACGGTGCTCGTTATCAACGGCGTCGTCGGAAAGTCCTTCCAACAGGGGGCGCAAGGGTACGACTTGATCGTCGGCGCCAAAGGCAGCAAGCTGCAGCTCGTTTTGAGCTCGGTCTTTTACAACCAAGACCCGGTCGGTTTGATTCCTTACGAGTATTACGATTTGATGTCGTCGTCGCGCTACTCCGCCGAGGTGAAAACGGCGATTCCGATCGCTCGCGGCGACAACTACCAAGGCTCGCCGGTCGTCGCGACGACGCCGGAGTACTTCCGTTCCGTGACGAAGTCGGACGGGAAGCCGTACGCCCTGCAAGAGGGCGAGTTCTTCCGCAACGTCGATTATTACGCGGCGGTCGTCGGCTACGCGGTCGCGAAAAAGAACAAGCTGCGCGTCGGCGACGAGGTGCGGTTCGGCCACACGAACTCGGCTCGCGACGAAGACCTGCACGAGCCGTTCAAAATCGTCGGGATTTTGGATCACACCGGAAGCCCGAACGACCGCGCCGTTTTCGTCAACTTAGAAGGTTTTTATCGCGAGCACGAGCACGGGCTCGCCGGTTCCGAAACGATTAACTACGACCTGCGCGAAGAAGAGCTGGCCCGCAAACGCGCCGAGCTCGGAATCGACGAGCCGACGCTCGCCGACGAAAAAGCCGAAGGCGAAGAAGTCGACGAACACGCCGGACACGATCACGCGCCGGGCGAGCCTTGCGAACACGCCGGGCATAAGCGCCGCTTAACCGCGATTCTCCTGATCACCAAAGACGTCGAAGTCGAGGTCGCCGCGACCGCCGCCGACGTCGAAGCCGCGACCGAAAGCCGTCCGGGACTCGAAATTGAGGAAAGCGATCTCGTTACGCCCGAGCGCGCGCAGGTGATCGACACCGCCGTTACCGCGCTTCCGGCGAAAATCGAGGGCGAGCTCCTCGAAGCGCAAGCGGTCGCGCCGGTGCAAGAAATCGCCGCGTTCTTCCAAGACGTGATCGGGAACATTCAAAGCGTTTTGATCGTCTTCGCGATTCAAGTCGTCGTCGTCGCCGGCGTCGGCATGATGGTCAGTATTTACACGTCGATGAACGAGCGGCGCCAAGAAATCGCGATCATGCGGGCGCTCGGCGCGCGTCGTTCGACCGTTATGTCGATCATTTTGCTCGAATCGATTTTGCTTTCGCTCGGCGGCGGGCTCTTCGGAGCGTTGATCGGGCACCTGGCGATCGGGGCCCTCGCGCCGCTGATTATGTCTTATTCGAACGTTATGGTGCGTCCATGGGACTTCCAAGCGGTCGAGTTGGCGTTGATTCCGGGGCTGATCGGCTTGGCGTCGATCGTCGGGTATCTCCCGGCGGTAATCGCGTACCGCACCGACGTCGCGCAGTCGCTGCAAACCTGATTCGCGGCTTCTCGGAACGTTTTTCGCGTCGCGTTTCGAACGGACGTTCGAACGATTCGGAACGCGGCGCGGACGTTCGCGCTTTTCTTAAATTCAGCAAAGACCGCGCGTTGAGCGCGGCGGAGCGAAACCGATGAAAGCAGTTTTTGACGACGCGCTCAAAGGCGTTTATCGCGACGTCGAGGCGGTCGCGCCGACCGAGGAAACCGTCGATTACAAACAGATCGCGACGTTGGGCGTCGGCTCGTTGGTCGCGGCGGTCGTTTCGATTTTGGGCTTTTTTTGGACGCCGTTTATCGCGGTCGCGCTAGTCGGCGTCGCGCTCGGCGTTTTAGGCTTGCGAAAGATCGCGCGGGCGCCGGAGGAAATCGGCGGATTTGCGTTGACGTCGACCGCGACCGCGCTCTGCGTCGTTTTGGCGCTTTCGGCGACGTGTTGGCGCGTTTACTCGTTTTACACGAACGCGCCTCCGGGATACGAAATCGTCGATTTCGACTCGTTGGCGTTGACGAAAGACGGCGCCGTCGCGGAGGAAATCGCCGCGCTGAACGGGCGGCGCGTTTATATCGACGGGTTTATGTATCCGACGAAGCGGCACGCCGGGATCACGGATTTTACACTCGTGCGCACGCTCGGACACTGCCAATATTGCAACCCCGGCGCGAACCCGGCGGACATGATCGCCGTTTCGATGGAGCGCGGCCATGAAGCGAACTACCGCGCGAACAAACTGGTCGGCGTCGGCGGCGTCTTTTACGTTCGCGAGGATTTCCGCCCGGGCGAGCTGCCGTATTCGATGAAGGCGAGCGTTTTCCGTTGACGGAAACCGAAACGCCGAACGCGTCTTGACGCTCGTTTCGCTTTTTTAAGCGGAGCGAGCGTTCGGCGTTTAACGGCGACGTCGAGTCGGGGGCGATTGACGAAACGCCGGTTTCGGGTAGAATAAACGCAAGCGGCTTGCCGACGAGACGCGTCCGGCGAGCAATGTTGAGAATTGCGAACGAACGTTCGAACGAAAGGAACGAAAATGGCTTACGAAGTTACTCTTATTACCGGCGACGGCGTCGGTCCGGAATTGGCCGAAGCGGCTCGCAAATGCGTCGACGCGACCGGCGTCGCGATTAATTGGGACGTCCAAGAAGCGGGGATCGACGTGATGGAAAAGACCGGCAATCCGCTGCCGCCGCAAGTCTTGGAAAGCATCCGCCGCACCCGTTGCGCGTTGAAGGCGCCGATCACGACTCCGGTCGGAACCGGTTTCCGCAGCCTGAACGTTCACCTTCGCCAAGAACTCGACCTCTTCGCTTGCGTTCGTCCGTGCAAATATTACCCGGGCGTTCGTTCGTATTTCAGCTCGGTTCCGGTCGACCTCGTCATCTTCCGCGAAAACACCGAAGACCTTTACGCCGGTATCGAATTCGAAAAGGGTTCGGAAGTTACGAAGGAAATCGTCGACGAAATCAACCGTTTGGCGCCGGGTCGCAAAATCGCGACGAAGTACGACGAAACCGGCGTTTCGATCAAGCCGATCAGCGTTTCCGGGACGGATCGTTTGGTTCGCGCCGCGTTCGAATACGCTCGCGAAAACGGTCGCAAAAAGGTTACGGCGGTTCACAAAGCGAACATTATGAAGTTCTCGGACGGTCTCTTCCTCGAAACGGCCCGCAACGTCGCTAAAGACTTCCCGGAAATCGAGTTCGAAGACCGCATCGTCGACAACATGTGCATGCAGCTCGTCCAAAAGCCGGAGCTTTACGACGTCGTCGCGCTCCCGAACCTTTACGGCGACATTTTGAGCGACCTCTGCGCCGGGTTGATCGGCGGTCTCGGCGTCGCTCCGGGCGCGAACATCGGCCACAACGGCGCCGTTTTCGAAGCGACGCACGGCAGCGCGCCGAAATACAAGGGGCTGAACAAAGTCAACCCGTGCGCGTTGATTCTTTCCGGCGTCTTGATGCTCCGCCACCTGAAAGAAACCGACGCCGCGAACCGCCTCGAAGCCGCGGTCGCCGAAGTCATTCGCGAAGGTAAAGACGTTACTTACGACATGAAGCCGAACCGCGACGACCCGACCGCCGTCGGCACGCAAGAGATGGCCGAAGCGATCTGCCGCAAACTCGCCTGATTTTAGCGAAGCCCCGAAACGCTTGAAAAAGCGTTGAAATTCTGAAAACCGTCGCGACAAAACGCTTGTCGCGGCGGTTTTTTGCGTTAAAATAAGGCGTTCGGGCGGCGACGATCGACGTAAAATCGCAAAAATTAACGAAACATTTAACAAAAACGCATACTTAAGAATAGAAAGGAAACGCGTCGCCAACCGAACAACGCGGCGCGAACAAGAAAAGAAAGAAAAAAAATGACGACCGGGCGAAAATGCCAAGTTTGCGGACTTCAACTAAAAGCCGACGATACCTTTTGCGGCGCGTGCCGAACGACCTTTTGCCCGCGTTGCAAACGAACGGTCGACGCGGAAGGCGGACTCTTTTGCGCCGTTTGCGGAGCGTCGTTGAAGGCGACCCGCAAAACGGAGAGCCAAAAACGCGCCGAAGAACGGGCGAAAAATTGGCGCGCCGGGAAATACGAAGACGCGTTCGAACCGTCGGAGTTTATCCCGATGGACGAGGACGACGCGCGGTATTGGGCTTGGGTTCAAATCGCGAATTTTCAAGGACGCGGAAGCGGAATCGGCTTTTGGCTCTTCCTCGGCGCCGCTTGGGGGAGCTATTGCTATTTTGCGGATCGCGGTTTTGTCGGTCTCGGCGTCGTCGCGGCGTTGATTTCGTTGATTCCGGCGCCCGCGTCGGCGGTTCGGCGACTGCACGACGTCGGTTTGTCCGGGCGTTGGCTGGGGCTCGCGCTGATTCCGGTCGTCGGTTGGGCGGTTCTCGCGGCGATGCTGTTCCTGCCGGGCCAAAAGGAGCCGAACCGATACGGCTTCCCGACGCGACGTTGGCAAAGGAAAGTTTACCAAGACGCGGACGGCGAAGACCGGTACGACGCGCGCCTCATTAACGACGGCAAAGTTTACGACGGTCGGTTCGGCTGGCGGAGCGCGAACGTCGTCGACGACGAAGACGTTAACCGACGTTAACCCAACGATTAAGGAGGAAAACAAAATGCGAGCCGAAAACGAATTTGACGAAGCGACCGTCGCCGCCGACGAACGCAACCCGTTCGCGACGCCGGAACGCGTCGCCGAAAGCGCCGACGGTTGGGAGTTCGCCGACGCGCCGCCGACGGTCGGGCCGAGTTTTTGCGGGGCGTTTTGGTATTGCTTGCGCCGTCCGTTCGACTTTAAAAGCCGAGCGAACCGAACGGAGTATTTCGGCTGGCTCGCGGGGCTGGCCGTCGCGCTTTTTACGCTGGGGTTCGTCGCCGGATTGGGAACGTTGGTTCCGTTCGCTTGGGCGCGAGCGACGAAGGGAATACCGTTTGTTTTTTTAAGCGCCGGGTTGGCGTTCGGCTTGGCGGCGTCGGTTCCGGATTTTGCGGTTTGGACGCGTCGCTTGCGCGATCGGAACGTCGGCGCGAGTTGGAAGACGGCGCTGGGCGGATACGTCGCGGTTTTAGCGGCGGCGGGCGGCGTCGCGTTCTGCGTTTCTCTATTGGACTCGCGCGATTTTGCGCCGAACGAAACGACGAGCGTCGTTTTGATCGTGGCGATGGCGACGGCGTTTTTTTTAGCGACGTCGTCGCCGGTAGGTTGGGGAACGGCGATTTGGGCGACGGGATTCGTCGTCGCGACGCGGATAACGACGCCCGAGTTAGCGGAGAAGACGGCGGCAATGATTTTTATCGGATGCGCCGGCGTAACGTTGGGATTTTTAATCCGCGTTTTGGCGGGCCTTCGCGCCGGGACGCCGGGCCCGAACCGCTTCGGCGCGGAGCGTCTAACGCCGAAAGAGGCGGCGCGTCGCGAACGGGACAAAAACGCGGAAGACGCGTTAACCGTCGAAAACGAAACGGTTTGAACGGCGAAAATTTCTTTTGCGAAAAACTTGATTTTCCGTCGGCGGCGCGCTAAAATAATGTTGCGCGGCGTCGCGGTTCGAGCGGGAAACCAAGCGGCGCGGAATTTTGGCGAAAACGATTTAGGGAGAAAGTAAAATGCCGAACTTTTGCCCTCGTTGCAACGTCGCGACCGACCCGGACGCCGACTTTTGCGCCGCTTGCGGAACCCGGTTGACCGGTCGTTTCAAGAAAAACGGCGGCGCGGACGCATTGGACGCGTCGGCGTTGGCGCGTTATCTCCGACCGACGGTCGGGCCGAGTTTTTTGGGACCGCCTTTGCACTGCTTGAAAAATTATTGCGTTTTTCGCGGTCGAGCGACGCGAACCGAGTTTTGGGGCTGGTTCGTTCCTTGGGCGGCGGTCGTTTTTGTCGCGGCGCCGACGGTCGCGAACGTTTTGACGACGAGCGTCGACGACGCGGCGGCGGGGGCGGGCGGGTTTTATTCTTTTTGGTTGGGAGCGACGTTCCTTCCGAGCCTCGCGGTCTTCGCGCGGCGTTTGCACGACGTCGGCAGGTCGGCGAAACGTTGGCTCGCCTCGGTCGTTTGGGGCGGCGTCGGCGTCGCGGCGCTGGGACTCTGGGCGAAGGGCGGCGAACTTCGGACGGCTTGGCTTGTTTTGGCGTTTTTCATTCCGGCGGGAATTGCGCAATTTCGGGCGGCGATTACCGCGGGATTCGGCGACGGAATGCGCGAGCCGAACCGTTTCGGCGGGCGGCGGTCGAATCCGAAGTAAAGGCGGAAGGCGTCGCAAGCGTAAAGCGCGGCGAACGAAGCGTTGCGGAGCGCGGCGGGCGAAAAAAGAATTTTTCGACGGAAACTTGATTTTTCGACGGCGACGGAGTAAAATAAAGGGGCGCGGCGGTCGGACGCAAGCCGAGCGGCGCGGAATTTCAGCGAAAACGATTTTAGGGAGAAAATAAATGGCGAACTTTTGCCCCCGTTGCGGAAGCGGAACCGGCCCGGCCGACTCGTTTTGCGGCGCTTGCGGAACGCCTTTGACCGGCGGCGAATACGGTTATAACGAAAGCGCGAACCCTTACGACGCGGGCGCTCCGGTCGCGGAAAACGGTTATTGGGTCGCCGAAGGCGGCGCGACCGTCGGGCCGAGTTTCTGGGGGGCGTTCGGGTATTGTATGAAGAATTACTGCAATTTCCGAGGTCGCGCGACGCGAACCGAGTACTGGGGCTGGATTGTCGTAAACGCTTTGGTTAGCGCGGTTTTGCAGCTTGCCGCGCTCTTCTTGTCGCTGGGAGGCGGAGCGAGCGTCGGCGCGGCGGAGGCGACGGCGAACGGCGTCGAGTCGCTTTGGAATTTGGCGGTTATGCTTCCGGCTCTCGCGGTTATGGGGCGGCGTTTGCACGACCTCGGTTGGTCGGCGAAACAAATGATCGGGCCGATCGTTTTGGGCGCCGTGGGGCTAATACTTTTGATCGTCGGAATCGGCCCGGAGAATTTCGCGGCGGAAGAAATCGACGCCGAGAACGTCGCCTCGGTCGGCGCGACGTCGATCGGCTTGGCGGCGCTTCTTCCGGCGGGGATTTGGCAGTTGGTTTTGGGGTGCGCCTCGGGGTTTGTTCGCGGAACGGACGGCCCGAATCGTTTCGGCGGCAAGCGGTTGAATCCGTCGGACGTCGGACGCTAAAACCGTCCCGAGTTTGAAAACGGCGTTTTATTAGACCTTGGAATAATCTTTGAAATTTGTTGGAGCGGCTGAAAATCGAGCGGTTTTGGGCCGCTCTTTTTACGCCGATTTTTGCCGCGAGAATAATTTTCTTGATTTTGGGCAAATTTTTGTCGAAAAATCGCGTTTTCCTATTGTAATTGCGTTAAAATTAGCTTATACTTAACGATTGTTACGGCTGCGCGGCGCGGAGGGATTTTTGCGGTTTTTAGTTTTTTGGCGATTCTGCGCGGCGCGCTCTGGAAAAAGTTAAGGGAAGCGCCCGAGGCTGCGAGCGGCGGCAACGCGTCGTCGGAAACTTTTTTCGCGTTTTTGCGCGTATCGTTAAACGCGCCGAACTTTTGTCGCTTTTTTAAACTTTTTGGACAACGCTTTTTGAGCTTTTAAGGGGCGAATCGAAGGGAGGTCCGCAAACGTCGTCGGAATAAGGCGCGGACGATTGATTTGCTATGCGGCGTAGATGTTGTCTTGGCGTTAAGGGAACGAAATGCAAACTAATTTTGAAACGGTTCTCAAACAGTTTTGAAGAGGTCGACGCTTTCGCGGACGCGTCCGAACGCGCTTTCGAGGCGCTTGAAGAGACGCGCGAAAATTTCTCATAAAACGACGTTGAAAGCGGAGACTTTCTAATTGTTTGAAGCGAGACCGGCGTCGCGCGAAGACGCGTCGGCGGTTTGGATTCGCGATTTTTCTCCGACGCGAGGCGGCATGAGGCTTCCGTTCGTCGGAGATCGTCGTCGACGTCGCATGGAGGCGCGTCGGCGGTTTGGATTCGCGAGTTTTCTCCGACGCGAGGCGGCATGAGGCTTCCGTTCGTCGGAGATCGTCGTCGACGTCGCATGGAGGCGCGTCGGCGGTTTGGACTCGCGAGTTTTGCTCGAACGGGGGCGGCGTGGACGTCTCCGCTCGTTTGAGTTTGTCGTCGGCGTCGCATGGAGGCGCGTCGGCGAAGGTTGGAAACGACGAAACCCGTCGCTTTAGGTTGCGCTAAAGCGGCGGGTTTTCGCGTTTCTTGGTCGCTAAGTTAAGCGATTACGGCGCTTCGAAATCGCAGTCCGGTTCCGGGCCGAGCGGGTCGCCGCCGACGGCGTAAGCGCGAGCGCGGCTCCCTCCGCAAACGCGGCGATAGTCGCACTTGCCGCAGACGCCCTTATAATTGTCCGGATTTTGCAGCGCGTTGAAAAGCGGGTGGTTTTGGTAAACGTCGACGACCGAGTTTTCCGGGAAGCGTCCGCAAACGACCGGAAGGAAACCGGCCGGGAAAATTTCGCCGTTATGCCCGACGAACATAATTCCGCGACCGTCGGTGATTCCGAGCGGGGCCCGCGAACGGCGCCGACTCCCGATTTTCGCGGCGGCGCCCTCCGCTTTTTCGTCGACCGGCGCGTCCTGCGGATTGACCTTCATCGACGCGGCGAAGCGAGAGTTCGGGAAGTTCGGGCGGTTTTTCGGCGCCGCGAGCGGGTCGCCGCCTTGCTCCAAAACATAGCGGCGGTAGTGCGGCGCTTCGGTCGTCTTGACCGAGAACGGTTTCGAGAGCGAATGGCGGTAAAGTTTCGCGAAGACTTCGCGGTATTCCGGCGCGGAAATGCGGATTTCCTCGACGCCGCGCCCGACCGGAACGAGGAAAAAGACCGACCACATCATCACGCCGGTTTCTTCGAGCAGGTCGGCGATTTCGTCGATTAAATGCGCGTTGCGGCGGGTGATCGACGTGTTGACCTGCACCGGAAGCTCGAGGTCGCGAGCGTATTTCATCATATCGAGAGCTTTTTGGAAGCTCCCTTCGAAACCGCGGAAGGAGTCGTGAACCTCCGGATTCGGGCCGTCGAGGCTGATTCCGATCGCGGAGACGCCCGCTTCCTTCGCTTTTTGGAACGCGTCGAACGTCGCGAGCGGGGTCGCGCTCGGCGTGAGGGCGGAGCCGATTCCGAGATCGGTCGCGCGGCGGATTAAGTCGAAGAGGTCGGCGCGCTTGAGCGGGTCGCCGCCGGTGAAGCAGATCGTCGGTTTGCGCGGGAACCGAGCGACGTCTTCGATCAGCGCGAGCGCTTGTTCGGTCGAAAGTTCGTCCGGAGCCGCCGACTCTTGCGCCGACGCGCGGCAGTGCTTGCAAACGAGGTCGCAGGCGCGGGTAACTTCGTAGTAAAACATCAGCGGGTTCCGACCGAAATCGGAAACGTCGTAAGGTTCGTGACGCATCGGCGAAGACTCTCTTTCTAGCGTAAAAACGGGGAAACGGACAAAATAGGATAAACGACGAAAACGCCGCTCGGGCGAAAAATCGAACTCGTTGAGAGCGGATTTTAGCGACCGAACGGCGCGTTTCGGAAACGTAAGCGGTTGGATTAAACGGTTAAGCGATCAAAAACCGCGAGTTCGCGGATAGCCGCCGTAGCCGCCCATGCCGGGATAACCGCCGTAACCGCCCATTCTGGGATAGCCGCCGTAACCGCCCATTCCGCCGTAGCGCGGGGTCATGCCCATGCCTCGGTTCATTTGCGGCGCGAACGGCGTCGCCGTCGGAGGAACGTAAGGCGTCGACAGCATCGTCGCGGCGGTTTGCGCCGAGCGCAGATTTTGCAGGTATTGCGTCAACACCGTCGAGTTCATCGACTTCAGCTCGACGACGCGCACCTTGCGAACGTTTTCTTCGAGGATTTCGCGGTCGACTTCTTTGACGTACTCTTCGATTTCCTTCGCCAAGTTTTCCGGCGCGTACACCTCGAGATTGCCGGTCGCCAAGTTCGGATAAAGACGCGGCGATTGGTTGCCCGCCATGAGCGTCGTTTGGAACTTGCGCGAAAAAGCGTTCAATACTTGTTGCGCCATCCGCGACGGCGACGTGTTGGCGACTTTAATCTTGTGCGGCTTCGTGATCGGTATCGGGAACAAATCCGTGGAGTCGAGGAGGACGATCATCGCTCCGGCGGCGTCGCGGTCGGCTTTGGAGCCGTACACGGTAATCGTGTTGAGCGCGACGTCCGATTGAAACGACAACGGAACGCTTGGCGTCATGTTCGTAACGCTGACGCCGGACGATTGGTAGTAGTAATACGGCGACGCGTTTTGCCCTCGGTCGGCCATGTACGTTTGCAAACGCGGCAAAATTTGCGGAACGCCGACGTTTTCGACGCGGTACACCGTGTAGTTGCGGCTTTCCATCAAAACGCGTTCGCGCGCTTTTTCGCGGTTTTCCGGCGTCATGTACGACAGATAGCCGAGCGAAAGCGGAGCGGACGGATCGTCGGTTTCGTCGGTCGCTTCCGTTTCAACGGCGGGCGTTTCGGCTTCCGCGGTCGTTTTCATTTCGTCGACGACGGCGGTCAAGCGGCGTTGGAACTCGTCGAGCGCCGCTTCGTCGCTCGAGTAAAGCGTCGCGACGCCGTTTTCGTTAAGGACGACGTAGACGCCCGGAACGTCGGTCGCGACGGCGTTTTCCGGCGCGGCGGCCGGTTTCGCCGTCGGAGCCGCCGGAGCCGCCGGGGGTTCGGCGGGCGTCGGCGCGGCATGGCGCGCGGCGAAGAGCGGCGCGGAGGTCATGCGGGAGTGCGGCGTGCCTGTGAAGAGCCTGATGCTCACCGGCGGCGGGGCCGGAAGCGGCCTGTGGCCGGATATCATGGCGTCCGTGTTCGGCGTGGAGACCCGGGTGCACAAGGTGCCCGGC
>JAFYQR010000114.1 GCA_017559825.1 Thermoguttaceae bacterium | reverse complement strand
GCCGACGCCGACCTCGCGCGCCTCGAAGCGGTCGCCGGGGCCGAGCCGCCGCGCCTCGAAGCCGGTTTCCTCCGACTCGACGCCGACGCCGCCGTCCTTTTGCGCGGTTCCGATTTCGACGGCGACTTCACCGCCGAATTTAACGTCGCGCTTCCGTCGAAAACCGGCCGAGCGGGCGTCCTCTTCGCTTACCGCGACTCCGCGAACTTCGGCCGCGTCGAAATCGACGGCGCGACGAACCGCGTTCGCGTCGTTTTTACCGTCGACGGCCAAGAAACGACGACCGAAGCCGCTCCGGCGCCCGCGTTCGGCGAGCCGCTTTCCTTCGCGTCGCTCCGCTCCGTTCAAGTCGAGCGAACCGGAAGCCGTTACGCGTTTTACGTCGACGATCGCAAGCTCGCCGCGTTGGAAAACGACGCGCTCAAAGGCGGCAAAATCGGCTATTTTACGTCGACGCCGGACGCGCTTTTCGGCTTCCTCGGCGCGACCGCCGCGACCGAAGGACGGAGCGCCGCTCGCTTAGCCGAACCGGTTCCGGGCGCTCTTTCGTTCGGCTATCGTTCGACGAACGCCGGTCGTTCCCCCGTCGAAGTTCAAACGGCGAGCGGCAAGCGGCTGCGCGTCGCGGAACTTCAAAACGGCGACGCGCTTTCCCTCGAACTCGACGTCGCGGAAGCCGGGCTTTACGACGCCGCGCTCCGTTATTCGGCGACCGAGGAAGCGCGAGCGACGCTTGAAATCGCCGGTTCCGACGCCGTCGAAATCGCGCTCGCTCCGACGCAAGGCGCCGCGTTCGCGACCGCGCTTCGCCGTCAAATCGCCTTGCCGCAAGGGAAAATCCGACTCCAAATCGCCGCCGCGTCCGGTTCCTTCCGCTTGGCGCGCCTCGACTTAACGCAAGGCGCCGACGTTCCGGAGCCGACCGCCTTCGCGCCCGTTTTCGACGCGCCCGCTTACTCCGACGGCGCTTGGAAAGTCGTCGACGGTTCGCTCGTCGCGCAGGGGAAAAAACCGTTCGGCAAGCGGCTCTACGGCGACCCGGCTTGGGGCGATTACCGCGTCGACGCGACGCTCGAAGTCCTCGACGGGCGCCCGAACGGCGGCGTCGTTTTCCGCGTTCAGAGCCCGGCGCTCGGCGGCCCGAACAACTCGCCGAAGTTGGGAACCGATTTCTTCCGCGGCTACTTCGTCGGCTTCGACGGAAAAACGATCGTTTTGGGGAAACATTCGTTCGACTGGAAATCGTTGGCGCGCAAAGAGTTCCAATTCGATCCAAACCGCAAAATCGACCTGCGAATCGAAGTTCGCGGCGGCGAAATCGTCGTTTTCGTCGACGGCGACGAAGCGTTGCGCTATCTCGACGCCGAGCCGTTCGTCTCGGGTCGCGTCGGCGTCCGCGCTTGCGACGCGGCGTTGAAAGTCGACCGTTTAAGCGTCGCGCCGCTCAAACAGCTCGAATAACGCTCCAAGAATCAAAAATCACGACGTCTTTCCAGCGCCGCCGAACGTCCCAATCAAATCGTTCGGCGGCGTTTTTTCTCGCCTCTTTCAATTTCACCTATTTTACTTATGTTTCGCCGCTTACCCTGCCGCCGCCAACGCGTAAAACCCGCTATTTTACTAAAATTCGCCAAATTTCTATTTTCCACCCTTTCTTTTTTATCGTTTTATTTTAAAATATCGTTAGAGTCGGAACATTCGCGCCGATTTTTGGGTCGGCGATTCGACTTGCTTTTCGACGAAAAACCAATTTTCCCCCCTTTTATATTAATTAAGGAGAACAGCATGAAACGACGCTCGCTCGCTTCGTCGCTCCTGGCCGCCGCGCTCTTCGCGACCGCGCCCCTGTCGGCGCCGCTCTTCGCGCAAGACGAAAACGCTCCGGCTCCGGAACCGACGAAACTCCTGCGTTACCCGGACGTCTTCGAAAACCAAGTCGCGTTCTGCTACGCCGGCGACATTTGGAAGAGCGACCTCGACGGCGCCAACGTCGTTCGCCTCACCGCGCACGCCGGGCAGGAAGTCTTCCCGAAATTCTCGCCGGACGGCAAATGGATCGCGTTCACCGGCCAATACGACGGCGACGACCAAGTTTACGTTATTCCGTCGACCGGCGGCGAACCGCGTCAACTGACGTACTACCCGACTCCGTTCGCGGCGGCTCCGCGTCGCGGCGTCGAAGCGCAAACGCTCGGCTGGACGCCGGACGGCAAGCAAGTCATGTTCCGTTCGAAGCGCGACTCGAACGCGGTCGACTCGCTGACGAACATCTACCTCGTTTCGGTCGACGGCGGCCTTCCGACGAAAATCGGGACGCCGGTCGCGGGCGCGGGCGACCTCTCGCCGGACGGCAAGCGCCTCGTTTACTCCCCGCTCTACCGCGACTTCCGCCACTGGAAACGTTACGAAGGCGGTTGGGCGCAATACCTCATGATTTTCAACCGCGAAACGAACGAGTTCGCCGAAATTCCGACGACGCCGCGCACCGACCGCGACCCGATGTGGGTCGGCGACCGCGTTTACTTCGTCTCGGACCGCGACGGCACGCTCAACCTTTACAAATACGTCCCGGAAGAAGTCGAAAACCCGGTTCAAAAGCTGACCGACTCGACGACTTGGGACGTTCGCTGGGCGTCGAGCGACGGCAAAAATCAAATCGTTTACGAATACGGCGGGCAACTCCGCGTTTATAACGCCGAAAACGGCGAAACGCGCGAACTTTCGATCGTCGTTCCGCACGACGGTTTGGCCGCCCGTCCGAAACGCGTTTCCGTTTCGGATAAAATCGAATCTTACGGCTTGAGCCCGAAAGGCGAACGCGCGCTCTTCGTCGCTCGCGGCGAAGCGTTCACCGTTCCGCAAGAAAACGGCCTCGTTCGCAACTTGACGCAAACCTCCGGCGCGCACGAACGGAGCGCCGTTTGGTCGCCGGACGGTCGTTGGATCGCGTTCTTCTCCGACGAAACCGGCGAAGATCAAGTTTACATCGTCGATCAAAAGGGCGAAAACGGCAAAATCCAGCTGACCGACTCGCTGAACTGCAAGCTCGACTCGCTCGAATGGGCGCCGAACGGTTCCGCGCTCTCGTTCCGCGACGCGCAAAACCGTCTTTGGGCGCTCCTCCTCCGCGACGAAAACGGAACGCCGACCCGCGACCGTCTCGTCGAAGTCGTTCGCGACCGTTTCGCCGGTTTCCCGGACGCCGCTTGGTCGCCCTGCGGTCAATACCTCGCCTACGCGGTTAAGACCGAAAACGAATACCGCGCGATTTCGATTTGGAACCGCGAAAACGGCGAGTCGGTTCTCGTTACCGACCCGACGTTCGACAACGGCTCCCCGGCTTGGTCGCAAGACGGCGACTGGCTCTTCTTTGTCGGCCAACGCGAGTACTACCCGCAATTTAGCTCGATCGAATGGAACTTCGCGGGCGACCGTTTCGACGGTATTTTCGCGATGGCGCTCCGCAAAGACGTCGAGAATATCTTCGCGCCGAAGAGCGACGAAGCGGAAGTCGAAGAACCGAAAACCGACGAAAACGCCGACGAAACGAAAGACGGCGAAGAAACCGCCGACGCGAAAAAAATCGACTTCGACGGGATTCAAGGCCGCGTCGTTCGCCTCCCGATTTCGTCCGAAAACTACGGCGGTTTGAGCGCCGCGAAAGACGTTCTCTTCTTCGTCCAAACGACCGCCGACTACTACGGTCGCGGCACGGACGGACGCGCCGTTTTGAAATCGTTCGACCTCAAAACGCTGAAACTGAACGACTTCGCGACCGGAATCGGCGGTTACGCCCTTTCGGCGGACGGTTCGAAAATCCTCGTTTCGCAAGGCGGCTACAAGATGTACGACGTCGCGCCGACGGCGGGCTCCGCGAAAACGTTCTCGACGAACGGTTTGGCGGTCGACCTCAATCCGCGCGAAGAATGGAACGAAATCTTTGAAGAAGTTTGGCGCCGTTTCCGCGACTACTTCTACGTCAAGAACATGCACGGCCTCGACTGGAACGCGGTCGGCGACCAATACCGCTCGCTGTTGCCGCACGTTTCGCACCGCTCCGATCTGACGTATATCCTCACCGAAATGATCGGCGAGCTGAACATCGGGCACACTTACGTCGAAGGCGGCGACTACGTCGTTCCGGAACGTCCGGCTTGCGCGCTCCCGGGCGCCCTCTTCGAACTCGACGGCGAAAAGAATCTTTACCGTTTGGCGAAGATTTTCCGCGGTCAAAACGAAGAGCCGAAGTACCGCTCTCCGCTGACGGAAGTCGGCGTCAACGCGTCGGAAGGCGACTACGTTCTCGCGATCGACGGCGAAAAACTCGTCGGAAACGACAACCCGTATCGTCTCCTGCAACACAAAGCGGGCCAAGTTACGCTGACCTTGAGCAAAGACGGCTCCGAAGAAAACGCTTGGACGACCGTTTACGTTCCGCTCGCGTCGGAAGACAATCTCCGCTACCTCGACTTCGTTCTCGAACGCAAAAAGCGCGTCGAAGAAGCGAGCGGCGGTCGCCTCGGCTACGTTCACGTTCCTAACATGAGCGGCGAAGGCGCTTACGAGTTTATCAAGTGGTACTATCCGCAAATCCGCAAGGAAGGGATCGTTATCG
>JAFYQR010000113.1 GCA_017559825.1 Thermoguttaceae bacterium | reverse complement strand
GGCGCGCCGGGCGGCGGCAAGACCGCTTGGAGCGCGAAGTTTTCGAGCGTTCCTTGGAAGAGCGTTCGGAAAAGAAACTCCTCGGCGAACGGCGCCGCGATCGTCGCGACGAAGAGGCAAAGGAGAAGCGTTTCGAACGCCCATGGGGTCGAACGGGAACGGAGGAGGAGACGCGCCAGCGGATGCTGCGTCGACGTTTTATTCGGCGTTTCGGCGTCCGCTTCCGAGACGGAGGTTTCGGGCGGCGTTTCGACGACGCTCGCGAAGTCGGGGAACCAACTCGCCGGGAGTCGGGAGACCGCGGTCGCCGCGAGAAGCGGGAAGAGGAGCGCGCCGAAAACGAAAACGAAAAACGCCGTCTCGACGCTCCAAGGAACCGGACGTTTGGGCGACTGCGCCGGGGACGCGTTTCGAAAAACGTCGAAAACGAGACGGCGCGAAAAGACGACGATCGTCGCGAAGAAGAAAAAAAGGATCGAAAAAATTAACGTCGAGCGAGGCGACGGCGCGACGGCTCCGAAAAGCGGAACGAACGAAGCGAAGAGCGACATAACGGTTTCAACCGGGAAAAAGACGAAGGAAAAAAAGAACCCGAGCTCGAACTCGGGTTCGCGGAAAGAGCGCGCGTCGAACGGCGGTTATTTCGATTCGCTCGGCGTTTCGGAACGCGTCGTCGTCGCGGCTTTGACGTAAATCCAACCGGAGTGCAGCGTCAGGAAAACGACCGCGTAAAGCAAAACGACGAACGCCGCCGAGAGCGCGAACGGAATCGCTTCCTCGCCGCCGCGACGCAGAATAATCATGTAAAGGAAACCGAGCGGAAGCGCGACGCATTGCAAGGTCGTCTTCCACTTGCCGACCCATTTCGCGGAGAAGTCGCCGCCGCGCGCCTCGACCATCGAGCGGAGCATCGTAACGAACATTTCGCGGAAAACGATCGCGACGACCATCCACGTCGCCAAACCGAGCGGAATTTTCGCCATAGGACAGCCGCAAGCGTCGGGATTCGCGAAGAGACGAACGTCGTGCAGCTCCGGAATCGCCGCGAAATAAATGAACGTTCCGCAAACGAGGAGCTTGTCGGCGAACGGATCCATAACGCGACCAAACTGCGTTTTTTGGTTGAAACGACGCGCCCACCAACCGTCGAGAAAGTCGGTTAGCGAAGCGATAATAAATAGAACGAGCGCGGTCGCGTAAAACTCGAACGGAAGGAGCGAGAACATGACGAGCGCGAGGACGATTCGCGCCATGGTGAGAACGTTCGGAACGTTCCAAACGTCGTTCGAACGGTCTTTTTCGTTAGTCATAGGAAAACCTTTCGGGAAAGGAGGAAACGCGAGGTCAGGAGGAAAGAACGCTCAGCGAGACGAAACGCCGAACGCGTCGACGTTCGACAACGTCGCCAACGCTTGAATCAGCGCCTGCGTGCCGCGCCGCCCGCCGCCTTGCGCGATCAACGCCAAGTAAAGCTGACGCGCCAACGCGACGCCGGGAAGCGAAAGACGGAGACGCTCCGCGTCGTCGAGCGCGATTCCAAGGTCTTTGACGAAGTGTTCGACGTAAAAACCGGGCGCGAAGTTTCCTTGCAAAATTCGCGGCGCCAAATTCGACAGCGACCAGCTTCCGGCCGCTCCGGACGAAACCGACGCGAGAACGTTTTCGAGATCGAGTCCGGCGCGGTAGGCGTAAAGGAGCGCTTCGCAGACGCCGATCATGTTTCCGGCGATGAGAATTTGGTTCGTCGTCTTCGTTCGCTGACCGGCGCCGGGCCCGCCTTGACGGCGAACGTTCGTTCCGAGGCTCGCGAAAATCGGCGTCAAACGCTCGAACGCCGTCTTGGAGCCGCCGACCATGATCGAGAGCGTTCCGTTTCGGGCGCCGACGTCGCCGCCGGAAACCGGAGCGTCGAGCGCGTCGAACCCGGCGCTTTCCGCCGCGTCGGCGATCTCGACCGCGAGTTCCGGCGAGCTCGTCGTCATGTCGACGAAAATTTTGCGAGGCGTTTCGGCGGCGTTCGTCGCCCAAGCGCTAAGAACGCCGTTGGCGCCGAAGAAGATTGCGCGGACGTCGCGCGGGTAGCCGACGCACGAGAAGACGACGTCGCTTCGCTCGGCGACCGCTCGCGGGGAGTCGGCCCAAACGGCGCCCTGCTCGAGAAGCGGCGCCGCTTTTTCTCGGGAGCGCGTAAAGACGGCGACTTCGCAACCCGCCGCCAACAACCGCGACGCGCAGGCGCCGCCCATCACGCCGGTTCCAATCCAGCCGATTTTCGGGTTCATTTCGTTTCGCTTTCGATTCAAAAAGTGGGAAACCGCGCCGAGCGAACGCCGACGCTTCGTCGTTCATTGTAGCGATTTTTGGCGCGTCGACAAGAAGCCGACGGAGCGCGAAACGAAAAGAACCGCTTTTTTTTCCGAAAACGACGGCGAAATCGCGCGAGAATGGTTCGGAGCGCGTCGACCGTCGAGCGCGAAAAAGCAAAGCGTCGTTATTTTCAATCGCGGCGAAATATCGCGAGAAGCGAGAGTCGCGGCGCTCGGTGAAATTGTTCTCGGGCCGCCGAAGCGCGAGTCGGCAAGCCAAAAAACGCGGGCGCAAATAGGAAAATCGCCCGAGAACGGCTCGGCGCGCGTCGACCGTCGGGCGAGAAAAAACGCCGCGCCCTCGCTCGCGCTTGAGAACGGTAATGGAATAAACGATAAAAGGGCGTTTGGCGAAATCGCGCGAGAAACGAGCGAGTCGCGACGAACGTCGGCGAAAAAAAAAAACGCCGTTCAAAACTTCTCGACGCGGCGCGAAAACCGTTTCGAAACCGGCAAGAAACGAAAAAAGCTCCGAAATCTCGCGATTCCAGAGCTTAGTGCGGAAGAAAGGACTCGAACCTTCACGGGATTAACTCCCACTAGGCCCTCAACCTAGCGCGTCTGCCAATTCCGCCACTTCCGCAAGTTGTATAATCATTCTAACCGATTTCCCGCGTTTGGCAAGCCTATTTTTTCCGATTTTCCCGAATTTTTAAAACTTTTTAGCCGTTGGAAAGTTTTGGTGTTAAAATAGACGGTTTAGAGGGGAAAGGCAACGTTTCCGCCGAGCGAGCGTCCGGCAAAGCTCCGGAGCGCCCGGCGAGAGCGTTGGGCGAAGTCGACGAAATTGCGAGAAATTCGCTCGCGCCGCGTCGAACGCCGGACGAGAGACGGAAACGCCGTACAAAATTTTTCGATACGGCGCGAAAACCGCCTCGAAACCGGCAAGAAACAAAAAAAGCTCCGAAATCTCGCGATTCCGGAGCTTAGTGCGGAAGAAAGGACTCGAACCTTCACGGGATTAACTCCCACTAGGCCCTCAACCTAGCGCGTCTGCCAATTCCGCCACTTCCGCGTTACGTTTTATATCTTAGCGCCTTTTTCCATTTTGAGAAGGGGCTTTTTCAAAATTTTCTCAATTTTTCTCCTTTTTTTCAGCTCATTCGGCGCCGAGATCGAACTTGAGCGCGTCGAAACAGCGGTAAAACGACTGACGAGACGAGTGAATGTGTTCCGCTTCGTTCAAAAAACGGAGAGTCGGCTTGCGCGGAACCTCGAATCGTTCGAACGTTTTGACCGCGGCGCTTAGATCGTCGCCGTAAACCGCGAGGAGTTTGTGCTCGTCGAACTGGATTTCAAGCGGTTTTTCCTCGTCTAAAACGGCGATTCCAAAGCATCCGTCGTTGAGGAGCGCGTCCTCGTAGTCGCATAAAACGCTTTTGAGAACCGGCGCGTCGATTCCTTCTCGGGTAAACGCCGCTCGCGTTCCGTTTTGCAGGTGGCTTGATTCGACGACGACGTCGAGCGTCCTGCTCGTTTCGTCGAGAAGCGCGAAGAAAACGTCGAACAGCTTTTCGCGAGAGACCGCGGCGAGCGCGACGGGAACGCCGGCTCCGCTTTCCGGATCGACGTAACGGTCGAACCGCCAGCCTTCCTCGGGAACGATCGCCAAATCGAACGACGGACGAATCGCGTCGGTCAGGCGAAACGAGCCGTAGCGCGAAACGGCTAAGTGCGCCTCCAAGCGTTCGCGATCAAAGCGGCGAAGTTTTTCCGATTTTTCCTCTCGAGGCGTTTCGAGCGTTTGATTGAAAATTTTCATAAGGCGCGACCGGGATGAATAAGGGGAATTGGGGGAAATCGCGCGAGCTTCGCGGCGTCGACGGCGAACGCGGCTTCCGTTGAGATAATCTAGGTCGCGTTTCGGGGCGGCGTCGGCGAGTCGCCCAAAAATTTCCGTTTTTTCGACGAATTTCTATCGGCGCGATCGTTGAAATCGGTAAAGACGTTGCGACCGGCTTAACGTTTAACCTTGCGGCGTTCGGAAAAATACGTTAAATTAAGTTTTCGTCGAGAACCCGACGGCTTCGGTCGATTTTAACGACGAGACGACGGCGCGCGGAACGGATTCGCAAAATCGCCGAACAAGCTCGAAATAAGGAAAGCTCGACAACGAAAGGACGCGGTATGCGAACGGCGAAAAATTCGATTTTGTCGTTATTAATTAATATAAAGGGGCGAAACGCGTTCGCGGCGTTTTCGCTCGGGGCTTTGTGCGCGCTTTCCGGGTGCGCCGCGCTCAACGAAAATCCGAACAACGACCGCTTTTGGTTTCCGACGCTCCGCGCTCCGTCGCCCGAAGAGCGAGCGATGCGAGCGCGAACTTTTCCGGACGGCGGCGATCCCTACATGAACGCGAACGTCGGGCCGCGCTCGCTCTCGACTCGTCCGATCGGTTGGGAGGTGCAGCGGTCGTTTCCGTCGCAGGTTTACGACGTTCATCCGGACGTTCAATACGATTGAACGACTCGATTGCGCAAAAAAAGCGCGATTCTTCGATAATTTTGGAAATATCCGCTAAAACCTCTCTTTTCTTTAAGCGGAAAAAAGGTTATAATCGTACCGGCGAGGCGCGTTTGAAACGAGAACGCGCTTTCGCTCGTTCGACGCGTTCGAACGAAAACGAATCTTGAAATTCAATTTTAGCGCGTCGAGGCTCGCTTCCGGAGACGGCCGCGCTCGGACGCCGAAATTTCCCCCTTATAGAACGAACCGTTAATTAAAGGAGACCGCCGCCATGAAACGCGTCGCGTCGTTGGATTCGAAAAAATCCGGTTTTACGTTGTTGGAACTTTTGATCGTGTTGGCGATTCTCATCGTCATCATCGGCATCTTGGGCACGACCGTTTGGAACTCCTACAAACGCGCTCTTATTCGCGCCGCGACGGTTCAAGTTACGAACACGCTCGTTAGCGCCGTCGACCAATTTAATATGGAGCAAGGCTCCTATCCGACGATGGTCGAAGGGCTTTACATCCTCGCCAACATGGACAACCCCGACGCCGCCTCCGCGATGCAAATGCAAATGCAGCAGCAAGCGACGGGCATGGCCGGCCAAACCGGAATGAACAACATGACCGGAATGAACGCCGGCATGCCGGGCATGACCGACCCGAACATGATGAATACGGGCATGGTCGATCCGATGACCGGCATGCCGCAAACGGGGATGCAACAACCGGGCATGGTCGACCCGATGACCGGCGTGCCGCAAACGGGGATGCAACAACCGGGCATGGTCGACCCGATGACCGGCATGCCGCAAACGGGGATGCAACAACCGGGTATGGTCGACCCGATGACCGGCATGCAACAACCGGGCATGGTCGACCCGATGACCGGGATGCAACAACCGGGCATGGTCGACCCGACGACGGGGATGCAACAACCGGGCATGGTCGACCCGATGACCGGCATGTCGCAAACGGGGATGCAACAACTGGGCGCGACCGGGATGCAACAAACGACGACCGTCAACTCGGCGAAACCGATTCGCAAGATTCCGGAACCGTACGTCAACGAAAAAGACTTGATCGACCCGTGGAACAACCCGATCAAATACGAATGGCCGACGACCAAAGGCAGCGGTAAGAAACCGGCGATCTGGTCGATGGGCCCGGACGGCGAAGACAATCAAGGCGGCGGCGACGACATCATCAGCTGGGACCCGCAAGACATGTCCGGCCAAATGCGCGCCGCGAACAACGCTCAAGCCGCGGGATTCCAAAACGGCGTGAATCCGAACATGACGACCGGCATGCCGGGCATGAATACCATGGATCCGAGCATGACGGGCGGTATGCCGGGCATGAATACCATGGATCCGAGCATGACGGGCGGCATGCCGGGCATGAATACCATGGATCCGAGCATGACGGGCGGCATGCCGGGCATGAATACCATGGATCCGAGCATGACGGGCGGTATGCCGGGCATGAATACGGGCGTGCCGAACAACGGTATGCCGCAACAGCAACAAATGTTCTGATCGCCCTTCAATACGTCGAGTCGATCTCGGTCGGCTCGACCGTTTTCTTCGTTTTCCCGAAACGTTCGAGGCCGCGTTCGCGGTTTCGGGCGTTTCGGCGGTTTTCGTTAAAGTCGGTTTCAACGGTTTTTTATGCGCCGCGCTTTCACTTTGCTTGAGTTGCTGATCGTCTTGGCGATCGTAACGACGATCGCCGGGATTAGCGTCGCGTCGTTTCAGCGATATTTGACGCGCTCGCGGTTCAAGGCGGGCGTCGTCGAGGTGCAAATCGACCTTCATCGAACGCGCCTCTTGGCAATGCAAACCGGAACGCCGTATATTTTCCGATACGCGCCCGGTTCCGGCGTCTACGAAATCGCGCCGCTCGACGCGCTGCAAGAAGCGATTTACCGACAAAACGACGCGACTGATTTGAACGGCGCGTTCGGCGACGAATCGCTCGTCGGCTCTTTGTCCGAAACGGCGTTGACGACCGACGCGGCCGCTTATCCGACCGACGCCGGACTTTACGGCGTCGCAGGAAGCGGCGCGACGCCGGATTACGCGGACGACCTCTTTTCCCCGGCGAACGTCGCGGCCGACATGGAGCGGCTCGGGCTCGGAACCGGAACCGCGTTCGGAGCCGGTTTGGGGATCGACCCGACGACGAGCGCGATCGGAGGCGATTTGACCGGCTCGCTCGGAACGGTCGGCGCTTTCGACGCGGCGGCGCTCGGATACGCGGCGGACGCGGGCGCCGGTTTCGGCGATCCCGGCTTTTCGACGGAAGGCGGCGCGGTCGGGCTTGCGGTCGACCCTTTGACCGGGCTTCCGCTCGCTTCCGCTTCCGCAACCGAAACGACGTGGCGCGAGTTGAAACCGGAGGAAAAAGCGCTCCTCGACGAAGGCGGCGACGTCCTTGTTTGGCGCGTCGCTCCGGAAGGCGTCGTTTACCGCAAGGCGGCGTCCGGCG
>JAFYQR010000112.1 GCA_017559825.1 Thermoguttaceae bacterium | reverse complement strand
TAAAGACGACGCCGATCTCGTCCGTCCGCCGCTCACCGCCGAAGCCGTCGTCTTCCGCGCCTTGCTTAATCGCTACGATCAGCAAAATCAAAACCAGCGCGTGAAGGGTCAGCGAGCCGCCCCAAGAGCCGAGCCAGGAAAAAATCGCGTCGCGACGCCGCTTCGCCTCCGTTCGTTTTTCTTCGTCGCCCTTCCTTTCGCGCATTTTTTCCCTCGTTCCGGTTGAAAATCCCGTTTTTTCGGGGCCTCGCCGATTGTCGCGCCCCGCTTTTTCGGTTATAATAAAGTTCGGATAAAAATCGACCGAAGGAACGCCCGCGCCGCTTCCGCCGACGCTCCCGCCTTCAATTATATATGAAATTCGGAGAATTACCAGAATGCGCATCGCAAAATATCCGCATCCGATCCTTTCTTATCGCAGCAAGCCGCTCCGCAAGATCGACCAAGGGCTCCGCGATATCGTCGCCGAGATGTTCGAGCTGATGTACGAGTTCAAAGGCGTCGGGCTCGCCGCGAACCAAGTCGAGCTGCCCTACCGTCTCGTCGTCCTCAATCAGTCGGGCGATCCCGCGATTAAAGAAGAAGAATACGTCCTTATTAACCCGACGATCTTGAAGCGCAAAGGCCGCCAATACGGCGACGAAGGGTGCCTCAGTTTCCCCGAGCTTTACGCTCCGGTTGAACGCGCCGACGAAATCGAGTTCCAGGCGATCGACCTCCAAGGTCAACCGCAAACCTACCGCTGGAAAGGTTTTCAAGCTCGCATCGTGCAGCACGAAACCGACCACTTGAACGGTCGCTGCTTCGTCGACCAAGTCTCTCCGTCGACGCGGCTCGAGCTCAAAGCGGCGCTCGACGAAATGCGCGCTTTCTACGAACGAGAATACGAACGCGGGTTCGAGCCGACGCCGGAAGAGTTCGCCGCGTCCGTCGCTCGTTGGGAAGCGGAACGAACTTGACGCTCCTTCGCCGCGTTTCTCGCCGAGCGCGGCGGCGTTTTAACGTTCGCGACCGCCTAGCGGTTCCGCTTTAAGGCGGCGCGAACTTCGAATCGGCGGTTTTCCCTCGCGTCTTTCCCATTATTCCGGTTTTTCCGTTTCACGGAGCTTCGTTATGCCGGCGCAAAACGTTTATTTCGCTTTAATCGTCATTTTTGTTTCGCTTTTCGTCGCGAGTAAATCGTCGCTTCGCGAACAAGTTTTTCGCGGCGCCGTTCGCGAGCTCGAAAAACGCTCGCTCGAAGCGCCGACTTCGGACGCGCTCTTCGAAGGCGCGCTCGCCGGAGCGGCCGACGCCGTCGGAGACGCGCCGTACACTCGGTACCTGCCGCCGGCGAAAGAAACCGACTACATGCGCGAAATTCAGGGCCGGTTCGCGGGAATCGGCCTCCGCAATTTCGTTAAAGACGGCGAAACCGGCGAATTTTACTTCGTTCCAATGCGAGGAACGCCCGCGTCGGAAGCCGGGCTCAAACTCGGCGACCGAATCGTCGAAGTCGACGGCGAGAGCGTTAAAAAGTTCTCGCTCTTCGACTTAACCGAAAAGCTCCGCGGCGACGAAAAAACGACCGTTAAACTCAAAATTCGTCCGCGAACGGCGATTCGCGATTTCGTCGACGCCGGTAAAACCGACGCGGCGGAAAACGACGCCTCCAACGGCGACGGCGACGACTTCCGCGACGTCGAGCTGACTCGCGCCGTCGTTCAACAGGACGTCGTCTCCGGCGACCGTCTCGACGAAAACGGCGACTGGGTCTACGCGTTAAAAGATTACCCGGAAATCGGTTACGTCGCGGTCGAACAGTTCGCCGACGCGACGACGCCGCAAACGTTGGCCGCGCTGAACTCGCTCGAAAAATCGGGCGTTTCGTCCGTCGTTCTCGACTTCCGAGGGAACCCGGGCGGCTTTCTCCCGGACGCGGTCGCGATCTGCGACGAGTTCGTTCAAGCGGGCGCGACCATCGTCGAAGTTCGCGACCGAAACGGCGACGTTGAAAGCCTTTACCGCGCTTCCGATCGAACGAAAAAAGCGTTCCGCGTCGTCGTTCTCGTCGACGGCGAGAGCGCGAGCGCCTCGGAAATCGTCGCGGCGGCGCTCCAAGACGCCGGAATCGCGACGGTCGGCGGCGAACGCTCCTACGGCAAAGGCACGATCCAAAGCCTCTTTAAGCTCCCCTGCGAACAAGGGTTGCTGCGAGCGACGACCGCCGAGTTCTACCGCCCGTCCGGAAAGCCGATTCGGCGACGACGCGACGCGTCCGACGACGAGCCTTGGGGCGTTTCGCCGGACGCCGCTCTCGCGGTCGAGGAAACCGAAGCGCAGGGGTTCTGCCGCCGTTGGCTCCGCGCCGTTCGAGTCTCGGGGCCGGAAAGCGCCGTTCTCGACGAGCGAACGTTCGCCTTCGTCGCCGCGCAAACGAACGAAACCCTCCGTCGAGCGTCGCAAACGGAGAACGCGTTCGACCGCTTGGAGGCGTTGGCCGAGCTCGGAATCGACCCGGAAACGGCGTTGGAATCGTTAAATCCGGCAACTTTAACGGACGACGCGTCGAAAAACGCCGAAAATCCGCTCGCGACGCCGTTCGAACCAGCCGGTCGCGCTCCGTATTTCGACCCGCAACTCGACCGCGCCGTCGACTACCTGCGCGGAACGCTCGACGCCGAAACCGAAACGCCGGAAAAAGCGCCCCCCGCCGAAAACGAAACGTCGAAAGAAGCGGACGTCGCCGAAACGACCGCGCACGACGCGTAACCCGCCGCCGAGCAACGCCGATTTTTCCCCTATTGATTAATCCCTTATTAATTAACAACGTCGAAGCGCGTTTTCGCTCTATAGAATATAGGATAACGACAAAATTTCCAATTTGTTCCGTCCGTTCGCTTTCGCATCCTCGGCGCGGCGAGCGGGTTTTCCCCGATTTTTTCCACGAAAGGAATTTTATGCGACGTTTATCGTTCCTCCCGCTTTCGTCGGCGCTCCTTTGCGTCGCGACGGCGGTCTCGCTCTTGGTCGGAACCGGCGCCGCGTCGGCCGACGATTTGACGCTCGCCGAAAACGGGCGCTCCGACTACGCGATCGTTCTCCCGGACGCGCCGAGCCCCGTCCAAAAAACCGCCGCGAACGAACTGCGCTCCTACTTCGCGCAAGCGACCGGCGTCGAACTCCCAATTCTCGCCGAAAAGGACGCAGCCGGTAAAACCGCCGCCAAATTCATCGTCGTCGGGCCGGGCCCGCTTTCGCAAAAACTCCTCGGCGCCGCCGTCGACGAAACGCAAATCGCTTACGACGGAATCGTTATGAAGCGCGTCGGCGACTCCGTCGTCTTAACCGGGCACCCGCAACGCGGCTCCCTTTACGCCGTTTACGAATTCCTCGAAACGCGCCTCGGCGTCCGCTGGTGGACGTCGACCGAAACGACCGTTCCGAAGAGCGCCGTCGTTAAAGTCGACGAACTCGACTACGCCTACGCGCCGAAGCTCGAATACCGCGACTCCTACTACCGCGGCGTCCACAGCGACGGTATTTTCGCGGCCCGCCTCAAATGCAACGGACACGGCGCCCCGGCTCCGGACGAATACGGCGCCTTCCACCGCTTCCAGTACTTCGTCCACTCCGCGTACAACCTGATTCCGCCGGCGAAATATTACCTCGACCACCCGGACTGGTTCCCGGAAATCGACGGCGTTCGCAAGGTCGGTTGGCCGGCTTGGGCCGGTTCGCCGGAAGGTTACGCCGAGTTGGTCGCGCAACTGAAACCGGAGCAAATTCACGAATCCGGCACGCAACTTTGCTTCACCAACGACGAAATGATCGCCGAGATGACGAAAAACGCGCTCGAAGCGTTGCGCAAGAATCCTAAAGCGTCGTTCCTCTCGGTCAGCCAAAACGACTGGCACGGTTACTGCCAATGCGAAAAGTGCCGCAAAATCGACGAAGAAAACGACTCCCACGCCGGTTCGCTCCTTTACGGCGTCAACAAAGTCGCCGAAGCGGTCGAGAAAGAGTTCCCGAACGTTTACGTCGAAACGCTCGCTTACCAATACACCCGCAAGCCGCCGAAGGTTATCCGTCCGCGCGACAACGTCGTCGTCCGCCTTTGCTCGATCGAATGCTCGTTCTCGCAACCCCTTGCGTCGGAACAAAATAAGACGTTCCGCGAAGACGTCGAAGGCTGGAGCAAAATCGCCGACAAGCTCTTCGTTTGGGACTACGTTACCAACTTCGCGCTTTACTTGCTTCCCTTCCCGAACTACCGCGTTCTCGACCCGAACATCGATTTTTACGTCGACCACAACGTCGTCGGGCTCTTCGAACAGGGCGACTACCAAGCGGAAACGGGCGACTTCGTTCAACTTCGCGCTTGGGTGATCGCGAAGCTCCTTTGGAACCCGTCGCTCGACCCGAAGAAGCTCGTCGACGAGTTTATCGCCGGTTATTACGCGCCGGAACTCGTCCCGATTTACGGTCGCTACTTCGACGTTCTCTCGAACGCGGTCGAAAAGTCGGGCGTTTACCTCACCATCTACCGCCAAACGGCGAACGACTGGCTCGACCCGGAATCGCTGAACGAAGCGACGCGCCTCCAAAACGAAGCGCTCGCCGTCGCGACGAAGCTCGAAACGGAAAATCCGGAGCGTTACGCCGGTCTCGTCAAGAAGGTTCGCCGCGAACGTATTCCGCTCGATCTCGTTTGGTTGCAAGAGTACCACGCGATGAAACTCGAGTCGAAACTGACCGGCGGCGAGTTCGTCGGCCCGGCCGACCCGTATAAAGCGGCGCTCGATTTCGGCGCGAAGCTCGACGAGTTCGGCCTCACGCTCTACCGCGAAGCCGACACGCCCGACGGTTTCCAACACTTCAAGCAAGATTTCGTCGACCGCTACGAAGGCTACGACGGTTCCGACCCGCCGACGCCGGAAATTTGCGCCGACCTCCCGCTCGGTTCTTGGCTCGACGTTCAAGAGTTCGCGATGCGCAAAAGCCGCGTCGGCGACTGGACGTTCGTCGAAAAAGACGCCGCCGCGTCGAACGGTCGCGCGGTGAAGATGCCCGGAACGCACTACGAATGGGCGACGACTTGGAGCTTCTCGACGTCGCTCGCTCGCTTGAAATCGGCGTCCGGCAAGGAGCTAGCTCCAGGCGAAGCGCCGAAATATCGCGTTTACGCTTACGTCCGCGCCGACGCTTCGGTTAAAGACGGTTCCGCGATGACGCTCGGCGTCTACGACGAGGAAGCGAAACGCGGCGTCGCGCATAAAGACCTCTCGGTCGAAGAGATAGCGAAGGCCGAGTATGCTTGCGTCGACCTCGGTTTGATCGAAGTTCGCCCCAGCCAATATATTTGGTTCGCGCCGCCGAAGCGCCCGGGCGAAGTCGACGCCGTCTTTGTCGACCGCGTTATCGTCGTCCGCGAATAGATTTTCGCTCCGTTCAGCCGCCGTCGCGACGTTTTTCACCGCGTCGCGACGGCGACAACGCAAAAAAGCGCGAAAATCGCCGACGGGCCGTTGCAAAAAACGCTCGAACCGTTTTAATACCGACGCGAAGCCGCTCGCGCAAAAAAGCGCGAAAATCGCCGACGGGCCGTTACAAAAAACGCTCGAACCGTTTTAATACCGACGCGAAGCCGCTCGCGCAAAAAAGCGCGAAAATCGCCGACGGGCCGTTGAAAAAAACGCTCGAACCGTTTTAATACCGACGCGAAGCCGCTCGCGCAAAAAAGCGCAAAAATCGCCGACGGGCCGTTGAAAAAATCGTTCGAACCGTTATAATATAAACGTTCGAACGTCGGCGCGCCCGTTTTCGCCGCCCGTTCGCCCGTTTTTCCCCTTCGAATTTGGAGTTTTCGCGTTGTTTGTCGCCGCCTCGACCCGTTGTTTCCCGGATCTCCCGCTCGCCAAGAGTTTGAACAAACTCGCCGACTTGGAATACGGCGCCGCGGAAATCGTCGTCGGCAACGGCCCCAACGATTTGCGTCCGGAGTGGATCGCGCAAGATTTCAACGCCGTCGGGCGGCTCTGCCTCGTGAATCGGCAAATCGCGCCGGTCGCGTTTTTTCTCGACGTTCCGGCGGAAGACCCGAAATATTTCGCGAAGTTCGAGCTCTGCTTGCGACTCGCCAAAGCGTTGCGCGCCGTTACGATCGTCGTTAAGTCGTCGCCGGTCGGAGCCCCGTACAACGAGGAGTTCGAGCGCCTGCGCCGCGTTTCGAAAGCGGCGGTCAACGCGGGCGTCGGCGTCGCCGCGTTGACCGAACGCGACGCGATTTCCGGCTCGGTCGACTCGCTCGGGAGCCTCTGCAAAGGCGTTCCGGAGCTTTCGGTCGCGCTCGACCCGTCGCATTTCATTTTCGACCGCGAAACGCCCGCCGATTACGACGCGCTGATTCCGCGAACGTCGCACGTCCGTCTGCGCGACACGACGGCGAAAAATTTCCAAGTGCAGATCGGACAGGGCGTTTTAGAGTACAACCGCTTGGTCGCGCAGTTGCGCAAAGCGAATTACAACCGCGCCCTTTGCGTCGACTTGGCGCCCCTTCCGAACCTCTCGCCCGAAAGCGAGCTGCGCAAAATGCGGCTCTTGATGGAGTCGATTTTGTAACCGCCGAGCCGCCGCTCGCCCCCAGAAACGACGAACGCCGCCGACCGAAACGCGCTTCTCAGCGACGCGCCGATTTCGCGTCGGCTCGCGACGCAATTTGAGGACACGTCGATGTTTACTTCCTTCGTTCGCGCCTTCTTGATTTTTCTCGCGAAATTCATCAGCGGCGCGTCGGTGCGTTGGCACGAAAACCAACCGGACGAAAGCGGCCAGCGGATTTACATCGCGAACCACACGAGCCACCTCGACGGAGTCGTCATCTGGGCCGCGCTTCCGCCGAACGTGCGAGCGAAAACTCGGCTCGTCGCCGCGAAAGATTATTGGACCGGCGGCCCGATTCGCCGTTTTCTCTCGGGCCCGGTGATGAACGCGATCTTGGTCGACCGCGAAAACGTCTCGAAACGGAACAATCCGCTTTACCACATGCTCGACGAGATGGGCGACCAATACTCGATCATCATTTTCCCTGAGGGCGGCCGCTCGACGACCGGCAAAGTCGGCGAGTTCAAAAGCGGCGTTTTCTACTTAGTGAAGAAACGTCCCGATCTCGAGCTCGTGCCGGTTTACCTCGAAAACATGAACCGCATTTTACCTAAAGGCGTTATTTTACCGGCGTTTCTTCTTTCTCGCGTCGTTTTTGGCGCCCCGCTTTGGTACGAGCGCAACGAAAGTAAGGACGAGTTCCTCGCTCGCGCTCGCGAAAAAGTTTTGCAGCTGAAAGAGGTCGGCGCTCGACGCCCGAACGAAACGGAAAAATCCGCATGACCCGCGCGACCGCACCGGCTCTCGCCGCCGAATCCTCGCCGTCCGTCCAGCCGACGGAATCCGCCCCGTCGACGCCGCAAAAGCCGCGTTCTCCTTGGAAAAAACGCCTGATCGCTACGGCGAAGCTCCTGTTTTTCGCGCTGATCGTCGGTTGGATCGCGAGCCGTCTTTCGAAGGATTGGACGGAAATTTCCCAATACGATTGGACCCCGCGTCCCGGTTGGCTCCTCGCGTCGGGGCTATTTTACTTGGCGGCTTACGTCCCGTCGGCTTGTTTTTGGCGCCTTTCGCTCCGTTGGCTCGGCGGCGAACCCGGCGTTTTCGCCGCGTTTAAAGCGTTTTACGTCAGTCAGTTAGGCAAGTACGTTCCCGGCAAGGCGCTCGTCGTCGTGATCCGCTCCGCGCTTGTCGCGAACGACAAGACCAAGGCGAGCGTCGCGGCGGTTTGCGTCTTTTACGAAACGCTGACGATGATGGCGACCGGCGCTCTAATTTCCGCGTTGATCGTCGCCGTTTGGTTCCGCGAGCATTGGTTTTATTCGGCGCTGGCGCTTTTGACGGCTCTTTGCGCCGGTCTCCCGCTCCTTCCGCCGATTTTTGTTCGCGTTCTATCGATTTTACGGATTGGAAAAAACGATCCGACGCTTCAAGAGCGTTTCCGTTCGCTGACTTGGCGCTCGCTTTTGGTCGGCGTCGGGTTGACGAGCGTTCTTTGGCTCTTTTTCGGCCTTTCACTTTGGGCGGCGATTTCGGCCCTCGGCGTCGATCCTGGCCCCTTTTGGCCCTCGGCGCACCGCTTGATCGCGGCGTCGGCGCTCGCGGTCGTTTTTGGGTTCGCGGTCGCCGTCGCGCCGGGCGGACTCGGCGTTCGCGAAGCGGTTTTGACGATTTTAACGATTCCGTTCTTCGAAACGCTCCTGCAAACGCCGGAAAACGCCGCCTTCACGACGTCCGCCGAAACGTTGGCGACGCTCGTCGCGTTGCTGCAGCGTCTCGTTTCGATCGTCGCCGAGGTCGCCGCCGTCGCCGGTTTTTACGCCGTTTCGTTCGCCGGACGCCTCCGTCGCGCCGCGCCCGCTCCTCAAAAATAGTCCGTTTCCCCGTTTTAACGTCGTCCCGCCTAGCCTAAATCCCCGCCGTTTTCCTCGCCGCCTCGCGTCTTGCGTTTTTTTTCTAATTTTCCTAAAAATATCGAAAAAATTTCGCAAAACCGCGAAACCTTCTCTCGTTCGCGCGGTTTAAACAGTGTTGTCGAAGGCCCCGTTCGCCGTTTTTCCTTTCACCCTTTACGCAACGACGCCGATGAATCCCGATCCCGAATCCTACGTTATCGAACGCCCGAACCGCGCCGTGCTTGTCGTCCGCATGCGCTCGAAACCGCGCGGCGGCGTTCAACTTCCCGACGCGTCCTTCACATTCCGTTACGGCGACCCGCAGTACGACCTTTGGGAGCGTCGGTATTGGGAACAACGTCAACGCCGCGACGCGGAATCGGCGGCGCGTTGATTTCAAACTTCGTCCTAATCTTAAGTCGTTGTTTTCAGCGTTTTAAGCGTTAAAAACAGCGCGGCCGCAAACTCGCGAAAGCGAACCGGCGCGATATTTGCCTCTCGCCGCCGGCAAGCGGGCGCCGCTCGGTTTTACTCAACCGCCGAGCCGCGTCTTTCACAGCGTCTTTTCCTCTCGACTTTTCACCCGTTCTCCTCCTTTTACATTCCCGC
>JAFYQR010000111.1 GCA_017559825.1 Thermoguttaceae bacterium | reverse complement strand
GCTCCGAACGGCGGCGACCGTCGCGGGGGGCGAAAAAAGGATTCCGTTCGAAGCGATTCGATGGACCGAGACGCCCGAACCGACGGCGGACTGACGCGAGAAGTCGGGCGGGCGTTCGGGTTCCGTCGACGTTCGGCGGGGCGGCGCTCAACGCTTGGGCGACCGCGGCGGGGGGCGAAGAGACGCCGGAGTTTTGACGGCGGAGGAGAAAGAGATGAACGAACGGTTCGAAGAAAACGCGTTTCCGCTCGACGGCGGCGCGGACGAGACGGAACGGACGGGCGGCGTTTTTAACGTTTGGGGCGTTCTCGGCGTTCTTTTTGCGGGGCTGGCGATCGCGGCGCTTTGGGCGGCGATTCAAGGGGGGCGCGAGGCTTGGCGGCGGGCGGATTGCGCGGTCAAGTTAAAAATGATCGCGGTCGCGATGCAGGCTTATTGCGACGCGAACGGCGTTTTGCCTCCGGCGTATACGGTCGACGAAGCGGGGCGGCCGCTCCATTCTTGGCGCGTTTTGATTTTGCCGCATCTCGAAAGCTCGCCGCTTTATCGAGAAATTCGGCTCGACGAACCTTGGGATAGCGAGTGGAATTCGCGGTTTCACTCCTTGCCGGTTTCGCCGTTCGCTTGCCCGAGCCGCGTCGCCGCGCTCCCGGACGGGGCGCCGATCGCCGAAACGACGTATTCGGTCGTCGTCGGGAACGAAACGGCGTTTCCAGGCGCGGGAAAATGGAGGAAATGGGGAGATTTTGCCGACGGTTTGGCGAAAACGCTTTGCGTCGTCGAGCGAAAAACGCCGGTTTGCTGGATGGATCCGACGCAAGAATTGACGCTCGAAACGTTCGCGGCGGAATTGGCGAACGAACATAAAGGCCGGAAGAGCGGCGAAGGGGGCGCGCTCGCGGCGACGTTCGACCTGGCCGTCCGCCTCGTTCCGGCGTCGGCCGACGCGACGACGTTGAAAGGGGCGGCGACCGTCGCCGGAGGCGAGAACGTCGGCGAGTTCGAACGGGTCGAACCGACGTTCGCGGCGAATTAAGGCGACGTTCGACGTTGGGCGGCGTCGCCGTCGGCGGAACGTCGGAGCGATTGAGGCGCGAAATCGGCGCGTCGACGAGAAAATTTTTAACTTTTTGAGAAAATTGAAATTTTTTTGTCGCGTTTGGCGTTTGGGCGGTCTTTATTATATAGAGAGAAGAAGCGGCGAGCCCAACGTCGCCGAACGGGAACGACGCCGGAAAACGGACGTTTGATTTTAACGGTCGAACGGGATTTAACGGTTCCAAAGCGGCGCGCGGCGAGTTGCCGACGTCGTCGGGCAAGAAACGCAAAAAAAGAGGAAACCTCGTCGGCTTCCTCTTTTCTTTTTTGGGACAATTTCGGATTTTTGCTTCAAGCGGCGATCGACGCCGGGTTAGGTCGCGCCGGAAGGAGCGCTTGGGCTCGCTTCGTCGGCGGGGGCGCGTCGGAAGGGCGGCGGTTAGGTCGCGCTTCCGACGCTTCGCGGTTCGCTTTCGCGTCAGTTCGTCGATTGGAAAATCGGCGGGAGTTGGTTCAAGCGCGGGTCGTAAGCGGGCGGGGCCGAATACTCGTATTGCGGGAGAACCGAGGTTTGCGTTTCGACCGCGGTCGGAGCGGCGGTCGCGCCTTCGACGTAAGGAGCCGGTTGCGCTTGCGAGGCCGGTTGCGCCGGAGCGGCGACGGTCGGGTCGGTTCCTTGGATTTGCGGGTACGGGCCGCGGCTGACGACTTGCGGCGACGTGAAGCGGTAGTTCACGTAACGGGCCGCGTCGCGTTGACGGGCTCGACGCCAAGCGTCGAAGTAAGCTTTGTTCGCCCAAGGGCCTTCGGAAAGGGTGACGCCGTTGTATTCGAGGAGCGAACCCTTGCGGAAGTTCAAGTTGACGATCGCGATGTTGTAGTCGATGACCGTGCGGTAGTATTGCGTTTCGGTCGTCGCCAATTCTTGTTGCGCTTGCAGGACTTCGTACAGCGACGTTTTGCCCATTTGGAAGGACGCGTTGACGGCGGCGACTTGCTTGCGCGACGCTCGGAGTTTGTCGAGGTACGTTTCGATCAGCTTGTGCGTGCGGTCGAGGTCGCGGTAGAGGTCGCTCAGGTTGTGCACCAGTTCGAGCTCTTGTTCTTGCAGGATGGCGCGTTCGCGAGCCAACGCCAATTCGGCGTTGCGGACGGCGGCCATTTCGCGGCGGAAACCGATCGCGATCGACGACTTAATCCCGAGACCCCAGTTTTGATACTCGCCGGAGGTCAGGCTGCCGAACGCGTTGCTGTCGACGTTCGAAGAGTCGACCAAGTCGTGCCCGAGGCCGTGGAAACGGTACAAACCTTCCAAGTCGACTTGCGGTTTCAGGTAGTTGCGTTGCGCGATAAGTTCGAGTTCGCGGCGTTTGACGAGCCACTTTTGCTTGCGGAGTTCCGGAGCGCGGCTCAGACCTTCGGCTTTGACTTCTTCCCAGTCGTAGCGGACGCGAGCGACCGTCGGCTCGTCGACCGGCTTGATGAGGCGGCCGTCGGACGGCGCGACGCCGATCATGAAGCGGAGCAGCTGCTCGTTTTTGTACAGGTTGCTTTGCGCTTCTTGAACCGAAATCTTAAACGTTTGGTAGTTTTCTTCGGCTTGCGCTTGGTTTTTCGCCGTCCCTTCCGGGTGGCCGACTTCCGACTGCGCCTTGACCGTGCGCCACGATTGGAGCGCGGCTTCGTACCCGGCGCCCGCCGCGTGCAGATTGCGGTAGGCGTAGTACAGGTTCCAGTACGTTTCCTCGACGTCTTGCAGCGTTTCGCGGACGCCCATTTCGAAGTCGACGAGCGCCATGTCCATGTTGATGCGCGCCAAGACGACGCCGTTCGAGGAGCCCATCGTTCCGTTCGGCCCGGCGATGCGGTTGTACTCGACGCCCGCGCCGCGGAAGAGCGGTTGAGTGAACCCGGCTTCGACGTAAGTCGTCCAGTTCGAACCCCAAAGACGGCTCGTCGCGTCGCTCCAATCGTATCCGGAACCGGCGCCCATGTAGACGTTTCCGCCCGTCGCGACCGTTTTCGACAACGTCGTTTGGAACGTTCCCGTATCGGTGCGCGTTCCGACGCTGTCTTGATACGAGTTGACGTAGTTGCGAGCGACGTCCGCTTTTTGCCACGAGACGTTCGTCGACCAAATCGCGTCGAACGCCGAAAGAGCCGCTTGAACGCCCGCGGTCGGGTTCGACTCGACGATCGCCGGGTCCCAAACGGTCATCGCCGCGCTCGGCGACGCAAGGAGAAGCGTCGGCGTTCCGTTGACGCCGGAGGCCGAGAAGTTCACGCCGCTAAGTTGGCGCAGCACCTTGCTGTTTTCCAACGTCATTTGACGCACTTCGTCGAGCGTGAGAAGCCACTCTTCTTTCGGATCGGGATTGTCGAGCGTCAGCGGCTCGAGCGCGTTCGTTACGTCGTCGAGCGACGGAACGCATTCGTTCGGATATTCGATTCGCGTCTGCTCGTCGATGTATTGGCTTTGAGCGTCCCCGCGCGGGTGAAGGTAACGCGGCTGCTGCGGCTGACATCCTGTCAGCGCGGCGCCGATCAGCGCGCAAGCGAGGAAGCGTTTGAGGTTAAAACGTCGATTCATTGGATTGTCCCTGTCCGTGTAAACGACTAGTTTTCCGAAAAGAAAAGGGCGTCGCCCGGTCGTTTCGCTCCGCCGTCGGAGCGTCGTTTGTTCTCGCGCCGCTCAAGGCGAACTCGAGATTTTTCAACGATCGGGCATACAATAATAAAATTTTTGACAAGTGTAAACCGCAAAATTTTTAATTTTTGCTCCTTCGTTAATATCGTTATCGTCCGCGCGACCGGAACCTTGAAAAAATTCCCGATATTTTTTCACTTTTTTTGCGAGATTATCTCAAGACGAGCAAGAAAAACACAAATTTTAACGCGGATTTTACCCAAACATTCTGTTTTAACATTAAAATAGGCAAAAAAGAGGTCGCTTGCGGTCGACACGAAAAAAAAGTTGAGCGGAAATCGTCGCCTTTGAAAAATTTGTCGTTTTTTTAGTTCGCGCGGTTCCGGTTGAGAAAAATAGATAAGAAAAGCGATTGGCGTAAAGGGAAGAGAACGGCGCGTCGCGGTAGAGTAGGGCGTTTGCGAAGACCGCGTAAAAAAACGCCCTCGCCGAAAGCGCCGAGAGCGTCTTCAAACTAACGCTTTATCGAATGATAATCGTTAGTTGTAGTAGTTCATGTGGTTTTGAACCGGAACGACGTTCGAGTCCGGGATTTCGCGAATCCAGATGTTGCGGAACTTCGTCGTATTGCTGTGGTCTTGGAGTTGGATCGGTTCGCGATCGCCGTGCGGTTGGTATTGCGGCGTGCGATGGAAGAACGTGTCGCCCTTGATTTCCCAGTGGTTTTGGACGACGCAACCGTTCAGGATCGCGGTGATGTACGCCGGGCGGATGACTTCCGCGACGTAATCGGCGCCGTTCGCGTCTTTTTCAACGCGGAGAATCGGGCGCGTGAAGATAATATCGTAGGTTTGCCATTCGGTCGGTTTTTTGACCGGATTGACGTACGGCGGGAATTGCTTGTAGATCGCGCCGCATTGACCTTCGAAGTAGGTCGGGTTTTCATACGAGTCGAGGACTTGCAGCTCGTAATGGTTCATCAGGAAAATACCGCTGTTGCCGCGACCTTGGCTCTTAAGGTTCGGGTCGTCGACCGGCGGGCACGCGAATTCGATGTGAAGTTGGCAGCTGCCGAATTTTTCTTTCGTCGTGATCGAGCCGGAGCGCGGTTTGCAGGTCAGTTCGCCGTTGGCGACGTCCCATTTGCCGCCGGTCCAGTTCGCGTCGAACGATTCTTGCGAACCGTCGAAGAGAACGAGCGCGTCGGACGGAGCGTCTTTCGGGGTTTCGCCCGGCGTAACGACCTTCGGTTCCGGCCAATCGATACCCATGCGGAAGTCGCCGCCGCGGAATTCGCGGTTTTGGTCTTGCGCGGAGACGGACGAAACCGCCGCGGCCGCAAACATAAGAGCAAAGAAAATACGTTTCATGAAAATTTCTCCAAAGATAGAATCGTGCGCGAATACGGCGAGGACGAACGCCCGCTCGCCGTTCTACTTCGCTATTATTCCTATTTTTTCTTAAAAATCAAGCGCCCGAATCGGCTCGGCGGAGAAAAAAAAAGCCGGTCGACGCGCTGGAGGCGGTTTATTTGCTGCGTTTTTTCCACGTTTTCTATTTCCTCCGTTTTAACGTTTCGCTCGTTTTTTTCGAGCGTCGAGCGAACCGATCGGCTTCGCTATTTTGCCGCGACGGTTTTTTCGGAGGAAGCGCGGGAAAATTTTGGCGTATCGACGTTTTTTTTCGCGATTTTCGTTGAGATTTCCGCCGCTTTGAGTTATACTTAAGGGATAACGACGACGCGGTCGAGCGAACGCGAGGAAAATTTACAAATTTTAACGTCGAGGTCGAGCGACGACTTTAACCGTCGGAAATATAGTTTATACTGAGAGCGGAGGGACGCGTCGTCGACGCGTCGAGCCGCCGAAAAGCTCTTCGAGGATAAACGAACGTTAGAGAGGAATGTTTTGCGATGGCGAAGAAACTGTTTTGGGGGAACGCGAAAAAGGAAACGAGCGCTTCGGCGCCGAGCCAAAACGCCGCGGACGAACGCGTCGACGCGCCCGTCGAACAAGCCGCCGACGAAACGCCCGTCGTCGATCCGGCCTCGTTCGATCCAAAGTCGCGCCCGGAAATCACGTTTTCGACGATCCTTTCCGACTACGACTTTTACCTTCTCGGCGAAGGGAAGCATTGGCAAAGCTACGAGAAGCTCGGAGCGCAGTTTCGCGTCGTCGACGGCGTCGAAGGCGTGAACTTCCTTGTGTGGGCTCCGAACGCGACGCGGGTGGCGGTTGTCGGCGACTTTAACGATTGGGACGGTTATAAAAACCCGATGGTGAAACACTATCCGTCCGGACTTTGGGAAACGTTCGTTCCGGGCGTTCGCGAGGGCGCGATCTACAAGTACCGCGTCGAGCGAGACGGCGTCGTTACCGAGCGGGCCGACCCCTACGGTTTCTACGCCGAGGTTCCGCCGCGCACCGCCTCGGTCGTCGCCGACCTCGACAAATACGAATGGCAAGACGGCGACTGGATGACCGAGCGCGCGAAAAACGACGTCGCTTGGTTGCGCAAGCCTATGTCGGTTTACGAAGTTCACTTGGGGAGTTGGATTCGCTCCGAGGCCGATCCGGAGCGGCTCCCGACTTATCGCGAGCTCGCCGACCAACTCGTCGATTACGTGAAAAAGCTCGGCTACACGCACGTCGAATTCCTGCCGGTCTCGGAGCACCCGCTGACGGCGAGCTGGGGTTACCAAGTGATCGGGATGTACGCGGTTACGAGTCGCTACGGGCGGCCCGAGGACTTCATGTACTTGGTCGACAAGTGCCACCAAAACGGGATCGGCGTCATTCTCGACTGGGTGCCGGCGCACTTCCCGAAAGACGCGCACGGCTTGCGGCGTTTCGACGGCGGCGCGCTTTACGAACACGAGGATCCGCGTCAAGGCGAGCACCGCGACTGGGGCACGCTTATCTTCAACTACGGTCGCAACGAGGTGCGCAACTACTTGATTTCGAACGCGCTCTTTTGGCTCGACAAGTATCACGTCGACGGTTTGCGGGTCGACGCGGTCGCTTCGATGCTTTACCTCGACTACAGCCGTCCGGAGGGCGAGTGGGTGCCGAACGAGCGCGGCGGTCGCGAAAACCTCGAAGCGATCGCGTTCCTACAAGAAATGAACGTCGAAACGCACGGGCGGTTTCCGGGCGTGCTCACGATCGCGGAAGAGTCGACCGCATGGGCCGGCGTCTGCAAACCGGTCTGCGACGGCGGACTCGGGTTCTCGATGAAGTGGAACATGGGATGGATGAACGACACGCTCCGCTACTGCAAGGAAGACCCGATTTACCGCAAGTACCACCACGATCAAATGACGTTCAGCCTGATGTACGCGTTCTCGGAGAACTTCGTGCTCCCGATTTCGCACGACGAGGTCGTTCACGGCAAGGGGACGGTGATCGGGAACGCGCCGGGCGATCTTTGGCAAAAGTTCGCGTTGGCTCGCTTGCTTTATAGTTACATGTGGGCGCACCCGGGGAAAAAGCTCCTCTTCATGGGCGCGGAAATCGGCCAGTGGAAAGAGTGGAACTTCGACGCCGGGCTCGACTGGGAGCTTTTGCGCTACGACGACACGCACGGCGGGCTGCAGCGCTGCATAACCGACTTGAATCGTTTGTACCGCGAGGAAAAAGCGTTCCACGATTTCGACTTCGACGGTCGCGGGTTCGAGTGGATCAGCTGCGGGCGTTGGGAGGAGAGCCTCTTCGTCTTCATGCGCAAAGCCGAGGATTGGCGAGACCACATTCTCGTCGCGGCGAACTTCACGCCGGTGCCGCGCCGCACTTTTATCGGCGTTCCGGAGCGCGTCGACTACCAAGAGATTTTCTGCAGCGACTCGCCGTATTACGGCGGGAGCGGCGTCGGGAACGGCGCGCGGCAAGTGATCGATTCTCCGTGCGACGGACGGCCTTGGGCGATCGAAGCGTTGATTCCGCCGCTCGGCGCGTCCTTCTTCAAGCCGATTCGCGTCGCCGAAACGGTCGCTTCGACCGAAGCGAAGAAAACGAAAGACGGCGCGAAATAACGAAAAAGCGACGGTAAAATAGCAAATCTGGGCAAAACGACGGACGATCGGCGTCGGAAACGGCGCCGATCGCGCGTTGTTTTCTTGAATTTGAGCGACGAGCGGCGGCGAGAACGCGAAAAAAACGTCGTCGTTTCGCGGGCGGGGGGCTCGACGTCTTGCGATTCGTCGCGATAATAGAGGTGTTATAGTAGGGCGACCGGCGTTCCTCGCGTCGGGGCTTGGACGACGGACGACGCGTCCGGAGGAAACGCAAAAGAAAGGGGAGGGTCCGGTGAAACTGGCCGTCATTAGCGATATACACAGCAACCTCGAAGCCTTCAAAACGGTCTTGGCGGACGTCGAGGCGCGCAAGGTCGACAAGATCGTCTGTCTCGGCGACTTGGTCGGCTACGGGCCGAATCCGCTCGAATGCGTCGACTTGATGATGGATTTGCGCAAACGAGGCAAGGTCGAGGTCTGCCTTTTGGGGAACCACGACCAAGCGACGCTCTTCGATCCGGAGGGGTTCAACCATATCGCCGAGGAAGCCGTTTTTTGGACGCGCGAACAACTCGAGCGCTCGTTGTCGCCGCGAGCGATGGATCGTTGGGATTTTCTCGGCGAAATTCCGCGCTATTACAAAAAGGACAAATTCCTCTTCGTTCACGGTTCGCCGCGCAATCCGTTGAACGAGTACGTTTTTAGCGACGACGTCGCCGACGCCGACAAAATGACGAAGCTTTTCGCGTTGACGCCGCAATACTGCTTCCAAGGGCACACGCACGTTCCGGGCGTTTTCGTCGACGAAGGGGGCGGCGCGTTCTCGTATTTCGCCGCGTCGGAGCTCGAAGACGGCGTCTTTCCGCTCGACGAGCGCAAGCTCTTGGTGAACGTCGGCTCGGTCGGGCAACCGCGCGACCATAATCCGGCGTCGTGCTACGTTATCGTTTCCTATGAAGAAAACGGCGCCGATAATCGAATCGAGTATCGCCGTTTGGAGTACGACGTCGAGACGACGCAAAAAAAAATCGATAAAATTCCTGAACTCGACAAATTTTTAGCGCAACGGATCAAAGAAGGGCGCTAAAATAGAAAATATAGCGAAGACTTCGCGGCGGCGTTCGAGCGTCGCGAACGAGAACAAAACAAAGTAAAACGACGAGCGAAGCGGTTCGAGCCGCGCCGCTCGTCGGAGACGTTTAACGAAACTCCTATTAATTAATAATGACGACCCCGAAACTCCCGCCTCTTCAACCTCCTCAAGTTCCGAACTCTTTCCGCAAGGGCGCCGAACGGCAAGAGCCCCCGAAGTCGAACTTCTTCTTCATCTTAATGACGACCTTTTTGATCGTCTGGACGTTCCAAGTTTTCACCGCGAAGCCGACGCAAGAGCCGGTTCCGATCGAGTTCGGTTCCGGAACGACCGGCGCCGCGCCGACGCTGACCGACGAGGCGAAGGCCGCGCTCGATCCGACGTTCGTCGAAGCGGCGGAAAAAACGGCGAAAGACGGCCTCGCGCCGGAGTTCTTCACGCTCGGTTCGCTCGACCCGAAGAGCCCGCACCGCATGTTGGCGACCTTTTCGAACCGCGGCGCCGCGTTGGCGCGAATCGAGTTGAACGAGGAACAATACGTCGATAATAACGATTCAACCGGTTATTTGGGGCAGATCGTCATCGACGAGTCGCTCGCTTGGATCGAAACGGACTTGGGGCTTCCGGGCGTTGAAGCGCAAGTCGTCGGCGCCGGAACGCCGGCCGCGCTCGCCGGATTGAAGGCGGGCGACCGAATCGTCGGCGTCGTTCGCGACGGAGTCGAGCCGGTCGAAATCGCGTCGTTCGACGGGTTGCGCGACGAGCTTCTGAAAACGAAGCCGGGCGAAACGATCCGCTTGGAGGTCTTGCGCGGCGACGCGTTGGCCGAAAGCGCGCCGTATCGGGCTCTGAAAGACGCGGCCGCCGCGGCGATGCGCTCGCTCGAATCGGTTCCGTTCCTCGGCGCGGCGGACGAAACGGCCAAAGCCGAGACGACCGAAACCGAAACTTCCGCCGCCGAAAGCGAAGCGGTCGCGACGAACGAAACGGCCGAACCCGCCGAAAGCGCGGCGTCCGAAACCGAAATTTCCGCCGCCGAAAGCGAAGCGGTCGCGGCGAACGAAGACGCCGCGAAACCGGCGTCGTTGGGCGAAACGTTCGCGAAGGAAACGCTCGAAGTCGCGCTGCAAAAGGCGCCGTTGGCCGTCGTGCGTCCGAGCGGTTTGGTGAAGGATTACGCGGATTACGTCAACCTTGCGGGGCTTCAAGGCGCGGTTCGCGGCGACGTCGGGGCGTTCGAGCTCCTGACCGCCGACGACGGCAAGCGGAAGCTGAACGCCGACCCGGCTTCGTTTTTGACGACGCTCGCGGCGGTCGACGGCGATCGTTTGACCGAATGGGCGGCGACGGTCGAGAATCCGGCGCCCGGCTCCGCGCCGCGTCCGGCGGGTTTGACTAAAGAGCTTCCCGGCGTCGACATGCGCGACGGTTATTGGGAATACGTCGCGGAGGAATCGAGCGTCGACGCGGTCGTTTTCCGCAAACGTTTGCTCGAACGCCGTTTAGAAATCGTCAAAAAATACGCGATCGTTCCGGAGGAGCTGCCGGAAAGCGGACGCAAGCCGACCGACGGGCGCGGCTACCACTTGACGTTGTCGCTTGAAATTCGCAACTTCGATCCGAGCGCGAAGCGGAGCGTTTCGTATTTGCTCGACGGCCCGACCGGTTTGGCGCTCGAAGGCGCTTGGTTCTCGGCGGGACGCAAGACCGGGCCCGGTTGGGGCGCCTACGGGTTGCGCGACTTGGTCGTTTCGGAAAATAACGGCAAGAAATTCGACGTGATCAAGTGTTGGGACGTCGCCGAAGACAAAGCGCGTCGCAGCGACGAAACCGACGTCGACTTCCTCGGCGTCGACGGGCAATACTTCCAATGCTCGGCGATTCCGCTTGGCGACGCGGCGGGCGCTTTCGCTTACGCGCCGATTCGCGTCGGGGCTCGAGTGAAGGAACGCCCGAACTTCGCCGACGTTTCGTTCCGTCTCCGCAGCGCCGACGCCGAGCTCGCTCCGCGCGGGCAAGCCGGCGATTCGATCAAGCGCGAATTTGAAATTTTCGCCGGGCCGAAGCGTCCGGACGCGTTGGCCGCTTACGATTTGAGCAAAACGCTCGTGTACGGGTGGTTCTGGTTCGTGTCGATTCCGCTTCTTTGGATTTTGCACTTTTTCCACGACTACCTCGTCTTTAACTACGGGATCGCGATTGTGATGCTGACGATTTTGGTGCGTTTGTGCCTCTTCCCGTTGAGCCGCAAACAGGTCGCGAGCTCGCTGAAGATGCAGAAGCTGCAGCCGGAATTGACGGCGATGCGCGAGAAATACAAGGACAAGCCGCAAGAAATGATGACGGCGCAGCAGGCCCTCTTCAAGCGGCACGGCGTGAATCCGTTGAGCGGGTGTCTGCCGATTTTCATCCAAATGCCGATTTTTATCGGGTTGTACAAAGCGCTTTCGCTCGACGTGAACCTGTACGGCGCGCCCCTTTTCTCGCGGGACGCTCGTTGGTGCTCGAACCTCGCGGCGCCGGACATGGCGTTCGACTGGAGCGGTTTTTGGAACTCGATCGGCTGGACCGACTTCAACATGGCCGGGCAGGGCTTTTTGTCGATGTTCTGCTTGGGGCCGTACCTGAACATTTTGCCGGCGATCACGATCGCGCTGTTTTTGATTCAGCAGAAAATCCTGATGCCGCCGGTTGTCGGCGACGACGAGCAAGCGCAACAGCAGCGCATGATGCGCCGCATGATGAACTTCATGATGATCTTCATGGGCTTCATGTTCTTCAAGGTGCCGAGCGGGCTTTGCATTTACTTCATCGTTTCGAGCTTGTGGGGCCTTTTGGAACGCAAGATGCTGCCGAAAGCCGATTTGGAGCTGAACGCGGACGCGGCGCCGATCGGCGTCGAAACGGTTGGCGGCGCGTCGTCGGTCGCCGGATTCGAGTCGAAGCGCGACCGTCGCAAGGCGTTCGCCGCGACCGGGCGTTCGTATGAGATTTACGAACGAAAACGCGACAAGAAGGGCCGCCGCGTCGCGTCGACGAAAGTCGAGCCGCCGAAGAGCAAGTTCCGCGTTTGGTGGGACGAAATCGTCGAAAAGGCGCAAGAACGTCAGCGGCTCGCGAAGGCCGAGGAGGAGGATCGCTCGGCGTTCTCCCGGAAAAAGCGTCGTCGAGGTTAGTCGGCGAGCGGCGAAATAGGGACGCGTCGGAAGCGGCGCGTTCCGACGTCGGAAAACGTCGAAACGGAGACGAGCGCGTCCCGTTTCGGCGTTTCTTTTTGGACTTGGCGAAGTTGGAGAAAACGCGCGAGAAGCGCAAGATAAGGAAACGTGCGAAATGGGAGAAACGGCGAAAGACAACGCGGCGGAAACGACGGCGCCGCCGATTCATATCGTGCTCTTCGAGCCGGAGATCGCGGCGAATGTCGGCGCGGTCGGACGGACTTGCGTCGGCGTCGGCGCGAAACTTTGGCTTGTGCGGCCGTTGGGGTTTCAGATCGACGATCGCAAACTGAAGCGGGCGGGGCTCGATTATTGGCCCGCGCTCGATTGGGAGGCGGTCGACGATTGGAACGCGCTTTTGCGACGGATGGCGGAGACGAAAAACGTCGAGAATCCGGAGGCCGATTTTTACTATTTTACCAAAAAGGCGGTTCGCGATTACGACGAGGTTTCGTATCGACGCGGCGATGTCTTTGTTTTCGGACCGGAATCGCGCGGCTTACCGGACTCTTTTTTCGAAACGAAGCCGGAGCGCGGCTTGCGGATTCCGATTCGTCCGCAAATTCGCAGTTTGAATTTGTCGGTCAGCGTCGCCGTCGCGTCGTTCGAGGCGCGCCGCCAACTTCGTTTTTAGTCGGCGGCAAGGAAAAGGCGAAATCGGTGAAAAGAGCAAAAGCGGAGCGTTCGGGCGTTCCGCTTTTTGCGTTAAAATCGACGCGGCGGCGAGTTAGCGTCGTTCGCTCGACCGGGTAAAACGCAATTTTTCGTTTTTGGGCGCGGGGCAAGATAAAAAAGCGTTTTAAAAAAGCCGAGGACGGTCGAGAGAAAACCCGTTTTTCTTCGAGCGCGGCAAACGAACGAGACGGAAGTTGAAACCCAAAGCGAACCGAAAAAAGAAAACGAACGACGCAAGAAATAAAAAAAGCTCCGAAATTCGGAGCTAAGTGGAGGATAACGGGTTCGAACCGATGACCTTTTGGCTGCCAGCCAAACGCTCTCCCAACTGAGCTAATCCCCCGGAAACGTCGTCTTCGCGACCTGTGTCCGACGCTTTAAACACGCCGCTTTTCAACGAAAAAGAAACGACGGAAACCGCCGAACGTCCTCGTTCAAAACCGCCCTTTCGGACGAATGGAGGATAACGGGTTCGAACCGATGACCTTTTGGCTGCCAGCCAAACGCTCTCCCAACTGAGCTAATCCCCCGGGATTTGCCGCTTCGAAAGACGGGACTTAAAACCGCCCCTTAGCGAAACAACAAAATCAGTATACCGCGACTTGGCGATTCGTCAACGCCCTTTTCGCAATTTTTCTCAAAATTTTTAAAATTTACGCTCGACGCTCAGGAGAGAGAGTCCAATCGTTTGCGCAAAAGCTCGTTTTCACGGCGCAACGCGTCGTTTTCGCGACGAGTCGCTTCAAGATCGAAGAGATGATAATTGATCTGGGAACGCAACGTTTCGAGCGCGACGCGGATAAAGCGCAAGGTTTCGGCGTCGTTTTCGCGACGTTGCAAGGTTTCTTCGATAAGTCGCGCAAGGCGATCGACAAGGGAAAGAAAACGCGCTTTCGCGTCTTCCGGAAGCAAATCGGCAAGTTGCGCGAGTTCGGCGAGTTCGGCGACGGTATGCTTGAAAGTTTGCGAAGAACGAGCGGAAGATTGCATAACATTTCTTTCTGGCAATGGGAACGGCGAACGACCGCCGCCGCAACGAAACGTCGCGGACGATTCGGACGACGTAAAACTTAACGTCGACGCAAACGACGGCGTTTAAGTCGGCGAACTCAACGCGACGACTTAGTTATTATACTCTGAATACGTGAAAACAAAATGAGAATTTTGAGTTTTTTGGGAAATTTTTCTCAAGTTTTCCCCTCCGACTTCAACGTCTTAATCTAAGCGTGTGAAAAATCATTTTAATCGTTATTTTCGGCGCACTGAATGAACGCGAAATATCGGAAACGAACGAATAAGCGGAATAATCGAGAAAGACGTCGGCCCGAGAATTACGGAAGCGACGCGAAAATAATGAATGAGACGGTTGCGAAAAATCGGAAAAGAGGGGGAGATGGCGAAAAAGAGGACGGCGATTTTGGAAAAAAAACGGCTTGTCGAGCGAGCGAAAATTCGTTATGATCGCGACGATAGCGCCGTTTTTAGCGATCAAGACGGTCGAAACGGCGACGAAAAACGTCGATTAGCGCCGAATTTTAGGAAGAACGAATGAACGACGACAACCTCAAAAAAGCGAAAACGTCGCGCCTGCTCGGAGGCGGGGCGGTCGTCGCGTTGGCGACTTGGGGGTTTTGGGCGCTTTGCGGAGGCGGGTTTTCCGCGTCGAGCGGTTCGGAATCGGCGTTCGACGGCTGGTTTTACGGGCGCGAGGATCAAAAAGCGGCGAGCGCTGCCCTAGCGGCGGCCGGGCTCGACGATTGGTCTTGGGACGCGGACGGACGGCTTTTCGTCCCCAAAAACAAAAAAAGCGAATATCAAGCGGCGCTCGCGCAAGCGGGCGCCTACCCGAAAGCGCCGAGCGAGTATCGACGCGACGCGATTCGCGAGATAGGGACCTTCGAGTCGGCGGAGAAAACGAGAATGCGCGACCTCGACGTCTGCGCTTATCAGCTCGAACGAACGCTTGAGCAAATCGTCGGAATCGAATACGCGACCGTCGGCGTCCGTTCTCGACGAGAACAGTCGGGATTGACGGCGAAAACGGTCGTTACAGCGTCGGTCGGCGTCGCTTGTCGCGAAGGAGGCGAACTCGACGCGGAACTTCTTTCCGCGATCACCGTCGCGACGAAGCACCATCTTGGCGTGGAAGCGAACGAAAACGTTTCGATACTTGATTTGAGAGCGGGAAAATCGTATTTCGGCTCGGAAAAATCGGTTGGAAACGGGCTAGAGTTGGCGTTGACGACTGAAAAAGAGCGCGTTGAAACGTATTGGCGCGACAAATTAGAAAAAACGTTTGATTATATGAGGGGCGTCCGCGTCGCCGTCGCCGCCGAGCTGACAGTCGTCGGAGCGGAAGAGGACGAGCGACAAGGGGCGCGGGGCGAAAAAATCGTTTCCGTCGCGGGGACGAAACGCGCTTCGACGGCGGCGGAACGACTCGCGAGCGTTGAAATCGCCGAAACGGGCGAAATAGAAGAAATAGGGGAAACGAAGAAACCGCGGCCTTTGGCGGTTTGGGACGAAAAAAACGGGCGAAACGCGAGCGTCGCGCAAAACGGAGCGTTCGCTCGACTCGGGAATCCGGTCGCGTCGCGAGCGTCGACGACGGCGGTCGAGGCGCGGAATTTGGCCGAAGTCGAACGAGCGACGCGCGGAACCGGCGTTCTTTCGGTCGGCGCGACCGAGCCGAAAGGGCGAGCGAAACGCGGCGTCGTCTCGGCGAGTTATCGTTCGGAAAATGAAAACGAAAGCGAGAGTAAAAGCGAAAGCGGCGCGACGGCGCGAAACGAGGCGGACGGCGTCGAAAAAAAAGCCGGCGAGTCAAGCGACGGACGAACGCGCTTTCGAACGCGAGCGCTCGTCGTTCGCGTCGGGACGCCGCGAGGATACGTTCGTCGGGTCGCGCAAAATTTGAGGGCGGAAAACGCCGGCGAAACTTTTGCGAACGACGACGAGATCGCCGATTGGCGCGCTCTTTATCGAACAACGGAACAGAAAATAATTGAAGAAACGAAAAATGTCGCGCTCGCGCTCCTGCGTCCGCTCGCCGAGCAAAACGGTTGGAGCGAGGACGAGTTGGCGCGCTCGGTCGTCGTCGACGTTTTCGCCGATCCGCGCGACGTCGACGATCGAAGCGATTTCGCCGGATTAGGCGGAGGTTCCGAAGGGGCGAAACCGTTGGAAGTCGTCGCGAATTTCGGTCGGGTCGCCGAAGTCGAGGGAACGGTCGCCGAAGAGTCGACGGGCGACGCGGAACCGCTCGAAACCGAAACGTCGAGCGCGAAGTCGAAGGCGAGCGAGCTTTGGGCGCGTTGGAAGGAACGGGCGCGACGGCTCGACGCAAAGATTGTCGGCGGCGTCGGCGGCGGGATTTTGACGATTTTAACGTTGGGAACGAGCGCGGCGGGGCGGCGGCGCAAGAAACGACGGCTCGCCAAGCGGCGCGAGGAAGGCGAGGAAATCGACGACGCCGAGGAAATGAAAACGCCGGTCGCGCCGATTAAGCGGGAAAAAAAGAAAACGCCGACGACGCGAAACGGCGAAAACGAGGGCGCCGACGGGATTAACGAGATTGACGAAGTCGGCGAAATCGCGTCGCGGCGAAAGCCGACGAATCCGATCGCGAGCTTGCGAAACGCTCGAAACGGAGCGAATCGAGCGAGCGATTTCGGAGGTTGGAACGATTCGAGCGATTCTAGCGGCTTCGGCGGACAAGCGGACGAAAGCGCGTTCGACGACGACTTGGACGATTGGGAGGACGATTTGCTCGAAATTCGAGCGCTCGTCGAGCGAGAGCGCGGGCGAATCGACGGCGTCGCCGACGTCGCGGAACGTCGGGAAACGCGGCGCGAACGGAACGAGGCGAACGGGCTCGAAAGCGATTCGAATCGGCGTCGCGAGGCGCTCGATCTCGTCGCGAAGAATCCGGAGCGAGCGGCGGCGTCGCTGAGGCGTTGGATTCGACCCGGCGCTTGACGGAAAACGGACGGCGACGCTCGACGCGAAAACGACGAAGTAGGAAAGACGACGAAAGTAAAACGGCGACGGCGGCGACGCGGTCGAGGAGAACGAACGAGGAATGAAACGCGGACGAAACGACGACGCCGAGCGCGACGGGATTCGCAAAGCCGCGCTCTTTTTGTCGATTCTCGACGAAAAAGCGGCCGAAAACCTTTTGGCGCGATTCGAACCGGACGTCGCTCGAGCGATCGAGGAGGAGGCGAAGACGGTCGGAACCGTCGCGCCGGACGACGTCGACGCGATCGTCGCGGAGTTTTTGGCGTTGAGCGAGGCGGACGACGAGTCGAGCGCGGCGTCGACGGGGGGAATCGCGTTCGAACGGCGCCGCGGGTTTGACGACGGAACGCGACGCGAACCGGAAAAAACGGAAAAATCGAAAACTGAAAAGATGGACGAGGCGGCGTTCGGGCTCGACGCGTTGGGGTGCGGCGAGGCGAGCGACGTCGTCGACGAG
>JAFYQR010000017.1 GCA_017559825.1 Thermoguttaceae bacterium | reverse complement strand
GGGGAACCTGCGGCTGGATCACCTCCTTTCTAAGGATATTAGAAACTCAGCCGACGCAAGTTGGTTGTTTTACGAGGGATCGCGATGATTGGTTTTACACTGTGTGAAATCTTTACTATGATATATGAAGCCGGTTAGGGAAACCTAACCGGCTTTTTTTGTTTCTTGAAGTTTCTCGTGTTGTTTGTCGCGCTATTAGTTTATTTTGTTTCGGTCGCTCGTCGAAGCGCCTTGACTCGTTTTTTAGGGCGTTTGCGACGTAACTTGACCGTCTGAGGATTCTTTGCTCGAGCTTAGACACAATTCAACCGCTTTTTTAGTTGGCGCCGTAGAGTTGTCGAGCCCGAGTATTCGTCGCCGAATTGTTTAGCGACTTTTTTACCCCTGTCGCCAAGAAGCTTAACCCTGTTTGTCGCAATCGTTAAACGCAACGTTATCTGTTTCGCCGCTATCAAACGCGTCCGCGACGTGAAAAGATAAAATTCACAGCATCTTCACGACGTTTTAAGCGTTTACCGCTTTTCCCTCTTTAAAAATTACTTGTTCTGCTTAGATTATCTTAATTGCGCCAACGAAATCCGGTGAAACGCGACGTTAATCTTTTCGTTTTGTCGCCAATTCTCGGAGGCGTCGCAGCTTCGAAGCTAAAAAGGCCGCGCTATCGATATTGGCCGCGAGTCGGATTTTTAAGGATTACGTTTTTTGTCGCCGGAGTAATCGGCTTTTTTATATCTCGCGACGTTTGCGCTAAATGAAACAACTTTCAAGGGAGGCGAGGTTGGCTACGAATCGGCTTGTTATTAGTTTGTGTTTTTGGGCGGAGTAATCGACATTTTATTTTTGCGAATCGCACGGCCGGCGGATTGGCGGGGCAAATAGTCGCGTTGTTTGGATATAACGCGTTCAAATTGCGCCCTAAAGGAGAAAAAAGCGACTTCAAAATTTTTAACCCAAACGGTTGACTTGCCAGCGCGATCTCGCTATATTAAATAATATGTCGCGTTAAGCGTTAAAAAACGGCTTTTAGACGTGCGACGGCGCGGTGAAATGAGGAGAAACAGCGATGAAAACGACAAACGTTCAAAAAAAGGCGAGAATTTTCGCCGGCGTCGCCTTGGCGGCGTTTCTTAGCGGCGGAACGAACCTCGGCGGAGCTGCGGAGTCGACCAACGTCGGCGAAACGAGCGTTCAAACGGCGACGACGGCCGATAATTGGGGCGCGGAATGCGAACCGGGGACGCGGAAAACGCTCGATATCAACGGCGTCGAATTTGCGTTTCGGTATTGTCCGGGCGGCTCGGTTGCGGTCGGGGAACCCGGCGCCGAAAAAGTTTGCGTTCTCGACGGTTACTGGACGCTCGAAACGGAAGTTACCTGCGCGATGTGGAAGGCGATCGTCGGACGAGACCAAAGTCAATGGGGGCCCGAGTCCGATATGCCGGGGCCGCCGGCGCCTTGGGCCGTCGAAATTCCGGAAAAATACGCGGACGATCCCGCCGTTCGACGTTGCGTGGAACGTTGGAAGAAAGTCGACGCGGAAAGATTTCCGACGGACTACGTTTCTTGGCAAATGGCGCAAGATTTTGTCGGAAAATTGAACGACGCCGGAGTCGCGCCCGAGGGGTTCGAGTTTCGACTCCCGACCGAAGCGGAGTGGGAACAGGCTTGCCGCGCCGGAACGACGACGCGCTATTATTGGGGGGACGAATGGGATTGCGACAAAGCGCACGCTAACGATAGCGCGTGGGAAAGGATGGCGTTCAGAATCGCGCCCGTCGGCGTCCACAAGCGCGATCGAGATAGCTGGAAGCCTTTGCCAAAAGAGATTTTTCGTCCGGTCGAGGTCGGTTTGTTCGAACCGAATCCTTGGGGAATTTACGATATGCTAGGCAACGTCGCGGAATGGACGACCGAGGAGCTTGAACCCGTCGAGACGGAATTCGGCGCTTTGGATCGAGTTTCTCGCGGCGGACATTGGGACGCTTGGCCGTCAAGATGTTGCTCGGATTCGCGCGCGCTGTCGAAGGGAGAGGCGCAAGTCTATACGGGGCTGCGCGTCGTTTTAGGGCGCAAAGCGGCGAAGTAGCGGCTAAAAGCGGCGTCGCGGAGAAAGAAAAAGGAAGAAAAAACGCCGCCGTTCGCGACCTTGCGTCCGAACGGCGGCGGGGAAAAGGAAAAAACGACGGTTCGACGGTTACGCCGCGAACGGCATAATCAGGAGCAACGCCAGCCAGAGGTAAACGAACGTGCCGAGCGCGTCCGACAGACCGGCGACGAACGGATTGCTCATCAACGCCGGGTCGAGACGCATCTTCTTAAAGAGCAACGGCAACAACGCGCCGACTAAGTTGCTGATAAAAACGACGCAGAAAACGGCCAACGGGACGATTAACAAGTGCCCGTAACTTACTTTGTCGTCGCCGTACGCGTAAATCAAAATCGCGTTCACGTAACCGCAGATCGCCATCAAACCGCCGAGTATCGCGCCCATCGCCGTTTCGCGACGCGCAATCTTTTTCCAGTCTTCGAGCGAAATTTCGTCCGTCGCCAGCGCCGTTACGACCAGCGTCGCCGCTTGACCGCCGCAGTTCCCGCCGCTCGAGACGACCATCGGGAGGAACGCGACCAACCAAACGATTTGTTCCGTTACGTTGTTGAAAAATTTCAGAATGATCGCCGTCGTGATCGCGCCGAAAAGGAGAATCGCCAACCACATAAAGCGTTTGCGGGCCAGCGTCCAAAGGTTCGCGTCCAAATACGTTTCGTCGCCGAGAGGATCGACCGCCGCGCTCATGTGCGCGTTCTCGACCAACTCTTCGACCGCCGCGTCGAGAACGTCGTCGTGCGTGATGACGCCGAGCATTTTGTCGGCGTGGTCGACGACCGGAATCGCGACAAAGTCGTATTTTTCGACAAGCTTAATCGCCTCTTCGCGCTTCTCCGTCGCCTCGACCGTTACGAGCGTCCCCTTCGACTTCATAAAACCTTCGATCGGCTCGTCTTGGCGGTTGATGCGGCGGAGGAGGTCTTTAGCCGAAACGATCCCGACGAGCCGCTCCGCGTCGTCGAGAACGTAAAGGTAGTAGACCGTTTCCATGAGGTGCGTTTGCGCGCCGATTTCCGCGATCGCTTCGCCAACCGTCATTCCTTCGTGAAGACGGATAAAGTCGGACGACATTTCGGCGCCGCACGCGTCGTCTTCGTAACTTTGCAGAAGCTCGACGTCTTCGCGTTCCTCCGTCGAAAGGAGCGGGAGAATCTCGGCCAACGCGTCCGGCTCGACCTCGTCGAGAACGTCGACGCGGTCGTCGGACGGCATCTCTTCGATGAGTTTCGCGATTTCCTCGCGCGGGCAAGATTCGATGATTTGAACTTGCAGGTCCTCGTCGAAGTAACTAAAGATTTCGGCGCGGAGCGTCGCGTCCACTTCGAGAAGAATCGTCCAGATTTCGCCCGCTTCCAACGAGCTAAGGAACTCCGCCGTCGAGGCCGGGTGAAGGGCCGAACAGAAAACGCGCATTTCCTCCGCGTCGTTCGACGCGATCATTTGGCGAAGTTCCGGGAGCAACAAGGGATTCGAGGAGCTCATCGGCGCGTCTCCGGCGGCTTAGGCCGCGGTTGGAGGAGCGCGAAAGGCGACGGGCTAAGAACGAATCCAAGCGCCGAGGCTTTCAACGCGTGTCAATTTAAGGAAAAAGGGCGAATCGATACGGGCTCGCTATCTTTCGAGGAAATCGCGGCGCGCCGGCGTTAGAACGAACCGAACGGCGAAACGCGAAAGGAACGAAGCGCGTCTGAGTCGAACGCGCTCTTAAAAATATAACGTTTTTTCGCAAGACGTCAAGGAGAGGAAAACGAGACCGCGCTCGCCGGAAAAAGAAACGGCGCAAAAAAAAGAACGGAGCCGAAAAAACAAGTTTTTCGACCCCGTTGCTCTTCGCGTCGTTGCAAGTCGTCACCCAAGTAAACAACGCTGAATACGTCGTGTTCGGCGAAAGAGCGGAAACGGAAAATTTTGCCCTCTCGCTCTAATTTATCTTGAACGCGAGTATACTATTTTTTCAAGGAAATACAATGATAATATAGAGAAAATGAGGCGAATTGGTAAAAGATTTTCTTTGCGCGGAATAAATGTATGGATTGTAGCGACTAAATGGGGCGCGCTCGCGGCGGTCGCGGCGCCCGACGTAAAAAAAGCGTCGAAAAACGTTTCGACGCGGGAGAAAAAACGGCGTTTCGCCGGAGCGTTAGTTTTTCGGCGATTCGAACGGCGGCGGCCCGCTCGGCGGGAAACGGTCGCCGTCGCGTCGCTCGGACGAAAAGCCGCCGTTCGCGAAACGCCAATGCGTCGCCCAAAGGTAACCGCGGATTTCGTCGGCCGGCCGCGCCGTTACGCGGTCGCGGAACTCGGGCGGCAAACTGCGAAGCGTTTCGGCGAGCTCGCGAACGGCGTCGCGGCGTTGCGCGTCTCGGTCGGCGAACGGACGAGCGTCGAACGGCCGATTCGCTCGTTCGACGTTTTGAAGCGGACGCGTCGGCTTGAACGCCGAGCGTTCCTCGCGTTCCCAAAAAGCGAGCGTAACGAGAAGCCCGAGCGCCGCCGAGCGTTCCTCTTCGCCAAGCCCGCGAAGATAGTCGCGAGCGTTTTCGTCGAGCGCGTCGACGATGTTTTCGGCCGATTCCTCGGTCAGAAACGCGAGCGCGGCGTCGCGTTTGCCGCCGTATCCCCGGCGAGCGCGGAGAAATTCGTCGTATTTTTCGCCGACGGCGGCGAGATCGACGTCGCGCAACTTTTCCGGAAGCGCGTTGCGGAAAGCGCGAATTTGCGGCGACGCGTCGTTTCGGTCGGAACCGTTGGGACGAGACGGCGAGAACGCGGGCGACCCCGCGTTTTGCCGAGGTAGGTTCGCGTCGTCGCGTCGCCGCTCGGCGACCATGCGCGCGAAGGCGAAATGTCGGCGAACGATTTCAAGTCGTTCCGGAATCGGCGCGGCGAGGAGTTTTTCGCGTTCGTCGTCGCTCGGCCAAACGGAGAACCACGCGCAGTAGCGGTCGAGAAGCCGCCAAAGCTCGTCGGCGTTCGGCGCGTCGACGATTTGTCGGTAAAGGTCGCGGCGGCTTTTTTGCGTTTCGCCGTCGAGGCGTTCGAATTTCTGTTGCAGACGGTAAAAAACGCGGTCTTGCGACAATTCTTCGAACGAGCGCAAGGGCGGCGCGGGCGCGTCGGCGGGAAACGGC
>JAFYQR010000110.1 GCA_017559825.1 Thermoguttaceae bacterium | reverse complement strand
GTCGCGCCGTCGAACCGCGGTTGGATTTTCCGCGACGGCCGCCCGGCGCCGCTTCCGGACGAACGCGCCGAAGTTCTCGCCTACGAGCCAAACCGCGTCGTTTATCTCGTCGAGCTCGCCGAATCGGCGGACCTCGTTTTCGCGGAGCAATATTGGCCCGATTGGCGCGGCCGCGCCCACCCGCTCGACGCCGAAGCGACCGCGACGCTCTTGAACGCTCGATTCGACGCCGACGCCGCGTCCGCATTCCTCAAAACGCGGCTCGACGCGTCGTTCGACGCGCCGCTCGAACCGACGCTCCGTTTTTTGCGCCGAACGACGCTTCCCGCCGGAACCTATTGTTTTGTCGCGACTTACCGACCTCGCCGTCTTCTCGTCGGCGCGATTCTCGGCGCGTTCGCTTGGAGCGGGCTCCTTGTCGGCGCCGCGACGCGCGTTCTTCGTTCGCGTCGACGACGCCGCGAAACCGATTAAAAAGTCGGCGTTTCGTCCCGTTTCCTCCGAAAACGCGCTCGGTCGGCTCGCCGAAAATCGGCGTCGAAATTAGCGTTTCCTCCCGTTTTCCCCCAAACGCGCCGCGCCCCGTCGCCGCCTTTTCGTTTCCCATTTTCCCCAACGCGCCCGATCTCCGAATCAACCGCCGCGCTCGTTCGCTCAACGCGCTCGAACGCCGGACGGCCCGCCGATTTTAACCGGCGACGTTTTATTTTTCGATTCGCCCAACGACGGCGCTCCCGTCAAACCGCCCACGGGTCGCAAGAAACGCGAAAACGCCGCTCGTCCTTCGACGCTCGGCGCTTCTAATCGCTCCGTTTTCACATTGTCGCAACGTTATTCGTTTGTCGGCTCCGGTTCCGCGAACCGCTCGCCTCGGCGTCCCGCGCGAGCGTTCTCGAAACGAGCCAACGCGAACAACAGATCGCCGACGCGGTTCAGCCAAGCGACGACTCGCGGCGAAAACGTTTCGTCGAAACGCAGCAGCGCGGTCGCCCGACGCTCCGCTCGACGGCAAATCGTCCGAGCGACGTGCAGCGCAGCCGCCGACTTCGCTCCGCCGGGAACGACGAACTCGCGTCGCGGCTCGACTTGCGCGTCCCAAGCGTCGATCGTTCGCTCCAACGCCTTCACGTCCTCGTCGCCGACGGTTCGAACGTCGAACTTCGCCGGCGTCAAGGTCGCGACTTCGGCGCCGACGTCGAAAATCGCCCGCTGCAAGGCGTCCAACGCCGCGTCGACTCGCGGGTCTAGCCCCTCGGCGCGCGCCCAACCGAGCCAAGCGCTCAATTCGTCGAGCGTTCCGGTCAACTCGATTCGCCGATGATCTTTCCCGACGCGCGGCCCGAAAAGGAGCCCCGTTTCGCCCAAATCGCCGCGCCGACTATACAGCCGCGTTCTCTTTTGCGCCGCCATTTTCGCTCGCTCGCCTTTTCCTTATTTTCTTTAACCCGCTTTTTTAACGCAAAACGGCGACGCAAATTCGTTCGACGCGCCGCCGAACCGTCGCCTAAACCGCCTATTCTATCGATTTTACTCAACGGCGGCGAAAATCGGCGTCAACGGCGTTTGCCGCGACCGCCCGGCTTCCCCAGTCCGCGCGACGGCGGCCGACGCCGACCGCTCGGACGAGCGAGCGCGACCAAAGATCGTTCGGCCCGCTTGCGTCGTTCGCCTCGCCCGCTTCGTTTCGCTCAACGGCAGTGGAAGCTGACGCCGGTTCCGTTTTCGCGCGGCAAAATGATGCGCCCGCGGTCGAGCTGGACGCCGGAGCCGATCTTTTTGTCGATAAGGAGCGGCCCGTCGAGGTAAACGTAGTCGAGCTGCGGCGCGAATTGCGACGTCGCGCTGGCGGCGATCGACGACTCGATCGTGTTGCCGATCATCGTCTTAAAACCGAGCGCTCTCGCCTTTTCGAGGGCTCTGCGCGTCGGATTCAGACCGCCGAACTTCACCGGCTTCAGGTTGACGCCGTCGAAGAAACCGACGCACTTTTCGAGGTCTTCCTCGCAGCGGCAGCTTTCGTCGGCGATCACCGGGAACGGGCACTTCTCCTTAAACGCGCGCATTCCGTCCCAGTCGTCCGGGTGGAGCGGCTGCTCGATCAGCTCGACGTTCAACGTTTTGAGCTCGTCCAAGTATTCGAGCGCCTGCTGCGACGTCCAGCACCCGTTGACGTCGATGCGGAACGGAGCGTTCGTTCGCTTGCGCAGCTCGCGTAGGATCGTCATGTCCTCGTGCGAACCGAGCTTGACGCGGTACAGCGGCCAGTCGGGCTGCTCGTTGAATTTCTCCAAAATGCGGTAGAGCGAGTCGAGCCCGAGCGTGTAGCTCGAAATCGGCAGGCGGCGCGGATCGGTCCTCCACACGCGCCACAACGGCTGGTTGCGCAACTTGCCCCAAAGGTCGCAGGCGGCCATTTCGAGCGCCGACGCGGCCGCCGGGTTGTCGCGCATGATCGGAGCGACGAACCGTCCGAACGCGTAGGGATCGGCCAAAGCGTATTTCCCCATTTTTTCGCGACACATTTCAAGCGAACGAACCATGCTCTCGATGCTGATTCCCCAATGCTGGTCTTCGTAGGCTTCGCCGTATCCCCTCAAACCGTCTTGCTCCAGTTCGACGACGACCGTTCGAATCACGCTGATCGTTCCTCGAAAAACGGTCATCACATGCTTGAGCGGGAGATCCATTCGGATGATTTTTAGTCTCATTGGTCTTTTCGTAATTTCCAATCGTTACGATTATTTAATTCTCGACGTCGAAAACTCGTTCGTTCGACGCGGTCTTTTTTCGCTCGAGGCTCGTTTTCTCCGAGCGCGCCCTCGTTCGAGGCGGCCCGCTCTCCTTTCGACCTAATCGGCCGAATCGGGAAGAAAATCGAGCGCGAATCGCGTTCCTTCGCGACGGAGCCCGACCGCTTTCGCCCGCCGCCGAGCCGCCGAGAAAAAATTCCCGCGCCGATTCTATTCATTTTCCATTTTTTTTCGTTCTTCGCAAGCTAGGGGACGGCGCAAACCGGCGCTTTTTCCCGCGAAAGCGAAAAATTTCGAAAAAACTTTTTTCCGCCCTTTTAAAATGGGAAAGCTCCAAAAGATATGTCGACTCCGTTCGCGCTCGGTCGGTTGACGGCGGTCGCGGTCGACGGCGATTTTCGACTCCGATCGACGTCGGCGTCCTTTTTTTCGCCCGACTTTCAACGTCGACGCGCTCGATTCGCCGACAAAAAACGCCGCGTTCCGACGAGCGAAACGCGGCGTCGCGCCAAACGGCGATTCGAACGTCGTCAGTCGCCGAGCGGCAGCTTGATCGTCGTTCCGACGTCGAAGTAGGTCGCGCCGGAACGGAAGTTGTTCAGCCGCTTAATCTCGCCCCAACGGGAGCTGGAGCCGAGTTCGTTTTCGGCGATCGTCAGGAGATTGTCTCCCTCTTTGGTAACGTATTCGCGATACCCGACCGGAGCCGCCGCGACCGCGTTCGAAGCGGGCGCAACCGAAACGCCGACGGGAACCGACGCGCTCGGAACCGACGAGACTGTTCCCGAAGCGACCGGAGACGAAGAAACGACCGCCCCCGAAGCGACCGGAGACGACGAAACGACCGCCCCCGAAGCGACCGGAGACGACGAAACGACCGCCCCCGAAGCGACCGGAGACGACGAAGTCGCCGACGTTTTCGTCGCGAAGGCCGCGGCGTTCAAGCGACGCGAACCGCCGTAACGTCCGACCGGCGTCGTTACGTAGGACGTTCGCGGCGTCGGAAACGCCAAATCGCTCGCCGACGCGCCGCTCGCCGAACTCGCCGCTTGAGCGCCCGCCGCGTTCGACGTCGCCGCCGAGATCGAGGTCAACGCGGTCTGAGCCGCGCTCGCCGTCGTTCCGGAAACGCTCGGAGTCGAAATCGAAGCGACCGAACTCGCGCTCCCCGAGTTTAACGTCGGGGACGCGGGAACCGCCGTTTCCGACAAGCTCGGAGTCGGAGCCGAAGCGACCGAACTCGCGCTCCCCGAGTTTAACGTCGGGGACGCGGGAACCGCCGTTT
>JAFYQR010000109.1 GCA_017559825.1 Thermoguttaceae bacterium | reverse complement strand
CGGTCGGCGACGTCGCGTTTTGGCGGCGGCACGTCGAGCGGTTCGCTTCGCCAAAAGCGTTCGTGCTCCTCGCCGAGGCGCTTCTCGACCGAAACGACTTGATTTCGACCGCGTCGTTATTGATTTATTGGCTCGACCGTTGCGAAACGATTCCGCTGGTCGAGGGCGACTATTCGTTCCACTCGATCGCGTTCGCTTGGATCGAGCAGGCGTGGTGCGATTCGAACGAGCCGAAGGGGGGAAAACGCTCGCCGTACGCGAAGCGCGGCGAGTCGTTCGACGCGAATTGGTCGACCGAGGAATATCTGCGTCGTTGGAATTTGACGAAGAGCTTCCTCGATCGTTTCGAAGCGAACGCCGGAGAAAACTGGACGATACCGACGCTGCGGCTCGACCCGGATCGTTTTGAGAAGAAACTCGCTTTCCGAACCGAGAACCCGATTCTCGCCGACTTGGCGCGACGATTGATTTTGGCGACGAAATTCGTCGGCTATTCGACGCTCGGAACGCCGAAACTCGTCGTGAAGGCGAACTTTAAGGACGCGGCGCGAGCGGTCGACGCGGAGAACTTGCCGTCGCCGGAAGAGTTTGAGCGGTTTTATAACGACAACGCCGACGTCTTCCCGAGTTTCCTGACGTACCGCGTTTTCATGCAGATCGTTCTGAACGAGCTGCGTTTGTCGCCGAACGACCGGCGGCGCTACCAAGAGCGCGTTTTCGGCGTCGGAAAATCGATTTCCGTTTCGAACCCCGATTTCGACGCCTCCGCGAAGAAGAAAGCGGCGGCCGACGACGCGTTCGCTCCGACCTCGCCCGAGGAGGAGAACGCTCGTCGCAAAACCGAGCTCTGGAACGAGGTGATTCGAACGTTCGAGGAGAACGGCGCCGCGGAAGGTTTGGCCGCCGCCGAAGAGTTGCGTTCGTCGAACGGGCTCGAACCGGAGGACGTCGAGCGGTTGATTCGACGCCTTTTGAGCGATTTCGCCGACGAAACGGAAAAGAGAGAGCCGAAGCGGGAAGCCGACGAGGCGGCGCGTTCCGGTTCCGCGGCGGTTGAGTTCGAAAGTTTCGACGACGCGGAACCCGACGACGAGCCTTGGATCGACGAGGACGACGAGGACGAGCGAAGTCGAGGAATCGACCCGCTTTACGGCGCGGCTTACGATAATATGTCGTTCCGAGACAGCGCCGACGACGGAATCGACGACGACGTCGTCGAGGGAAAAGGGGCGAAGTTTAGCGACGAGGGGGACGATTACGAATTTGCGCAAGAAACGGATCGCGTCAACGAGGGGCTTTCTTTCGTTTGCTCGACGGTGAAACTTTGGAAGTTCGCGGCCGGGAAGTCGCCGATTTTGCGCGGCGCGGCGACGGCGGGCGCGAGCGAGCCGTTCGACGACGAAACGTTGAGCGACGCTCGACTGCGGATCGAAGGTTGGCTGAAACAAGCGAACGCTTTTGAGGACGATCTTTACGAACTCCTCGACCAAGCGTCGCGCTTCCGCGTTCCGAAACCGAACGGAACCGCCGAGGCGCTCGCCGAGTACGACCAACTGCGCGGAACGAAGGAAATCTTGCTCGACCGCGTGATCTGGACGATCGTCGAAGTTGAGGACGCCGTCGTCTTTTTGAAGGCGGCGCTGCGCGACGAGCGAGCGGAGCGGTACGCGAAACCGTGGAAGTCGAAGGCGCTCGAAACGTTCGGCGCGATGCTGCGGATCGACTCGAAACGAACGCGCCGCCTTTGGCCGGAACTGATCGAGCGGCTCGAAAACGAAACGCTTCTTTACATTCCGACGTCGCGCGGCGGGGACGCGAAGGCGATCGTCGACTGTCGACGGCTGCAGCAGGTCGTTACGCGGCTCTTCGAGTACGCTCCGCGGCTCGGGCTTTTCGTTGAAACGTTCGATCTTCTCCGCTGCGTTCAAAAAATGGAGCGAGCGCGGCTTTCGGCGCCCGGTTCGATTACCGAGTTCGACCGTCTCGTCGAGACGGCGACGCGCGGTCTAACCGAAACGCTCGCCGAATCGTCGAAATATTGGCGCTTGAAACCTGACGGCCCGTTCGCTTCGAGCGACGAAGCGCTCGTCGCTTACCTCGAGCGAACTATGGACGCGCTCTTGCACCGTTGGCTCTCGCATAGCCAACATATCCGCATTTCGTCGGTCGAGGCGATTTCGACGCCGGGGCAGTGGAACGCGCTGAAAAACTTTATTCAGGAGTACGGCGCCGACCTCTTCACGCAAGCGTTCCTGAATTTCCGCAACATTCGAGCCGTTTTGCATCAAGGAACGCGCGTCTACTTGACGACGCTCTGCGACGCGAAACGGGAAAACGAGGATCTCGAGTTCGGCGACAAACTGGCGACGCGAATCGTCGAGGGAACCGAAAACTTGGAGCGAGCGGCCGGTCTGCTCGAAATCGCGCTCGAATGCGTCGCGGAAAATTATACCGAATACGTCGATTACAACAGCACGACGACGCAGTCGGATCGCGGCGAAAACTTGTACGCGCTCCTCGACTTCCTCCGCGTTTTGGCGAACTACGAGCGAATCGCGTGGAATTTGAAGCCGGTGTACTGGGCGCACGACGCGCTGATTCGAGCCGGGCGCCGCGAAGCCGCCGAGCTTTGGAAGCGCAACGTCAAAACGAAAAGCGCCGATCTTTCGCAGGAAAGTTTGCGCAATTACGATAAATTAACGGAGCGATACGGGATTTGCCTTCAAAGCGTGCGCGAGCGGTTGGCGGAGCGGTTTGTGCGTCCGCTCGACGTCGCTCAAATGTGCGGACTCGTTTTCGAGGCGATCACCGAGGCGCGACGCGGCGACGAGTCGAACCCGATTTTCCAAGAATTGAAGCGGCAAATCGACGAGTTCGCGAAGGCGCCGGGCGGGGCCGGGTTCGAGACGCCCGAATGGCTGAACGCGCTGCAGGACGAAGTCGTCGCGTCGCGGGTCGACTCGAAGGAAGAGCGACGCGAGCGAGAAATGCAAAACGACGCGTACAATCCGACGCCCGTTTTCCCGATCGCTCGCATGCCGCGCGACGAAATCGAGCGCCAATTGCGGCGAGCGCTAGGCGACTTGGGGCTCGACGACTGACGCGGGAACCGCCGAGAACGTCGTCGCAGCGTCGCCGGTCGGAGAGCGCGGCTTCGTTAAATAGAAAAGACGAGCAAGAGAAACGAAAAATGGATCCGTCGACGGTGAAAGACTTTACGCCGAACGGTTTGAATCGGCGTTTGGAGGAAATGTACGCGGAAATCGCCTTCTTGGCGGGGGCGCTCGCGCACGAAGTGAAGAATCCGCTTTCGACGATTCGGCTGAATATGGAGCTTCTTGAGGAAGACGTCGAAGAGTTGGAGGACTCGCCGCAGCGGCGCCGCGCGTTGAAACGAATCGAGACGGCGCGACGCGAGACCGCTCGGCTCGAAGATTTATTGAACGAATTTCTCGATTTTACCCGAGCGCACCGGCTCGAGCTTTCCGCCGCCGACGCGAACCGGGAGTTGAAGGAGATCGTCGCGTTTTTTCGTCCGCAAGCCGACGCGTTGGGCGTCGAAATTTTGGAGTTTTATTCGAGCGAGCTGCCGACGATTCGCATCGATAAACGCTCGTTCGATCGCGCGATTTTGAATTTGCTCTTGAACGCGACGCAAGCGGCGGCGAGCGGCGGCGGACGAGTGTGGGTGCGAACGCGCCTTTGCGGCGCCGAGGCGGCGATAGACCTTATCGACTCCGGGCCCGGGATGGACGACGCGACGCTCCAACGGATTTTCGAGCCGTTTTTCTCGACGAAACGCGGCGGCACCGGGCTCGGGCTTCCGACGGTGCGGAAAATTATCGAAGGGCATAACGGTCGCATCGCGATTCAGAGCGAACTTGGACGAGGCGCGCAGTTTACGTTGACTTTTCCGTCGATCAAGCGTATCTCGACCGAAAGCGGAACGCCGACGACGAGCGAAAAAGAAAACGACTAGCGCGAAAAAAGCGGATTTAACGATAAAAACGACGGCGTTTCGGAGAGAAGCGTCGTCGTTTTGCGTTTCTTGCGGTTAGATTCTAACGTTTAAAGCGGTTTTAGCGACGTTTCGGCGGGCGAAACGTCGCGCTTTAAGGGGGGAGCGGAGAAACGTTTGCCGTCGCTTTCGCTTGCCGGTCGAGCGCTTGCGTTGTCTTGGCGGAGCGGGAAACGCCCGTCGTCGCTTTTGGGGGGGCGCGCTTCCTTAGGCGGGCTCGTTCGCCGTCGTTTTCGCTCGCCGGTTGGACGGTCGCGTTGATTGGTCGGGGAACCGAACTAACGCTCGCGTTGATTTTAACGGGCGCTTTAAAGTTTGGAGGAGCGGGATTTTAAGGAAGCAAACGCGCCGCCCTCTCCAAAGTTCGTCAGACCGGCGTTGGCGAGGGACGGGCTTTAAGGAACGAAACGCGTCGGCGTTTGGAGCGCGACGTTTAAACGGCGGAGGTACTCGGCGCGAGGGATTTCGCGACCGCCGAGGCTCGCCGTGTGGTCGTTGATGATTTGTAGATCGAAAAGTTGAAAACCGAGCGTTTTTAGGCGGCGCAACAGAGCGACCAACGCGACTTTCGAAGCGTCGCGTTCGACCGAAAACATCGATTCGCCGTCGAAAAAACCGTTGATCGCGACGCCGTAAACGCCGCCGACGAGCCGGTCGCCGAGCCAACATTCGGCGCTGTGCGCGAGCCCGAGTTCGAAAAGTCGGCAGTAACTCGCGTAAAACTCCCGGGTTATCCAACTTTCGCCGTTGGCTCGGCCTTTCGCGTTCGCGCAACCGAGCATCGTTTCCGGAAACGCTTCGTCGAAAGTAACGCGGAACTTGCCGCTTCGAATCGTACGCTCGAGTCGCCGCGAGACGTGAAAGTCGTCCAACTCGAAAATCGCTCGCGGATCGGGCGACCACCAGCCGAGAATTTCGCGCGTCGCGAGCGGGCGTTCCGTTTTGTCGGGCGTTAAGTCGGCTGAATTTTGTTGATTGGGAGGATTGAGGCGGTTGGGCGCGGCGGATTCGGCGATTTTCGGCGTTGAAAGGCGAAGTTCGCCGAGACGGCTCAACGACGACGCGTCGAACCCCTCCCAAACGGCGTTTTGGCAACGCGGCGAAAGGGCGGCGAAAAGCGCGTCGGCGGCGTCGGTTGTCTCGTCGAAAACGGCGAAATCGTCCGCGTCTTCGTTGTTAAAGTCTTCGCAATCGTCGTCTTCGTCGAAATCGTCCGCGGCGTCGAACTCTTCGAAGTCGTCGTCTTCGTCGTCTTCGTCGTCAAGATCGGCGTCTTCCTCAAAGTCGACTTCGCCGAGGTCGGCGGGAACGGTAAAGGGCCAAGGAAAAATTCCGTGAACGAGCGCGTCGACGATTAAGTCCGGGTGAAGCGCGCCGTCGAAGGCGATTCCGAGAAGGCCGTCCGGTTCGGCCGCTTCGACCGGCGGGAAAAAGCGCGAAGGCGGAATTTCGAAGGAAAGTCGGGCGTCGTTGGCGGCGTCGGCGGAAGACAAGGCGCGAACTCCTAAGGAATAACAGGGGGGAAGACAAGCCAAAAGCGCTTTTCTTTCGTCTTGCTTTCGGCAAATTTGAAAGGAAGGGTAAGGCGGCAAGAAATAAAAAGGGGCGTCCGCCGCCGCGTCGCGAGAACGAAGGGCGGCGGACGCTTTCTAAACGCCGTTTGACGCGAGCGTTAAATTATTTTTGGCGCGAAATTTTCGCGAATTCGTCCCAAAGGAGCGCGCTCGTTTGAACGCCGTCGAAGAAGGCGCGGAGGTCGAATTTTTCGTTCGGCGAGTGAATCCCGTCGTCGTCGAGCCCAAATCCGACCAAAATCGCTTCGGCGTCCAATTTTTGACGCAACTTCGCGACGATCGGAATCGAACCGCCGTCGCGGACGAAGAGCGGGCGCCGTCCGTGAACGCGTTCGAGAGCGTCGCTCGCCGCGACGATGAACGGGCCGTCGAGCGGAATCACCATCCCGCCGGAACCTTGCGAACAGGTTAGGTCGAGCTTGATTCCCGGCGGCGTTACCTTCGCGAGATGAGCGCGGAGGCCTTCGCGAATCTTTTCCGGGTCTTGGTTCGGGACGGTGCGGAAGGTGAATTTCATCGACGCCCAGCTCGGAATGATCGTTTTGCCGCCTTCGCCTTGATAGCCGCTGGTAAGGCCGTTGACGTCGAAAGACGGACGGGCGCCGCGGCGTTCGAGCGTCGTAAACTCCGGCTCGCCGAACTCGGCGTCGATTCCGATTTGCGCTTTATTTTCTTCCGCGTCGAACGGGTTGCCGGCCAGCGCGTCGCGTTCGAGTTGCGAAATTTCGGCGACGTCGTCGTAAAAACCGGGGATTTGCACCTTGCCGTTTTCGTCGATCATCGAGTCGATAATTTTCGCCAACGCGATCGCCGGATTGTAAACGGAACCGCCGTAAATGCCGGAGTGGAGGTCGCGGTTCGGGCCGGTCGCCTTCAACTCGAAACCGACGACGCCGCGCAGGCCGTAAGTGATCGCCGGGATACCGGGACCGGCCGCCGAAGTGTCGCTGACGACGATCGCGTCGCAGGCGAGAAGTTCGCGGTTCGCTTCGTCTTCGAGGAAGGCCGAAAGCGCGTCGCTCCCGACTTCCTCTTCGCCTTCGAGAACGAACTTGATTTGGAGCGGGAAAGAGCCGTTGACCGCCAAATAGGTTTGGAGTCCGCAAAGGTGCGCGCAAGATTGGCCCTTGTCGTCGTTCGCGCCGCGGCAATAGACTTTTTCGTCGCGAATCGTCGGCTCGAACGGCGGCGAAACCCATTCTTCGAACGGCTCGGCCGGTTGAACGTCGTAGTGGCCGTAAATCAGGACGGTCGGCGCGCCGGGGATTTTCGCCGACTCGCCGTAAACGAGCGGAGCGCCGGCGGTTTCGAGCGTTCGCGCCTCCATTCCGAGCTTTTCGCGGATGAAAGAAACGAGCCAATCGGCCATTCGGCGGACGTCGTCTTTGTGTTCGCGTTGGGCGCTGACGCTCGGAATGCGGAGCGCCTCGAACCATTGGGCGAGAAACGTCTCGCGGTTCGCTTCAATATATTGCTTATAATCGTTGTATTTATCGGTTGTCATCTTTTTGGACGTAATTTTTCTAAAGCGTCGCGTTAAACAGCGGCGGCGACGTTAATCGGCGATTCGGCAAAACGACGGAAAACGAAGCGAAAATCACCCCGGCGGCCAAGCGAAACCGCGTCCGCCGATCAAGTGGAAGTGGAGGTGCGGCACCGTTTGCATCGCGTTTTGACCGCAGTTCGAGACGACGCGGTAACCGTCTTCGGCGACGCCGAGTTCGCGCGCCAAACGGCGGATAACGGCGAAAATATGCCCGAGTAGCGGCGCGTCTTCCGGCTCGACGTCGTCGAGCGAACGCAACTCTTTTTTCGGGATGACGAGGACGTGAACCGGCGCTTGCGGCGCGACGTCGTGAAACGCCAGGCAGAGGTCGTCTTCATAAACGATCGACGCCGGGATCTCTTTGTCGATAATGCGTTTAAAAATGGTTTTTTCGGACATAATGCGCTTTCTCGCGAAAAAAATCGCTTGCGGTTGGTGAGAAAACGAGCGAAAACGACGTTCGACGAACGCGTTTTCCGCCGCTTTTCCTTTAATATAGCCGAAATCGACCGGCGAAACAAGGGAACGCGAAGAAAAACCGCTCTTTTTCAAGAAAAATCGTCGAAAAGTCGCGACGTTTGCGTCGGAATTAACGCGACGCGTTCGAAACGAAGGATAAAATATAACGGTTAGGCGGGATGGGAAGATCAAGCGTTTCGTCGCGAGAAAGACAAAAGAGCGATTTCGGCAATAAATATTATCGACGTTTATAATCCGTCGACGCGATGAAAAAACGCGTCGACGGCGCTTGACAAGCGGACGGCGGACGGCGACGGCGCGTATTGAATGTCGATAGGAAGAGTTGACAATGGGACGTCGCTTGCAACTTTTGCGTCGACTTTAACGATCGCGTCGTTTAGACAAGCCGAAACTGCCAAAAGCGCTTCCAGTTTTCCGGCGTTCCGGGCGAGACGCGACCGAGGAGCGATTCTCGTTTCGCGCCGGTCAACTCGGGAAGGGAAGCCGGAACGCCCGCCGCGAAGAGCGCGCCGAGCGTCGCGACCGCCGCCGCGTCGAACGAGTCCTCCAAAAAACCGAACTCGTCGAGCGAACGGAGAGGACGCGGCGCGAGGAGCGTCGAAAGTCGGTTGAATAAAAGACCGTTTTGCTTCGCGGCGCCGGTCAGCACGATCTCGAACGATTCGGAGAAGCGCGACGCGTTCGCCTCGACGCTTTCCGCGATCGACTCGGCGATAAAACCGACCGCCGAGCAAAGAGCGTCGAGCGCGTCGAAGCGTCGCGACTCCTCGTTTCGCAACGCCTCCAAATAGAAGGCGGCGCCGAGCGTCGAGGAAAGGGGCGACGAAAAATAACGCGGCGGAAGGGCGTCCTTGCCCCGCGCCCGCCGAGCGACCTCGCGCCAAAAGTCGAGGAGCTCGGCGTTCCGGCGTCCTTGCACGGAAAGGCGCCCGCCGACGTCAAGTTTCGATTCGCCTTTGGTCGCCGCCTCGGTCAGCGCGTTCAGCAACGAACCGCACGGAGCGACCTCTTGAAAAAGGATTCGCGACCACGATTTTTTGTCGACGACCGACGAGGGAATATACGTCCAACGCGCCGTTTCGCCGAGGTCGATCAGCAGGCGGTCGCGGTCGGAGCCGCCGAGAAGGATCCAATACGGCAGCGCGAGCGAGGGAAGACCGCGTCCGTCGGTCGCCCAATCTTTGCCGACGAAACCGTCGACGACGTTAAGCCCGGTTTTTTCGGCCAGCGCCGCGCCGTCGCCGAGTCCGCAACGAATCGGCGAAGCGTCCCAATCGGCGGCGCGCGTCCAAACGCCGGGATCGTCGACGGCGACGGCGACGATTTCGTCTTTGCGAACGTTTGTTTCGTCGAGAAGGGCGTCGATCGCTTCTTCTTGAAGCGTCGTCGTCATCGCGCGAATTTGGGAGAGTTGGGATAAATCGGAAGACGCGTCGACGGAAGTTTTCGCCGCATCGTCGTTCGACGTCGTTTCGTCTCGTTCGTCGTCGAGTTGCGCTCGGAGTTCGTCGAACGCCGCGAAAAGCTCTTCCGGAAGGTCGAACGACGCGCTTTTTTGCAAAACGATTCCGGCGCCGGGACGCGCTCCCTCCAAACCGACGAGCGCCGTTTCGAGTTTGCGAACGTTCGACGAAACGCGAACGCCGACGAATCGACGGAGCGTTGCGGGCCCGGTCGCGGATTTGTTGTTGAAAAAAAACATCGAGCGCCTCCTAGGCAAAAAATCGACGAGAACGGAAACGACGACAAGGCGGACGGCGCGTTCGACTCGTCGAAAGGAGCGCGGCGGCGAAACGAAAAGACCGTCGCGTTCTAAAATAGGGCCGTTTAACGGCGGGAACGTCCGCTCGCTCTCGACGCGGAGAACGAGCGACGTAAAGAAACGAGCGTCAAATCAGCGCGACGTCCGACGAATAGTCGTTTTTGCGCGATTTTTCCGATTGGGCGGAACGTTTCGGTTTTTCCGGCGTCCAAACAAACGGATTGCGGCCGGTTTTACGGAACTCGTCGACGCCTTTGACGAACTCGTTAAAGACGCGGCGGTCGAGGACGGACGCGGCGGTCGATTCCGGGTGGAACTGAACGCCGACGGCGAGCCAATCGTCGAGCGTCGACTCGATCGCTTCGACGACGTTGTCGCCGGGGCAGCGAGCGGAGACGAGGAAGTTAGGCGCGACGTCGTCGACGGCCATGTGGTGGAGGCTCGAAACGCGAACGTCGTTGTCGCCGTAAACGCGGTCGAGAAGGGAGTTTTTCTCGATAACGAGCCCGTGGCGATGGTGCGGATCCATCGCGTCGCGGTGCGGGAAGGCGCGCGGAATATCGTCCGGAATATGGAGGAAGAGCGTGCCGCCTTGCTCGACGTTGAGGAGCTGCATGCCGACGCCGATAGCCAAGACCGGCAAACGACGACGAGCGACTTCGCGCATCAGCATGCGGTCGAATTTTTCGCGTTCCGACGGCATCGGACGCGTGTACGGGTGCAACATAAAACCGTCGTTGCGGGGGTCGAGGTCGCCGCCGCCGACGAAAACAATGCCGTCCAAATCGTCGAGCTTCTCGAGAACGACGTCAAAATTTTTGCAGTAAGGGAAAAGATCGGGAACGCCGCCCGCGTCGACGACGCCTTCGACGTAACTTTCGAAAAGGTAACTAACGCCTTGCACGGCGTCTCGCTTCGGTTTGTACGCCATATTGATACCGACGCGAGGTTTTCGTTGATTTTGTTGGCGAAACATCCTGTAACGCGCTCCTTGCCAAGGATTTTCAACGGCGGGGGCTAAATTCGTCGAGCGGCGAACGCGCTTGTTTTCCGAGACGACGCGAACCTTCGAGCCAATTTCCTACTTGAGTCGAAAACGAAACGTCGCCGACGTCCGAAGACGCTGGAAAACGGTCGAACGGGACGCGAACGCCCGCCGATTCGACGCCAACCGAATCGGCGAAAACGAAACCCGCGAAGAACGCCGATCGACGCGAGATCCGTTCGCGTTAATCGTCTCCGTCGACGATCAACGAATTTTGCGCGCGTCGCCGCGACCTCGCCGAAAGAACGCGAGCCGCCCGTTTCCAAAAAAGAACCGTTCGCCAACGGTCGGGAAACGCCGCGTTGCGCTCAATGAGCCAAGGGAAAACGACGCGAAAACCGCTAAAACAAAAACGACTCGCCGCGAACCGCCAAGAACTCGACGAACGATTTTGTCGTTAAAAATCAATATTCAAATTCAAAAAAACGTCACTCTTTTTGAATCTTTGGAATGCAAGTTCAACGTCGAGTATACCGTCTTTTCGCGCGGACGCAAGCGCTTTTTTTGCCAATTATCGTATTTTGGTTAAAGTCGGCGTAGAACGCTTCATATAGGTTAATCTAGGCAATTTTTTTCTTTCGAACTGATTTTACGCTCGGAACGCTTTAGTTTTAACGTTTGTTTAAACTGCCTGTTTTGCCAGGTTTAACAACGCTTGCCTGCGGCCGAGGCGTTGCCGCGCGTCGCGAGCCGACCGAGACGGCGGAATCGGCGAAACGTTTTTAATTTTAACGCGATTTTCGCTCCTTTGCGCCGCGTCGAGCGCTTGACGAAAAGGCGAGACTTGGCAAAATAGAAGATACGGCGTTCCGACGTCGGCGCGTCGAGTCGAACGGAATTGTTAAACGGCGAAACGGCGCGAAACGCGGCGAATCGGTCGGCTTTATGGCGCGAAAACGGAGGAGAAATGGGCGTTATTTTCGATATGGACGGCGTGTTGATCGACAGCGGCGCGGCGCACTGGGAAAGCTGGCGAGTCGTCGCCGAAGAAGACGGGGTCGACTTTACCGAAGAGGCGTTTTGGGCGACTTTCGGAATGGTTTCCGACGTTATCGTCGCTCGGCATTGGGGCGAAAACCCGCCGACCGATCCGGACGAAATCGCGGCGATCGTCGAGCGCAAGGAGACGGCGTTTCGGGAGAGCGTCGCGACGCATACGACGCCGGCGCCGGGCGCGGTCGATTTTGTTCGATATTTAGCGGAGCGAGGCGTTAAGATCGCCGTCGGCTCGTCGGCGCCGCGAGAGAACGTCGAGCATATTTTGCGTTGGCTCGGCGTTCGCGAGCTCTTCGGGGATCGCGTCGTCGCCGGGGACGAGGTGGAGAACGGCAAGCCGGCGCCGGAGATTTTCTTAACGGCGGCGAAAAAACTCGGCGTTCCGGCGGAAAATTGCGTCGTGATCGACGACGCGAAAAACGGCGTCGACGCGGGGAGCGCCTCCGGAGCGACGACGGTCGGTTTTTTTAGCGCCGGGCACTCGCTCGACGAATACGGGAACGCCGACGTCGTCGTCCGTTCGTTCGACGAACTGCGCGAAATTTTGGAGATCGCCGAGGACGGTTCGAGCGTTCGCATTTGGCGATAACGGAAAGAACGCGCCGACCTCCTTATAAAAACCAAAAAATAGCGTATAATAGTCGACGGCGGCGAGCGGTCGCGTTGAGAAGGGCGCTTTTCGCGCTTGTTAATAATTAATGACAAAATCGTCGGTTTTCGCTCTTAGAGAAGCGAAAAACGGCGGCGACGAACCGGAGGAGCGAGCGACGATGGGCGGTGATTTTAACGCTTCGAGAGAAAACGCGGATTTTAGCGGTCGCGCGGTTTCGGCGAAATACGTCGTCGGCGTCGACCTGGGAACGTCGAATTGCGAGCTCGCGTATTTGCCGGTCGAGGGCGGAAACGGCGAGCCGAGCGTCTTGGAGATTCCCCAGTTTGTCGCTCCGTCGGCGATCGAGCGGCGCGGCGCGTTGCCGTCGGCTCTTTACGTCGGGCCGGAGGAAGAGCGCGGTTTGGCCGATTGGCGCTTGCCTTGGAACGAAACATCGCTCGACGGCGACGCGGAAACGAGCGAAAACGACGGCGAGACCGGCAAAGACGATAAAACGAGTAAAAGCGGCAAAGGCGGTTTTTTCCGCAAGATTTTCGGAATCGGTTCCGGCGATAAAACCGACGCGGCGCGATCGAGCGGAACGTCGAATCCGAACGCGCTTTATCTTGTCGGCGAAATCGCGTTGCGTCGAGCCGCCGAGACGCCGGAGCGAACGGTCGTTTCGGCGAAATCTTGGCTGACGCACTCCCGAGTCGACCGTCGCGAGCCGATTCTGCCTTGGGGCGCGCCCGACGGAACGTCGCGGGTTTCGCCGGTCGAAGCGTCTCGCCGGTATTTGGCGCACTTGGCCGCCGCTTGGAACGACGCGTTCCCGGACGCTCCGATTTTCGAGCAACAGGTCGTGCTGACCGTTCCGGCTTCGTTCGACGAAAGCGCGCGGGAACTGACGCGGGAAGCGGCGGTCGGGGCCGGGTTCAATCCGGAGACGTTGATTTTCCTCGAAGAACCGTCGGCGGCGGCTTACGCTTGGTTGGCGCAAAAGGGGGACGCTTGGCGCAAGGAGTTGGCCGTCGGCGACGTCGCGCTCGTTTGCGACGTCGGGGGCGGAACGACCGACCTTTCGCTGATTCGCGTCGAGGAAGAGGACGGCGACCTCGTTCTGAATCGGCTGGCGGTCGGGAATCGCCTCTTGCTCGGCGGGGACAACGTCGACTTGGCGCTCGCGCACCGGGCCGCCGCGCTCTTCGCCGAGAAGGGAACGAAGTTGAACCCTTGGCAAGCCGGCTCCCTTTGGCGGCAATGTCGCGACGCGAAGGAGACGCTTCTTAGCGAAACGAGCGAAGATAAGGGGAATGGCGAAGAAACGTATAAAATAACGGCGTTCGGGCGGTCGAGTCAACTGGTCGGCGGCTCCGTTTCGGTCGACTTCCCGAAAGCGGAGGCGACCGCGATCGTTTTGGACGGCTTTTTCCCGATTTGCTCGCTCGACGACCGACCGAGGCGGCGTTCCGGAGCGGGGCTGCGCGAGGCGGGGCTCCCGTTCGAGGCGGACGCGGCGATCACTCGGCACGTCGCGGCGTTTTTGAGTTCTCGAACGGACGACGACGGCGCGCCGATTCGCCCGACGCGGTACCTCCTCAACGGCGGCGTTTTCAAGTCGAAAGCGATCGCCGAGCGGTTTGAAGAGCAGCTTCGCGCTTGGTTTCCGGACGCGCCGCCGACGAATTTGAACCCGGACGCCGACCTCGACCGAGCGGTCGCTCGCGGCGCGGCGTTTTACGGGCTGGCGAAGCGGCTCGGCGGGATTCGTATCCGCGGGGCGTCGGCGCGCTCGTATTACATCGGGATCGAGTCGGCGGGCTTGGCGATTCCGGGCGTTCCGCGACCGATGAAGGCGCTGTGCGTCGCGCCGGTCGGAATGGAGGAGGGAACCGAGCTCGCCGTTCCGAGCGACGAGTTCGAGTTGGTCGTCGGCGAACCGGCGGTCTTCCGTTTCTTCGGTTCGACGACGCGACCGCAAGACCGTCCGGGAACGCTTCTCGATTTGGTCGAGGACGACGGCGAGCTGCTCGAAACCGACCCGATCGAGACCGCGCTCGAAGCGCCGGAAAGCGAAAACGGAGCGGTCGGCGGCGTCGAGTACGTCGCGACTCGTTTTCGCACGGTCGTTACCGAGTTGGGCGCGCTCGAAATTTGGTGCGAAGAGGTCGGCGGTCCGCGCCGCTGGAAGCTCGAATTTAGCGTCCGCGAGGATTGAAAACGGGGCGGCGAAGCGGCGGAAACGTCGAGTATTGCCCGTTAAATTGCGAATAATTGGAATATTTTAATACTTTAAATCAACCGAAAACACGCGATCGTAAAGGAAAACGCGATGAGTTGCGGATATGTGATTAACGTTACGGCGGTCGACCGACCGGGCATCGTCGCCGGAGTCAGCTCGGCGATTAAAAATTTGGGCGGCAACATCGAGTCGTGCAGCCAAACGGTTCTCGACGGTTATTTCACGCTTATTATGACGTTTTCGTTGCAAGAATGCGACGACGTGGAAACGTTGAAGACGAAGATTCTGCAGGAAAAAGGGCTTGAAGGGTGCCAAGCGATTCTTTATCCGACGAACGGTAAAAAAGCGCCGGAAACGTCCGAGTCGAATATTTTCGTCGTTACCGCGTTCGGTAAGGACTCGCAAGGGATCGTCGCGCAGTTCACTCGTTACCTCGGCGACAAAGAGATTAACATCGTCGACCTTTACGGCGACATCACTCCCGAAGGCGATTTCGTTTTGATCGGGCAAGTCGAAGTCGATTCGAAAGTCGACGTTCAAAACATTAAATACGACTTGGAGCAACTCGGCGAGGAAGTCGGGTTCACCGTTCGTATTCAACACAACAATATTTTTGTCGCGACGAATCAAATTCGTCTCAATCGACGTTAATCGAACGCCGAAACGGCGAAAAAACGGAGCGCGGCGAAGAAACGGCGTCGCGCCGCCGTTTTTTGTCGTGTTTTTGAATGCTGGTTTGTAAATAAATTAACGTTGCGACAAGCGGCGGTTTCAAACAAGCGTTTCGCTTGGGGAAAAGGTTTCGGCGGCGCGTTTAAAGAAAGGTTAAAGAAAAAATGGCGGAAGTTGCCTACATCGGCGAGGAAAAGCAGCGAGAGCGAATGCTCGCCGACAAGTTTGTTTGCGGCGTCCTTGGCGCCGAGTTGGTCGAAGCGGGCGTCGGAACCGCGCGGGTCGAGTTGACGTTGCGTCCGGAACACATGAACGGCGTCGGCGTTTGTCAAGGCGGCGTTCTGTTTTCGCTCGCCGACTTCGCGTTCGCGGCCGCTTGCAACTACGCCGAAGAGTCGATCGTCGGGATCGAGGTTTCGATTTCTTACTGCAAAACCGTTAAAACCGGTAAAATTATCGCCGAAGCGAAGGAAATTGCTCGCACTCGTTCGACGGCGGTCGCCGAGGCGCGCGTTACGGACGAGACGGGAAAACTTCTTTGCGTCGCTCGCGGACGAGGATACGCGCTGCAACCTCGCTGACGCGCCTCGAGCGTTTCGAACGACTCGGCGGAACGAAAGCGCGACGCTTAGCCGACGGTTTAGGCGTTTTGATTTTTTGAAAATCGTCGCGGTCGAGCGTTTGATTCGGCGGTTCCGTTTGCAATGGTCGCAAGGATTTTGCGTTCTTTTAAGGCGGCCGTTCTCGAAACGCGGGTTCGGAACGCTCCGCGGAGCGTTCGGGGGGGCTTGACCCGGTCGCGTTTTCGGCGCACAATATAATTAGGACGTATTTTTTCCAGAACGCGGCGCTTCTTTCGGGCCGCGACTACGCCAACGTTTAAGAAAGGTTAAAAATGGATCCTCAAGTTAAGCGCGCGTTGATTAGCGTCAGCGACAAAATGGGCCTCGCCGATTTCGCGAAAGGGCTCGTCGCGGCGGGCGTTCAACTCTTCAGCACCGGCGGCACGAAGCGTTATCTCGAATCGAACGCGATTCCGGTTACCGACGTTACCGATTACACCGGTTTTCCGGAGATGATGGACGGCCGTCTCAAGACGCTCCACCCGAAAGTTCACGGGGGGATCCTTTGCCGTCGCGACGACGAAACCGACATGAAGTCGGCGACCGACCACGGAATCGAGCCGTTTGAACTCGTCGTCGTCAACCTTTACCCGTTCGAAGCGACGGTCGCGAAAGAAGGCGTTACCGACGCCGAAGCGATCGAAAACATCGACATCGGCGGCCCGACGATGGTTCGCGCGGCGGCGAAAAACCACCGCTTCGTCGGGATCGTTACTTCGGCCGAGCAATACGCTCGCGTTCTCGAAGAAGTCCAACAAAACGGCGCGCTCTCGATGCAACTCCGCCGTTCGTTGGCTCGCGACGCGTTCGCGCACACCGCTTCTTACGACGCCGCGATCGCTCGTTACTTCGCCGAACACGACGGCGCCGCGACCTTCCCGAACACGATTTCGTCGGCGATGAAGCTTGTTACGGAACTCCGTTACGGCGAAAACCCGCACCAACGCGCCGCGCTTTACGTCGACTCCAAGTTTAAGGGCGCGTCCGCCGTTACCGCTCGCCAACTGAACGGGAAAGAACTTTCGTACAACAATCTTCTCGACGCCGACGCCGCGTTGGCGATGGCGCGTTCCTTCGACAAACCGGCGGTCGCGGTCTTGAAACACAACAACCCGTGCGGCGCCGCCGTCGCCGACACGATCGCCGACGCCGTTCGCAAGGGGATGGAAGGCGACCCGCTTAGCGCGTTCGGTTCGATTTTGGGCGTCAACCGCGAAGTCGACGAAGATTCGGCGAACTACCTCGCGCAACCGGGGCTCTTCGTCGAAGCGATTATCGCGCCGTCCTTCTCGCCGAAAGCGTTGGAAATTTTGACGACCGTTCCGAAGTGGAAGGCGAACGTTCGCTTGCTCGAAACCGGCGAATTCGGCCGCGCTCCGAGCGGTTGGGTCGTTCGTCCGCTGACCGGCGGCGCGCTCCTGCAAGACGGCGACGTCGAAGTCGATCCGGAAGAAGATTGGCGCGTCGTTACCGAAAAAGCGCCGACTGAAGAGCAAATGCGCGACCTACGTTTCGGTTGGGAAATGGTTCGCCACGTCAAGTCGAACGCGATTGTTCTCGCGAAAGACGAAGCGCTCGTCGGCGTCGGCGCGGGCCAAATGAGCCGCGTCGACTCGGTTGAAATTTCCGTCGAAAAAGCGGGCGACCGCGCGCAAGGCGCCGTTCTCGCGTCCGACGCGTTCTTCCCGTTCCCGGACGGTATCGAAGCGGCCAAGGGCGTCGTCGCGGTTATCCAACCGGGCGGCTCCAAGAACGACCAAGCGGTCATCGACGCTTGCAACAAGCTCGGGATCGCGATGATCTTCACCGGTCGTCGACACTTCAAGCACTAGTCGACGGGAGACGGGCGCCGGCCGCGTTCGAGGCGACCGGCGGCCCGATTGAGGCGACGATTCGGCGTTTCGACGGCGAGTCGTCGCGTTCGATTTTAAGGAAAAGCGCGGGGCGACCGGCGCTATCTCGGCGAGGGCGACGACTATTTTCCGTATGAACAACGTCGGAATATCGAAAAAATTGGAGCAAACGGCGCGTCTTCTCGAATTTTTGGAAGGGCGCTCGCCGTTGACCGACGAGCTGGCGCGAGCGGCGGAACGCGTCGCGCTTTTGGAAGTTCCGCTGGAATTTTTCGCGTCCGCGGCGACGGCCGAGCTCGACGCCGCGCTCGGCTATTGGTTTCGCGGTTTTTCGCCAGACGTCGTTTGGGCGTTGCGCGAGACGGTCGCGACCGGAACGTCGGCGATTTTCGAACGAGCGGCGCGAGCGGTCGGCTCGACGGTCGTCGAGTTGGCGCGAGTGCGTTCGCTCGATTTGCGGGCGGTCGGTTTCTTGCGCGACGCGTTTGGCGTTCGCGATCTCGACTCGTTGAAACGAGCTTGCGAAGCGTCCGCGCTTTCACGATCGCGGGAGTTTTCCCCCGACGCGGAACTCGATATTCTCGACGATATTTATTTACTGAACGCGCTCGACGGAGCGAACGGCGGCTTCGCGAGCGACTCGTTTGGAAGCGAGTTCGCCCGAGTCGCGCCGTTCGACGAACCCGCGCTTCCGCTCGCCGACCCGAATCTTCTTTTTAGCGCGAACGCCGAAGCGCTGGCCGATTTCGTCGTTTCGGAACTGCGCGATCCGACGAAGAAACGCGACGTCGCGACGGCGGCGAAAGAGCTCGTTTCCGAGTTCGTCTCGAAGGAGCGGCTCGACTTGGTTCGCGACCAAGCGCGCGGCGTCGTCGGGAAAATTCGACGTTTCTTCATGCCTCGCGACAATCCGGAGAACGCCCGGCTGCGTTGGGAGGAGGAGCGTCGGCGAGCGAGAGAAACGCGGCGCCGCGAGACGGCGAGCGAGAATCGCGGAACGGCGACGATGGAAAACGGTTCCGGTCGCGCAGGTCGTTCCGAAAAAACAAGCGCCGCGGTCGCTCCGGACGCTCGGGTCGAAGCGGTCGGGCCGCTCGGGCGCAAGACGGACGCCGTCGCTCGGCTTGATTTCTTGATCGAAACCGACGATCCGAAAGCGACGTTCGAGCGAATCAAAAGCGCCGATTTCGTTAAGGAAACGCTCGCCGAGGACGCGCGGTTTTTGGCCGTTTCGTTCCGAGCGAGCGCGTTCGACCTTCCGTTCAACGGGCGGCCGACGCCGGAGGTTCGGCTCTGTTTTTACGCGGCGACCGACTTCGTTTGGGGCGCTCGCAAACTTTATCTTTCGTCGACGCCGAAACATTGGGACGCGTTGCGCAAGCGGGCGGAGGAGCGCGGTTGGCGGCTGACTTCGCTCGGGCTTTATTCGGGCGCTCGGCGGCTCGGGTCGCGAACGGAGCGCAAAATTTACGAGAAGCTCGGCCTTCCGGAGATTCCGGTCGAACTGCGCGAGGGGCGCGTCGAGAACGATTGGGTCGCCGCCGGGACGCCGGAGCTTCTGACGCCCGCCGACTTGCGCGGCGATTTGCACTCGCACACCGATTTTACCGACGGAACCGGTTCCCTTGAGGAAATGGTCGCGGCGGCTCGGCGGCTCGGGCTCGAGTATCTCGCGGCGACCGACCACTCGAAAAACGTCGTTTCGGTCGGCGGGATGAACGACGGCGAGTTTTTGCGTTATTGGGATTATATCGACGAGCTGAACGCCGTTTTGCGAGGCGAAGGGATCGATTTTCGCGTCTTAAAGGGCGCCGAGGTCGATATTCTCGACGACGGCGAACTCGATTTGAAGGACGAAACGTTGGCGCGGGCCGATTGGGTCGTCGCGAGTTTGCACTTCGGGCTCGAGCAATCGGCCGAACGGCTGCGGCGGCGGTACGAGGGCGCGTTTCGCAATCCGTTCGTCGACGTAATCGGGCACCCGACCGAGCGAGTGATCGGCGCGAAGGCCTCGATCGCGATCGAGTTCGATTTTCTCGTCGAGTCGGCGGCCCGGTTTGGGAAGCGGCTCGAGCTGAACTCGCAGCCTCGGCGGCTCGACTTGAACGTCGACGGGCTGATCGCCGCGAAAAAAGCGGGGGTTGCGGTCGTCGTTTCGACCGACGCGCACTCGCCGGCGCACTTGGCGTATCGGCGTTTCGGCGTCGAGCAGGCGCGGCGAGCCGGGTTGACGCGAACCGACGTCGCGAACGCTCTTTCGCTCGACGAATTGCTGAAGAGTCGCGTCGAGGCGAGAGCGCGGGCCGCTCGAAATTGAGCGAACGGCGCGGCGAAAGCTCGTCGGCGCGGCTTTCTTTTTGAAACAACGTCGAATTATAAGATTCTTGTTGGAAAAATGAATAAGTGGACGACGTTTTTAGGGCGCGTTTGCGTTTTGACCGCGTTGGTCGCCGCGCCTTGGGCGAACGCGGGCGCCGACCCGGAAAATTTTCGCTTTTTGCTTATTTTAACGTTGGCGAGCGGGATTCTCGCGTTCGTTTCCCTTTGGACGACGCCGCGCCGCGTTCGGCGAACGAACTCTTACGCCGGGACGCTCGCGACGGCGGTTCCGTTGGCGTTGGG
>JAFYQR010000108.1 GCA_017559825.1 Thermoguttaceae bacterium | reverse complement strand
TTTCCGTTGTTCGCCAATCGGAGGACGCGACGCTTGTTTCGCGGAGGAGGAGCGAGGCGCGAGCTCGCCAAAAAGCGGTCGGGAGGCGGTCGGCGGCTTGCCGAGCGGCGTCGAGCGCGTCTTTCGCCGTTATCGTCGGCGCGTCGGATGTCGCAGAAACGTCGGCGTTTGCGTCGACGGTTTCCGATTTGGCGAGAAGGAGCGCGGCGGTTGAAAAAGCGGCGACTCGAGCGAAATCGCGTTCGGCGAAAACGTCGAAAAAGCGGTCGGCGAAGCGCGGCGGACGGCGGGACGTTTCGCGGTTCAAAAGATCGACGTTTTCCCCCGCAAGTTTTGCCGCGTCAAAGGGTTTTGATTCGAGCGAAAGAAGGAAAATTTCCTCCGCGACGAGCGCGACGGCGAGTTCTTGCGATACGGAGTCGTCGTTTGGCGCTTTCGCGAGATCGTCGAGGGTTTGACCGATTAGTTTTGTCGCCGTTTCGACTTCGGCTTGGCGTCGCGCGGCTTCGACGAGAAGAAGGCGCGCGAAGAAATAATCGGCGGCGTCGCGTCGTTTGTCGGCGTCGGCGCAAAGGGTTTTCGCGGCGGTCATCGCTTGACGGTAAAGTTTTTCGGCGTCGGCGCTTACGGAGGCGCGGGCGAGAAGCGTTTTCGCGCTCCAATAAACGAAGTGCCGACTTTTTTCCGACGGAAGTCGGCGAACGAGCGCGCTCGACGTTTCAAACGCGGCGATTAAAAAAGGCGAGTCGTCGGAAGTCGCGCCGGTTTCGACGTTTGCGTTGGAAGACGGTGTTGGCGACGTTGTGTCGTTTTGTGATTCGGTTTCGAGAACGCCGAGTTCGTAAAAGGCGCGAACAAGCGCGGCGGCGTATTCGAGCGCGTCGTCGGCGGGCGGCTCTTTGCCGAACGTCGCGTCGAAGTCGAGCGGTTGCAACGGGTTCGCGTCGGCGGCGAACCCGGGTTCGACGAGAGCGCGAACGGCGGCGATTCGGTCGGCGACGGCGGCTCGGTCTGCGGCGCTCAAAAGTCGGTTCGATTCGACGGCGGCGCGAACGGCGACGCTTCCAAATTGAAAACGTTTGACTTGCGTCGCGGCGGCAAGTTGCGATTCAAGCCGGGCAAGCTCCGCGTCGGCTTGCGCGACGAGACGTCGAGAAACGAGCGCGTCGACGAAACGAAGGTCGGCGTCAAATTCGTTGAAAGACGGCGGCGTCCAAACCGCGGTCGGTTGGACGGCGTTAGTTATTGAAATCAAACGCGTTGCGTTGGAGTCGGGGAAAAGGCCGAGCGCCGCGCCAAGAAGGGCGAGTCGAAAAGAAGAGCGAGAGAGCGTTCGGGGCGTCGAAAGTTTCATCAAAAGCTCGCAAGATTCTTTTAAATGTTGTATTGGAAAACAGTTGCGTTGGTTGCGACGGTATTTAGCGCGTCAGCGTTTCGGGGTTGGCGGCGAACTGAATTTTCGACAAGCCGACGCGTCGGGCGGCGTCGTAAACGTCGAGAACGCTTTCGATTGGGACGTTTCGCTCCGGGGCGAGAACGACGGGAACGGCCGGGTCGATTTCTTGGAGGTCGGAAAGCGTTTCTTCGACCGCCGCCAACGATTCGACGCGAGTTCCGTTGATCGTCCAAGTTAGCTTGGAGTCGGAACTTGCGGCGACGCGAACCGTTATTTTGCCGAGGTCGCGCTCCGTTTGCTCGACCGGGGGCGCGTCGGTTATCGCGCCGACGCCGGAGAGTTTCGTCGGCAGGAGCTTTTCCGGCTCCTTAAAGTCGGAGGTGAAAACGAAGAAAATCAGCAGGAGGAAAATGACGTCGATCATCGACGTTAAGTTTAACTCCAATGAGGCTTTGCGCGTTTTCGTCGTCGGCGTTTTCATCGGTTGTCCTTAAACGGGCGGAGAACGGTTCAAGCGTTAGTTTACGGAGGAACGCAAGTCTTGCGACGGCGATGTTTCCGAGCGCGTCGCGTCGTCGAGCAAATCGGTTTCGACTAGTTTCGCAGAACGCCAAGCGCCGCGGTAAAAGCGGACGGCGAAAAGGGTCCCGGCGGAAAAAACGTAAAGCGTCATCAGCGACCAGCACCAGTAAACGCCGCGTCCGAAGCCGAAAACGCCGACGAACGCCGCGACGACTATCGGAACAAAAACGACTAAAGTCGCCTTCATAATGAAGTTAGCGTCGCCGGCTCCGCGCAGCGCCGACGCGAAAATTACGTTCAGCGCGTCGGCCAACAAATAAACGGCGACAAAGCGAAGCACATTCGCCGTCGTTTCGCGAATCGGCTCGAATTCGGCGGAATTTTTCATCGCGTAAAAGTCGAGAAAAAAGTTAGGAACGACGAGGAAGGCGAGCGTCAACGCGCCGATAAACGGCGTCGCCAGCGCGACCGAGGTTTGCGTCGCTCGCGCCGCTAAATTCGGAAGTCCCGCGCCGACTTGGTTTCCGACGAGCGTCGTTACCGCGACGCCGATTCCGACGATCGGCATAAACGCCAAAAAGTCGAGGTTGAACGCGATCGCCGTCGCCGCGCTCGCCGTCTCGCCGCAGACCCCGATCAACAGGATAAACATCGTATAACACCAGTTTTCGCCGGTCGTTTGCGCCGAGCTTCGCGCTCCAAAGCGGAAAAGGCGAGCGAACTCCGAACGGTCGAAACGGAAACCGGCGCGCACGGCGTAACATCCGTCGCGGTCGCGCTTTAGCATCGTCGCGAGGAGAATGAAAAATTTGACCCACATCGAAGTCGACGTCGCGATCGCGGCCCCGGCGATTCCCCAAGCGCAGTAACCGGCGACGCCGAAAATAAGGAGGTAGTCGAGAACGATGTTCAGCGTTACGGAAATCAGCCCGGCGACCATCACCGTTTTCATTTCGCGCCGTCCGCTAAAAAAAGCCGCCAACGACTCGCTCGCGATCAGCGCCGGCGCGCCGAACGCAAAGTAAAACCAATAAACGGTTTCGAATCGAAGCAGTTCCGCCGAATGGCCGAACGCGGCGAAAAGCGCCTCGACGAGCGGCGTCGCGAGAATAAAAAGCGGGCCGAAAATCAACCCGACGAAAACGCCCTGCCAAACGATCGGGCCGATTCGGCGATCTTGCTTCGCGCCGAAATATTGGGCGACGAACGCGTTGACGAACGCCGCGATTCCGAACGGAAACGCCGAGAGCCCCCAATACAAACAACCGGACGTAAACGACGCGCTCATCGCGTTTTTGTCGTGCCACGTCAGGAAAACGCGGTCGGCGAAGTTCATGATCGCGACGGAGCCGGACGACACGATGATCGGCGCGGCGAGCCAAAGGACTTCGCGTCCGCCGCACGGTCGAGCGAACCAGTCGCGCCAAAAAGCGACGGAAAAAAGCGCGACGAAACGGGCGAGCCAAATTCGCGACGCGGCGTCAATGTTTGTTTCGGTTCTTTCGGGCATTCGGTTGATTTGGGGGTCGGCGTTAATTGTTTAACGGCGGGAGTTGCTACGCGGCGGCGTTATTTCAAATGAAGGAAAAGCGCGGCGGCGACGATCGCGGCGGTCTCGACGCGGTACACTTGGGCGCCCAAGTCGAGCGGCTTCCAACCGGCTTCGACGGCGGACGAAACTTCGCCGTCGGAGAACCCGCCGACCGGGCCGATCAGAAGGAAAACGCTTTGCGGCGTTTTGTCTCCGAGCGAGCGAATCAGCTCCGGAAAACTTTGTTGACCGAAAAAGCCGTCCGAAATCGGGTGCGCGACGACGCGCAAAACGTCGGCGTCGGGGCCGATTTCGTCGAAGAGGTCGGTCGCTCCGAAGCGAACGCGGAGCTTTTCGGCGGCGTCGGAGAGTCCGAGGTCGGCTGCGCAAGTTTCGGAAGAGAGCGATTTTCCGGCGCGGCGCGCTTCGATCAACTCGACCAGCGCGGGCAGTTCCGACGACGCGACGGACGGGAGAACCTCCAGCAACCGGAGGCGACCGCATTGCTTCGACGCTTCGAGAACTTGGCGTTCGAGGCGCTCGCGGACGTTCGCGTCGAATTTGACGTCGGCTCGCTCCGCGTCGAGCGGAATGAAGCGGCGAACGCCGAGCTCGGTCAGCTTTTCGAGCGCCCATTTTTGTCGGTCGCCCTTCGGAAGCGCGACGACCGCCGTTAGCGCGACGTCCGGCTCGCGGGAGTCTTCGCGGGTTTCCAAGACGGAAAGCTCGACCCGTTCTTTCGCGATCGAGGTAATTTCGCAACGGTATTCTTTGCCTGTTCCGTCGAAGAGCGTCGCTTCGTCGCCGACTTTTTGGCGCAGAACTTTCGTCAGGTGGCGCGCTTCGGAGCCGGTCAAAACGGCGACTCCGTCGGCTAAGGCGGGGCGTTCGCTCGGGTCAATGTAAAAAAGGTCGCTCATATTCGTTGCGCTTTCTAAGAACGGCCGGTTCGGCGCGCGGCGTTCGAAACGTTGGTTTAGGGGGAATGGCGGAATTGGATAAAGAACGGCGTTAAAACGGGCGATTTGCGGCGTTTAACAAAGCGCGTTTTTTCGCCGTTTGCGGGAACGCGTCGCGTCGAGCGCCGAAACTCGGGCGGTTTGCGTTCGTCTTCGCTATTATATCCGATTTCGCGTTTTTTTTAACGCCCCCGTCGATTTTGCGTCGGCGGAGCGCGATTTTGCGAGTAGGGGAAAAGGCGCGGTCAGTAGCTCGCTCGAAAACGGACGATTCCGACGGCGTTCGGCGCGTAGCGGCGGTCGAGTTCCGGCCCGGCGTCGGTCGTTTCGAGCCGCAATTCGCGAGCCAGCGCGACGCCCGCTTCGAGCGCCCAGTCGACGTCGCGCCCGGTCTTCGTTTCGATTCCGGCGAAAAGTCGGAAGTCGAAGTAGCGAGCGCAGGCTTGGCGTTCGGCCCAAATCGCGTCGCCGAGCTCGGCGTCCGAAAGTTCGGCGGCGGAGGCCGTTTCGAAGGCCCAAATATTTCCGCCGACTTCGCCGGCGATGTAAATCCAGTGAGGCGAAGCGTTTATGTTTTGGTCGACGACGCCCCAATCGACGCGCTTGGCGATTTTCGGATACGGGATCATCGCCTCCAAATAGAAGTCGTCGCTCGGTTTCCACACGATTCCGCCGACCGGGATCGTCTTCCACGTCTCGGCGGCGCCGTTGTGGTAGAGCCCGAAAAGGAGGTTCGTTCGCGGATTGATTTTCCAAGCGGCGGCCGCGTAGCCGTTGAAGAACCAAGCGTCGGACGCGCTCGAATGATAATCAGCGTTGTAAAAGGCATTAAAGTTGACGTTGATCAAGAGCCGCTCGTTCAGCGGGACGTAATATTGGAACGCCAGGCCCTGCGAAAAAAGCGAAAGCTCGTCTTGAAACGGCGCCGGAAGTTCGCGCGGCGTTTCGATTTGCGTCCAAGCGAAGGTCGGCGAAATTAGGAGCGGCGTTTGCAGGGTGAAAAAAGGCAAGCCGAGCGTAACGTCGGCTCGCGTTTCGAGGAGACCGCAGCGTTCGTCGCCGGAATTGGCCGCGGTCGACGCTTCGAACCCGACGCTTTGGAAGAGCGTGTTTCGCCCTTCGCGGATCGCGGTCGTCGCCCAGCTCGACGGATGGCGCGAGTAATAACGGTCGAGCTTAACCGCTTCCGCCGCGCCGTTTGCGTCAAGCGATTTCGGCGCGAGCGCGATTTCCGACTCTTCGCCGGACGACGGCGAACCGAGTTCCGGCGCCGAGAGAAGCCCGAAGCGCGTCGCCTTCGTTTCCGGGATTTCGAAGATTTGGACGCCGCCGCTCGCCGAGCCGTCGCTCAGGCGAAACGGAGGGGAACCGCCGCCGAGCCGGAAGTCGAACGCGTCGGCGTCGATTTGGAACGGAGAAACGTCGTCGTCGAGCCAAGTCGCGCCCGACGGCGTTTCGTCGGCGACGGGAACGGCCGTCGTTTCAACGGTCGCCGGAGGAACAAGCGCGGGCTCCGCTCCGAGCGCCGGGGAAAAGACGGCGGCAAGAGCGAGAACGGCGGTCGAACGCGGCGAAAAAAGAAACGGAAACACTGGAGGCGTCGAAGATTAAAACGAAAGGGCGAAAAGCGTTCGCGGCGCGTTTTAACGGGACGGACGCGACGAAACGACGGAAAACGGTTTAGGCGTTCGCTCGGCAAAAAAACGGAGCGGAAACGACGCGTCGACTAAAACAAAAAGCCGGTTTTGAGGTAAACGGCGTCTTTCGGCTCGTACCAAACGCCTTGTTTCGAAACGAGTTTGCGGTTGAACGCGCCGCCGATTTCGACGCAGCCTTTGAGTCGTTCGCAGTCGAACGTCAAACCGAGCCCGACGCGGTAGTCGTCGTAGTCGGAGTTGAACGTTTGACCGCGCTCTTCGATCAGCCAGCGACCGCCGCCGATCTCGCCGCCGATATAAAACCACCAGTCGGTTTCGTTGAGCTTCGTCAAGTAACGCGACCAGCGCGGATCCGGGTAGACGAGCCGCACGATATTGCGTTCGTTCGGCGTCCAAATCAGCCCGCCGCTCGGAACGATTTTGTATTTGATTCGGTCGTAATAAATCAGCCCGCCGGTCGCCTTCACTTGTTTGTCGTCGTCGATCGGGAGCGCGCCCATCGCTCGACCGCGGACGTAAAGCGCGTCGCAGTCGATTTTCTTGAACGACGCCGCGACGCCGACAGAAACCTCGACTTTAATTTCCAAGTCGCGCAAATTTCCGAAGAACGCCGTCGAGAGACCGGCGTCGAACGTCGAGCTCGGCATTTGGAACGGCGCGGCCGGCGTCTCCGACTGCGACCAATGGTTGTACCTAAAGCTCGGCGTCAACAGGAAAAAGCCGTTGTTCGCTCGAACTTGGTCGCGCATTGTCTGGCAGGGGATCGCGAAGAGAAGTCGTCCTTCGATTTCGTGCATGCCGAGCCCGCCGGAACCGCTTTCCGGGACGAACATATACGACGCGGAAATATCGTCGCGGTATTTAAAAACTTTTTGAATCGTCGTCGCGTCGTCGTCGAGCGTCGGGGCGATCGGTTGAAACGCGGGATCGTCGCCGGTAACGGGCGGAATTACGACGTTCGCCGTCGAGCCGTAAACGGTCGATTCGCCGATTTGCGTCGTCGTCGACGGAGAAACGACCGGCGGAACCTGCCCGCGCAAGACGAGCGAACTTCCAAGCGCGTCGGAAAACGAACCGCCGAAAACGCCGTCGGACGTTTCGGCGAAAGAGCTGAAATCGTTGGGAGCGGCGAGGCTCGGCGTCGGCGTTTCGGAAAAGCTCTCGACGTTCCAAACGCCGTTGCGGGCGGTTCGACGCGCCCAACTCGGGACGGCGTCGGCGGCAAACGCTCCGAGTTCCCCGAAAAAAGCGGCGAGAGCGAGCGCGAACGCGGCGGTCGAGCGAGCTTGAAACGGAAAATCGCGGAACATAATCGGCCTCGAATCGGCGTCGACGGAACGAACGCTAAAAAAAGGAAAAAGGCTTGCGCGACTGGAAATTTCGCGTCGCGGCGGTATAATAACCGACGTCGGGGTATAACAAATTCGGTCTCCGACGTCAAGAGCGAAAAGCGAAAGAACGAAGAAAGGTGCGGAGATATGGACGGCGAAGCGCTTGCGGCGAGAGCGAAAATCGCGGGCGCGCTTTGGTTGGAAACGGTCGGCTCGACGAACGATCGAGCGAAAGATTGGGTTCGAAGCGCGAACGGAGCGAGAACGCCGTATTTTATCGGCGCGGAGCGGCAAACGGCGGGGCGCGGGCGCGGCGATCATTCTTGGGCCGCTTGGGACGGGGCGCTTACTTTTTCGCTGGCGGCGCGTTGGAACGACTTTCGGTTGACGCGGCGCGAGAGCGCGGAGCTTTCGCTGCGAGTCGCCGACGCGGTCGCTTCGACGGCTCGCGAGTTCGCGCCGGGCGCCGAGGTTTCGGTGAAGCCGCCGAACGACGTTTACGCTCGCGGGCGGAAGCTCGCCGGGATTTTGATCGAGTCGCCGAACTCGGAGTTCGTCGTCGTCGGCGTCGGCGTCAACGTTGGCAATCGCTCGACCGACGCGCCGGAGGAACTGCGCTCGCGAGTCGTTTCGCTCGCGGAGTTGGCGGACTCCGAGTCGTTCGACGTCGACGCGGTTCGAGCGGAGTTCGCGATTCTCGCCGTTCGACGGATGTTGCGAAATTAAGCGAATGAAAACGAAAAAACGCCGCGTCGACTCGAACGGTCGAACGCGGCGCTTTCGCAAAATTATTGAAAAGCTAAGCGATTACAGCGCGAGAGCTTGCGTTTGCAGCGCTTCGTAGTAGTCTTTCGTCAGACGCAGGACTTCGTCGAGGTAATAGTCGCGTTTGACGCCGGACTCGCCGTTGACGATTTCCTCCATCTTTTCCGTTTCCTCTTTGCTCGCGTCGAGCTTGTCGAGTTCGGCGAAATATTTTTCGCGTTGGAGCGGCGTCGCTTTGCGGAGTTTGCTCGTTCGGTAGAGCTCCATTTTTTCGACTTCTTTGGCGAAATCTTCCGACGCGGCGACGCGAGCGGCCGACTTTTTCGCGACCGAGTCGACGACGCTCGGCGACGTCAGGTTGAATTTCGGGTAACGCGCCGGGGCGATCTTTTCGAAGGAAAGCGGGTAGTCGAGGTCGGATTCCGCAATGTCTTCGAGGACGCTCGTGAACTGCGGAAGAACGACGTGCGACGGAACGCCCTGCAACTGCGGAGAGACGCCGCTCGGCAGGTAAAAGCCCTGAATCGTAACCTTCATCGCGCCCATGTTCGGCGCCTCGCGCAACAGCGAGTTGAAGAGCACGGACGAAATTTCGTTCATGCTTTGCACCGAGCCCTTGCCGTGCGTCGTTTCGTCGCCGACGACGAGCCCGCGCCCGTAGTCGCGAATCGCTCCGGCGAAAATTTCGCTCGCCGACGCGCTCAGGCGGCTCGTCAGAACGACGAGCGGTTTTTGCCAAACGATTTTAGCGTCCGGGTCGTTTAGGGAACGAGCGCGTTCCAAACCGAGTTCGGACGGCTTCACTTGAACGACGGAGCCGGTTTCGATGAAGAGCCCGGTCAGCGAAACCGCTTCCGGAAGGGAGCCGCCGCCGTTGTAGCGGAGGTCGAGCACGCACGCGTCGACGTTTTTCGCGTTGAACTCTTCAAGGTATTTTTCGACGTCGGTCGAGGAGCTGCGTCCTTCGCCGCCGCTGTTTTTCGCTTTCATGTCGAGGTAGAAACTCGGGAGGTCAATGACGCCGACTTTCAGTTCGGCGACCGCGTCGGCCGGTTTTTTCGCTTCGGCGTCCGCTTCGTCGACGAGCTCTACCGTTCCGTCGGCCTTTTGGTAGGCGACGAAGACGGCGCTTTGCGCGGCGGAGTCTTCGAGGTCGATCTTTTCGCGAACGATCGGAACGATCTTGCGCTTGCCGTCTTCGGAAACGACTTCCAAGCGGACGGTCGTGCCGCCTTTGCCGCGGATTTTTTCGACGACGTCGGTCAGCTTCATGTCGACGACGTCTTCGATTTCGCCGTCGACGCCTTGGCCGACGCCGACGATTTTATCCTCGACTTTGAGTTCGCCTTGCTTTTCGGCCGGGCTTCCTTTAACGATGCGCTTAACGATCGTGTAGCCGTCGTCCCATTGAAGCGTGGCGCCGATCCCTTCAAGGTTCAAGCCGATTTGAATCATGAAGTTTTCGTAAGATTTCGGCGACATGAACGTCGTGTGCGGGTCGTAGGCGTTCGCGACGGCGGTCAGGTAAATTTCGAGAAGGTCGTCGTTCGACGTTTGACGCAGCCGCTTTTGGAGCGTCGAATAACGGCGCTTGAGCTTCGAAATCGGATCGTCCGGGCGCCCCGGGACGGCGCTCGCGGTTTTCGGCGTTTCGTTGGCGTTTTCGGCTTTTTCTTTTTCTTCGTCGCGTTTTTCCGCTTCGAGCGAAAGGAGTTCGAACTTCGCGCGACGGCGCAGGCGGTCGGCGATTTCGGCGTCGCTTTTCGGGTAGTCGAGGAGTTCCGGCTCGCGGACGAATTCTTCGTCGACGGTAAAGTCGAAGTTGTTTTCGTCGAGCATTTTTTGCGCGAGAGCGACTCGTTCGTCGACGCGTTGCAGGAAGCGATTGTAAACTTCGAACGCGACGTCGAGGCGGCGGTAAACGGCCGGGGCGTCGTTGAGTTTTTTCGCGTCGAGTTCGCAAAGTTTCGCGTATTTCGCTTCAAACTCGTCGACGTCTTGGCGCGTCAAGTAAAGTTTCGTCGGGTCGACCGCCTTCAAAAAGAGCTCGAAACCGCGTTCGGAAAGACCGACGTCGAGTTTTTGTTTCGAAACGTGGCGAAGTTCAAGGAGCCGCGTGAAATTGACCGCGATCGAACGGTCGCGAGCGGACGATTTGAGCGGTTCCTGGGCGACCGGCGTCGCGGCGAGACCGCAGGAGGCGAGAAGGAGGGAAAGGGTTAAAAATAACGAGGCGAATCGAAATTTTTTCCCGGCGTAAAATTTAGTCATTCGACGTCCTTTACGTTCAAGTTTGCCGTTTGAGGGGGCCGAACGCTTGCGCGTCGGGCTCTTATTAGTTGCCGCGAACGGCGTTTTCTCGCGTCGTCGGCGGATTTTTTCAAACTTTTCGACGGAGCGAACGCTCGCGCCGAAAAAAAAGCGTCGCGGTTAGCATACCTTATTTCGGCTCCGCGACGCAAGAGAAGTTTCGACGTTTTTTTAATTTTCGACGTTTTTACGGCGCCGAGTCGGCGCAAAGCGTCAAGCCGCGTCGTCGCCGAACGCTTTCGCGACGCGCTCCGGGGAGAGCGGTTTCGTCGCCAAGCTGACCGCCGGAACGACGACGAACGGGACGAGCATCGCGACCGTCGCGACGAGCGGCGAGTATTTCTTCGCGGCGCTCGGTCCCTCGAGGACGAAAAGCCCCCAATAAAGGCCGTTCGCGACGAGCAAACCGGCGATCATCCCGGCGATCGCGCCCGTTTTCGTCGTTCGCCGCCAATAAAGACCGTACATATACGGCGCCAAAAAAGCGCCCGCGACCGCGCCCCAACTCAGCGACATGAGCGCGACGATCCAAGACGGATTGAAGAGCGCGATAAGATACGAAGCGAGAATGAAAACGGCGCAGCAAACGCGGAAAATCGTCAAGTGCGTTTTTTCCGAAGCGTTCGGCGCGATAAAACCTTTAACAAGGTCGACTCCGACCGCCGCCGACGAAACCAACGCCAACGAGCAGAGCGTCGACATCGAGGCCGAAAGAACCAACAGCAAAATAATCGCCAAGAACCATTGCGGCAAACACTCGACCAACATCGTCGGAACGAGTTTGTTCGGGTCGACCGCGCCGTTCGTCAGCGTTTTTTCGAGAATTTCCGGCGGAAGGAGGTGCGAAAACGCTCCGGTCAGATACGCCGCGCAACCGACCAACAGCGCGAAAACGGTGCAAATAACCGCGCCCTTGACGATTTGGCTCTCGTCTTTAATCGCGTAGTACTTGTGCACCATTTGCGGCAGCCCCCAAGGCGCGATCGACGTCATAAAGACGACCGACCAAAAAACAAGGGGCGAAATCGGGTCGACCGGCGCGACTTGGAGTTCGCCCGCCGCGCCTTCGAGACGCAAACGGTAAAGCTCCGACGCCTTCGCGAACGCCGCGCCGTAACCGCCGTGTTCGACGGCGAAACGATTCGCGACGAACCAAACCATCGCCGTCGCGCCGACGAACATAACGATCCCCTGCAGGAAGTCGATGCGCGCCGCCGCTTTGTAACCGCCGAAAACGATATAAAGCCCCGTAACGACGACGACCGAAGTCAGCGCGGTAAAGAGCGAAATCTTAAACACTTCAGTGAAAAGATACGTCAACCCGGCGAAGACCGACGCGGAGTAAGGAAGCATAAAGAGGAAAATGACGACCGCTCCGGCGATTTTCATTCCGTTCGAACCGTACCGCGTCGCGAAAAATTCCGGCGTCGTCGACGCGTTCAGCCGCCGCGTCATCGTTCGGGTGCGCTTCCCCAAAACGAGCCAAGCGACGAGTCCGCCGAAGACCGCGTTCGCGACGCCGACCCAAAGCGCTTTGTACGAGCTTACCCAACCGTACTGCCCGGCGAATCCGATGAAAACGACCGCGCTAAAATACGCCGCGCCGTAGGAAATCGCGAGAATCCACGGGCCGAGAACGCCGCCTCCAAGGAGGAAATCGTTCACGTTTTGCGTTTTTTTCATACCCCAAGCCGCGATCGCTAAGATCGCGACGAAAAAAAGTCCGGTCAAAATAAGCGGTAAGGACGGCATCGGTCGCGCTTTCGTAAGTGATTCGTCGCGGTTGCGAAGTCGCGACGGATGTTGGGGGCGAAAGGAGGAAAACGAAACAAAACTGAAGCCGCGTCGAGCAAACGAACGCGGCTATGCGAAGAAAACGAACGACTATTCCAGGTCGTCGTCCGGCTCCGCGCCGTCGGTTTTCGTCGGTTCGTTCACGCGCACGCGGAACGAGTCGCGCTCTTCGACGAACTCGACTCGTTGTTCGGCAAGCGCTTGAAGAGCTTTCGGATAGACGACGAACTCGGCGTCGTAGAGGACGCGGTCGCTTAACGTGTCGACCGTGTCGTAGTCGTAAACCGGAACGATTTCTTGCATGAGAATCGGCCCGTGGTCGTACTCGTTGTCGACGAAGTGGACGGTCGCGCCGCTGTACTTGACGCCGCGACGAATCGCCGCGTCGTGAACGCGTCGCCCGTAGTAGTTTTCGCCGCAGAAAGACGGAATCAGCGACGGGTGAATGTTCAGCACGCGGTTGGCGAAGTCGTCCGGAATGGCGAGGAGCTTCAGATAGCCGGCCATCGCGACGTATTTTACCTTCGCTTTGCGGCACGCGTCGAAGACCGCTTCGCTAAACTCTTCTTTCGTCTTAAATTCCGAGCTCTTGACGATGGCGATCGGAATGTTGTTTTGGTCGGCGTACTGCAGACCGAGCGCGCGCTCCGAACTGGAAACGACGAGACGAATATCGACGTCGAGCTCGCCCGCTTCGACGCGATCGATCAGGTTTTTCAAGGTGCGGCCCGTTCCGGAAATCAAGACCGCGATCGGAAGTTTTTCAGCCATGGAAACGCCTCTTTGCGAAGTGGACAACGGTAAATAAAACGGAAAACAACAAAAAAACGAAACGCTCGCCGCGCCCGCGCCGACGGTCGCGCCGACGCGGGAACGGAAAACGGCGTTCGCTCGGAACTCGCAAACGGTTTAGCGAGCGATTTTAACATAAACGGCGACCGATTCGCCGTCGACTTTGACCTCGGTCGGTTCGACGCCGTCGAGCGCTTCGAAACGAAGGTCGACGCAAAGGGTCTCGCCCTTGACGTAATCGGCTTTTGTTTCGGCGGCGACGCGAACCTCCTCGGAGTCGGAGACGAGCCCGACGACGACGCGGTCGACGTAATCGCAGTTCAGTTCCTTGCGGCGGTCTTGGATCGCGCGAACGAGTTCGCGAGCGCGCCCTTCGACGATCAGCTCCGGCGTCAGCTCGGTCGCGAGGACGACGACGCACGAAGCGCTTTGCGCGGCGGCGAAGCCTTCCTTCGCTTGGAGGCGAACTTGAACTTCTTCCGACGTCAGTTCGACCGTTTCGCCGGAGTCGAGCGTCAGTCTGAGCGTTCCGGAGGCGGCGAGTTCGGCGTTTGCGGCGGCGCCGTCGATTCCGCCGAGCGCTTTCTTAACGCTCGGAAGGAGTTTGCCGAGTTTCGGGCCGAGTTTCTTGAAGTCCGGAACGACCGCGTAGGAAACGTATTGGTCGGCGCGTTCGATGAAGTTCGCCGACTTGACGTTCAGCTCTTCCTCGATCAGCGCGACGTAAGGCGAGACCGCGGCGACGTCGGCGGCGTCTCCGAGAACGATTTCGACGCCGGAGAGCGGTTGACGCACCTTCAACTTCGACGCCATTCGCGCGTTGCGACCGAGCGAAACGATTTCGCGAACTTGCGCCATCCGCTTCGAAAGCGCTTCGTCGATCGCGGCTTCGTCGGCGACCGGATAATCGCAGAGGTGAACGCTGCAAAGCGCCGCGTCGCCGAAGTTTTCGATCAGTTGGAGCCAAATCCGTTCGGCGAGGAACGGAACGAACGGCGCGATCAACTTCGAGAGCGTCAGGAGCGATTCGTAAAGCGTCCAGTACGCGTCCGCTTTCGTCGTCGACTCTTCGCCCGACCAGAAACGGTCGCGACTGCGGCGAACGTACCAGTTCGAGAGGGAGTCGACGAACGCCGAAATTTGACCGCAAGCGGCGAAGTGGTCGTAAGCGGCCATTCGTTCGTCGACGCTCTTAACGGTCGCGTTGAGTTCGCTCAAAATCCAGCGGTCGAGTTCGGCGCGTTCCGAGATCGGGCGGTACGACGCGGCGGTCGCGAGGACTTCCGGCGTCAGGTTCGACCCGGCGGCCTTCGCGGCGGCGAGATCGATTTCTTTTTCCGGCGCGAAACCGTCGATCTTTTGGTAAACGTTGAAGAACGAAACGACGTTCCACAAGCGAATGATGAACTCCGGCATCGAGTCTTTGATCGAGTTTTCGCTGTAAACGATGGAGTTCCAAGGCGCTTGGTTCGCGAAGAAGTACCAACGGAGCGCGTCGGCGCCGTATTTGTCGAAGATTTCCTTCGGCAGACGGTAGTTCTTGAGCGACTTCGACATTTTCCCGACGCGCTTGGCGAACTTGCCCTTGCCGAACGCTTCGAGCGCTTCTTTTTCGGTCAGGCGAATGTCGTTCTTGTCGGCGTTGTTCTCGTACCACTCGGCGAGCATAAGTCCAAGAACGATGCAGTTTTTGAACGGGTGCGGGAACGCTTTCGTCGGGTTGTTCGACGTTTCGTCGCCGAAGAGGAGCGTCGAAATCGCGAGCTGCGAATAGAACCAACCGCGCGTTTGGTCGATCGCTTCGCTGATGAAGTCCGCCGGGAAGTTCGCTTCGAACAGCTCCTTCGAGCCTTCTTTGTGCGGGTAGCCGAGTTGCGCGAACGGCATCGCGCCGGAGTCGAACCAGCAGTCGATGACTTCCGGAACGCGACGCATTTTCGCGCCCGGCGCTTTCGGCGAGTCGTAAACGACCGCGTCGATGTACGGCTTGTGAACTTTGAGGTGTTCCCAAAGCTCGTCGTCTTTTTCGCTCCAAGCGTCGCCTTTTTCGGCTTTAGCTTTGTCGCGAGCGGCGGCCCAAACGTCGGTTCCGGCGACGCCCGGCTTCGCGAGGAGTTCGTCGTAGGAGCCGATCGCCTCTTGATAGCCGGTTTCTTCGCAGACCCAAACCGGAAGCGGCGTTCCCCAGAAGCGTTCGCGGGAAAGCGCCCAGTCGACGTTCGTCGCGAGGAAGTTCCCGAAGCGACCGTCTTTGATGTGTTCCGGCAGCCAGTTGATTTCGGCGTTGTTCGCGAGCATCTTGTCGACGAACTTCGTCGTTTTGACGAACCAGCTCTTACGCGGGTATTGGATAAGCGGGTCGTTCGGCGCGCGCCAGCAGAACGGATAATCGTGCAGATATTGCTCGAGGTGGAACAAAATCCCGCGTTCTTTGAGGTTGCGCGAAATGTCCTTATCGCATTCCTTGACCCAGCGGCCTTCGTATTCCGGCGCCGCGTCGGTGAATTTGCCGTTGGCGGCGACGGCGCAGATCAAGTCCGGCCCTTGACCGTCGACGAAGCGCGCCTTTTGCTCGACGAGAAGATCGTAGTCGACTTCGCCGAACGCCGGGGCTTCGTGCACGAGCCCGGTTCCGGAGTCGGTCGTAACGAAGAGAGCCGGGCAAACGCGCCAAGCGAGGTAGTCTTCGCCGCCGTCTTTGAGGGCGCCCTTCTTGTCGCCGAGCGTCTTGTAGTAATAGTCGAACGGCGGGACGTAACGCTTGCCGAGCAAGTCTTTGCCGCCGACGGTGAAGAGAACTTCCGCCGTCCGTTTCGCTTTCGTCGCGACCGTTTCGACGAGCGCCGACGCGAGAACGACCGGGTTCCCGTCCGCTTCGCCTTCCGGCGTCTTCATTTGAACGACCGAATATTCGAGGTCCGGGTGAACCGCCGCGAATTGGTTGCTCGGGAGCGTCCAAGGCGTCGTCGTCCAAACGAGGAGGTCGACGTTCGCGAAACGTTCGTCCGAACCGTCGTTCAGGAGCGGGAAGCGGACGAAAACGCTCGGGTCGCCGACTTCGCGGTAACCTTGGCCGACTTCGCCGGACGAAAGCGCGGTGCCGCCCTGCGCCCACCACCAAACGATCTTGTGCCCTTGGTAAAGGAGACCGCGGTCGAAGAAGTTTTTGAGCGCGAACCAAACGCTTTCGACAAACGACTTATGATAGGTGACGTAAGCGTTTTTCAGGTCGACCCAAAAGCCGATGCGCTCGGTCAGCTCTTCCCATTGCGACGTGTAACGGAAGACGTTTTCAATGCAGCGGTGAACGAACGGTTCGAGGCCGAACTTTTCGATTTCCTCTTTCGAGTTTTCCGCGATAAGTCCCGCCGCGACCAGCTCTTTGCCGACTTCGACTTCGACCGGAAGACCGTGCGTGTCCCAACCGGCCTTGCGTTCGCAGAGGTAGCCCTTCATCGTTTTGTAGCGCGGATAAAGGTCTTTGATGGCGCGAGTTAAGCAGTGGCCCGGGTGCGGAACGCCGTTGGCGGTCGGCGGGCCTTCGTAAAAGACGAAGGTTCCTTTGTTCGACGCGCGGCGGCGTTTGAGCGATTCTTGATAAACGCCGAGGTCGCGCCAACGGCGGACGAGCGCCTCTTCGTTTTGCGGGAAATTCGCGCCTTGCGACGGGGCGCCGTCGGCGAGCGGGGTATCGTTCGACATATCGATAAACTCTTTGACGTTAATAGGTTAGGCGGAACGCTTGGCGGTTCGTCGCCGCGTCGAGCGTTCCGGTAAGTTTTAAGCGAAGGGAAGAAAACGCGTTCGAGCGCTTGCGACGGCGATTAAAGCGACCGCAGGACGCCGCGAATGATCGCGTTCATTTTCGGCTCGGCGCCCGCGGCGGTCGCGAGGATTTCCGCGATATTCGCCGGTTCGAGCGCGTCGGCGAGGCCCATGTCGGTGATAATCGAGAGGCCGAGGACGCGCATTCCGCAGTGGACGGCGGCGATAACCTCCGGAACGGTCGACATCCCGACGACGTCCGCCCCGATTCCGCGAAGGAAACGGTATTCGGCGCGGGTTTCGAGGTTCGGCCCGGCGACCGCGACGTAAACGCCCTTTTGAACCAAAACGCCGTTTTCGACGGCGACTTGGCGCGCTTTTTCGATCAGCTCTTGCGAATACGGCTCGCACATGTCCGGGAAACGCGGGCCGATGCGGTCGTCGTTCGGGCCGATCAGCGGATTGCAGCCGAGAAGATTGATATGGTCTTCGATCAACATCACGTCGCCGCGCTTGAATTGCGGATTCAGGCCGCCGCAAGCGTTCGAAACGACGAGAAGCGACGCGCCGAGCGCCTTCATAACGCGAATCGGGAAAACGATTTGTTGCGCCGAATAGCCTTCGTAAAAGTGGAAGCGGCCTTGCATCGCGACGACCGATTTTCCTTCGAGCGTCCCGAGAATCAGCTTCCCGGCGTGCGATTCGACCGTCGAGCGCGGGAAATACGGCAGTTCTTCGTAAGGAATAACGACGTCCGGAACGATCGCGTCGGCGAGGCCGCCGAGCCCGGTGCCCAAGACGATTCCGACTTCCGCTTCTTTCGACCAACGGGCGCGAATCGCCGCGACCGCTTCTTGGATTTTGTCGTATTCGGTTTGCATTGCGTGGTTTCCTTTCGTCGCGTCGACGAGCGTAAAGTTTGCGGGAAAATGTTTTATGCGGGGAAAACCGCCCGCTCCGACGGCGCGTAAACGTCGGCGTCGGAGCGGTTTCGGCTTAAAAAGCGAAAGCGAAGCGACGCCGGATTAAGCGTCGGCGTTTTCCGCTTTCGGCTCGACGGTCGACTTGATCGCGAGTTCGGCGAGCTGTTTCGGCGCGACTTCCGACGGGGCGCCGGTCATCAGGTCGGACGCTTTCGCCGTTTTCGGGAACGCGATGCAGTCGCGAATGTTGTCGACGCCCGCGAACAACATAACGACGCGGTCGAGACCGAGCGCGAGACCGCCGTGCGGCGGAGCGCCGAATTGAAGCGCGTCGACCAAGAAGCCGAATTGCTCTTTCGCCGTTTCGCGAGTCATTCCGAGGAGGCCGAAGACCTTGTTTTGAATCGCCGGGTCGTGAATGCGGATGGTGCCGCCCCCCGCTTCGTAACCGTTAAGGACGAGGTCGTAAGCTTGGGCGCGAATCGAGCGAATCGCGTCGTCGTCGCCGTCGAGTTTCGGGAGGTCTTCGACGAGCGGCGCGGTGAACGGGTGGTGCGTCGCGACCCAACGGTTTTCTTCTTCGTCCCAGTCGAACATCGGGAAGTTGACGACCCAGCAGAAGTTCATTTCTTCCGGGTCGTAGAGTTTGAGTTGCGCGGCCAAACGACGACGCAAACCGTTCAAAACGCGGCAGGTGAGGGTGAAGTCGCCGCAGCTGAAGAGGAGCAAGTCGTTCGGTTCCGCTTCGAGTTTGGCGCCGATCGCTTCGAGCGCTTCTTCGGAGAAGTTTTTCGCGCTCGTGCCGGTGAGTTTGCCGTCGGCGTCGACCTTGAACCAAACGATACCCTTGGCGCCGAATTGCTCCGCCGTCCAAGTCGTGAGACCGTCGATATCGCGGCGGCTGAATTGGTCGGCGGCGTTTTTGACGTTGATCCCGCGAACGCGACCGCCCGATTCGGCGACGGCGCGGAAGACTTTGAAGTCGACCGTTTTCGCGATTTCCGTAACGTCTTTCAACTCCATTCCGAAGCGGAGGTCCGGCGCGTCGTGCCCGAAACGCTCCATCGCTTCGTCGTAGGAGATGCGCGGGAGCGGGAGCGGAATATCGACGCCCTTAATTTCCTTCATCAAGCGCGCGACGAGGGAGTCGAGGAGGCCGATCATATCCTCCATTTCGATGAAGGACATTTCAATGTCGAGCTGGGTGAATTCCGGTTGACGGTCGGCGCGGAGGTCTTCGTCGCGGAAGCAACGGGCGACTTGGACGTAACGGTCGTAACCGGCGATCATCAAGAGCTGTTTGTAAAGTTGCGGCGATTGCGGGAGCGCGTAGAAAGCGCCTTGCGTAACGCGGCTCGGAACGAGGTAGTCGCGGGCGCCTTCCGGCGTGCTTTTGCCGAGAATCGGCGTTTCGACTTCGAGGAAATCGTTTTCGTCGAAGAAGTCGCGCATCGTTTTGACAACGCGGTGGCGCAGCGTAAGGACGCGTTGCATTTCGGCGCGGCGCAGGTCGAGGTAACGGTACTTGAGGCGCAGTTCGTCCGCCGGGACTTCCGGAGCGCTCGGGAGGAACGGAACGACTTCGGAGCGGTTCAGGACGACGAGCTTTTGCGCTTTGACTTCGATTTCGCCGGTCGCCATATCCGGGTTGACGAGGCCGTCCGGGCGAGCGATGACTTCGCCGGTAATTTGGACGACGTCTTCGTTGCGAAGCGTCTTGACCGATTCGAAGAGCGCCGCGTCCGCCGCCGCGTCGAAGACCGTTTGCGTTTTGCCGTAACGGTCGCGAAGGTTGACAAAGAAAACGCCGCTGTGGTCGCGCGCCGAGTCGACCCAACCGCTCAAAACGACCGTTTCGCCGACGTTCGCGCCGCGCAATTCCCCGCAAGTTTTAGTTCGAAACACCGTATTTCCTCTTTTTTACTTAAATTGCCTAGTTTTCGGCGTTCGCCCCCGTTGACGCAGGGCGAGTTTTCGACCGCGACGCGTCGAGCGAGCGCCGTTCGAATCGTCGAGACCGCCGTCTTCTATTTTAGTTCAAATTTGCGATTTCGCTAGGGCCCCGGGGGAGAGAACGCGAGCTTTCGTTCGGTTTTTTTCTCGTCGGTCGCCAAGTCGAGACGTTCGCGCCCCGACGAGAGCGAAAAAAAGCGAAGTTTGGGTGGATTTTTTCGATTTTTTAAAGTTGGGCGCGATTTTTTTCCGATTAATATGATTTAATACGGGGCGTCGCGCGAATCGCCCCCCTTTTCGAAACGTCGAGTCGGCGCTATAATGCAAAACCGCCCGGCGGTTCGCGGCGTCGTTTTTTCCGACGCGAAACGGCGAGAACGGCAATTTAAATATCGACGCGCTTGCGTTATTAACGAAGAAGGAATCGAACGATGAACGAATTTCGCTCCGACGAAACGACTTGGGACGGCGAAACCACCGCCGACGCGGCGTCGAACGCTTCGTTTTACTCGCGTTTCGACGCCGAACGCCGCGACTTGGACGCCGGTTTTCGCGTCGGTTCCGTTTCCGATATTTTGAACGCCGGCGACGCGTTCGACTATTCCGACGACGGCGCGTTGTACGACGAGTTCGACGACGATTTCGATTCGGACGACTTCGACGACGATTTCGACGAAGACTTCGAAGTTCTGCCGGACGACGAGTTTAACGAAGCGATCGACGACGAGGATTACCCGGAGGAAGAGGAGGACGCCGACGACGCGGACGCTTCCGACTTCGCGACGGACGATTTCGACGACTTCAACGCCGACGAGGACGTTTTCGACGAAGACTCCGACGACGCGCTTTAATCGCCGTCGAACGAAAAAAGAAAAAACGCCGTTTTCGAACCGTTGGAACGAAAGCGGCGTTTTTTTTCGCGTCGACGAAACGAACGAGCGGGCGAAACGCAAAAACGCCGTCTCCGACGCGAAAAACGTTCGAAGACGGCGTTCGTTTAAGTTAAGGCGACGCGGCGGCTCACTTAACTTCCGGGAATTGTTCGCCGAGGAGGCGTTCGAGTTCGGCGCCGCGAGCTTTCGTGCTGAGGACTTTGCCGTCTTTGCCGACGAGAACCATCGTCGGGATCGCGTTGACGCCGTAGTACGAGCTGATGATAACGTAGTCTTTTTCAGCGTCTTGCGTCAGTTTGCGGGACGCGGTCTTCCAAGGCAGCTTGCGTTCTTCTTCGAACTTGTGCAGACGGTCGAGGTCGTCGTCGATGCTGTAACCGAGGATTTCGAACCCGGCGGCGTTGTATTTTTCGTACATTTTCGTCATGTTCGGGATTTCGCCGACGCACGGGCCGCACCAGGTCGCCCAGAAGTCGACCAGAACGACCTTGCCGCGGTACGATTTCCAGTCGATTTCGGTTCCGTCGAGGTAGAGCCCTTCGACTTTCATTTCGTTCCCGACGAGGTCGGCGAAACGAATCTTGCCTTCGTAACGTTCGGCGATCTTCTTGCGGGTTTCGTCGTCGGACGCGGCGTAAGCGGCGCAGATATCCTTCAAGAACGGAACGCCGACTTTCGGGTTCGAACCGGCGAGGTCTTCGAGAATCGACGGAGCGCGCGACGCCCAGAAGTCGTCGGTTTTTCCTTTAGCGATCAAGTCGGTCGCGAGTTTCTTGATTTCGGCTTCGTCGTTCGCTTCGACCGCTTTGTCGACGGCGGCGCTAACGGAGGCGAATTTCAGCGTGTTCAGGCGCGACGCGTCCGGCGTTTCCTTCGCTTCTTCGGCGGCGAGGAGCGCGTTGATTTCGTCGAGTTTGCCGAAGAACGCGAGACCGTCGACGTATTGGCTGAAGTAACGGGCGCGAACGTTGGCGTCGAGGTCGGCGATTTCGGACATATACTTATAGCACGTCATCATCGCGTTGTTGCGTTTGAGGAAGACGTCGTTCAACGCCGCCGCGTCGGGGTTCGTTTTGCGGAAGAGCGAGAGAGCTTCGCTAATTTTCGACAACTGCGCTTTATAAAACGCTTCGTCTTTCCCTTCCGGAACGTCGAAAGCGGATTCGTCGTATTCGGGCGCTTTCGCTTCGGCGGCCGGAGCGTCGTCTTGCGCGAAAACGGAGGAAACGGAGAACGCGGAGGCGCCGAACAGAGCCGAAGTAGCGGCGAGACTAAGGAGCAAACGGGAGCAACGCATCGGAAAACTTTCTAATAAATGGGGGCGAAGCGGCGAACGTGAAAACGCGCCGTCGCTTTTTAAAACGAAAATTCGGAAACGGCGCAAGGGGCGACCCAACCGTCGCCCGCGCCGGAACGTCGTTAAGTATAACGAAGCGGCGCCCGAAAATCAACGAGGCGCGGCGAATTTTTAAAGAAATTTTGCGATTTTGCCAAAATTTTTTTCGCCGCGCCTCCGACTCGCGTTAAACGGCGTAAATAGCGTAAAGTTTGCCGCTTTGCCGTTATCTTTATTTAGTCGAAACGTTCGGGAAGAACGTTTTCAACGCTTCTTCGACCGTCGGCGCGTTCCCGCGATAAATTGGGTTGGACAGCTCCGGCTTGGTCGCGACGACGGCGCCGTCGGCGTCGAACAGAATCCAAACGCGGTTGAATTGCGTCGGGAAGCGCCATTTTAGCCAATCGATTCGCCGATCTTTCCGATCTGCGAGCGAATGCGCGACCGGCCAACCGGAGCCGTAATAACCGGCGGCGAAGACCCTGTCTCGAGTCGCCGCGTAATGACGGCGAACCTCTTCGGAAGTTCCGGAGCCGAAACGAACGACTTTCAATCCGGCGCCGATATATTCTTGGAAGAGCGATTCCTTTTCAACCGGCGGATTGCTGTTCCAAGAGAAATAGCCGGGCGCGGCGTCGGTAAAAATTTCGACCAAAACCGGCGCGCCGCGATAGGACGCCCAGTCGAGCGGCTTGCCGTCGGGAAGGAGCGCGCCGACGACTCGCGGTTTCGAACCGATAAACGCCGCTAAGTCGATTCCGTTGGCGAAGGCTTCGCAAGCGTTGCGGTCGACTTCGTTTTCGGAGTCGGCCAACCGCGCGAGGAGGTCTTTGCGAAGTTGCGTCGCGAACGCGAGATCGATTTGGTCGATCTTGCAGGTTAGGCTGTTGGCAAGCGTCGACCAGTTTTCGCCGAGTTTCCAAGCGAGCGGGCCGTCGTCGACGCGTTCGAGCGCCTCGGCGGCGAAACGCTCCAGTTCGGCGCGTTCTTCCTCCGAAAGGGGCGGCGTTTCCGGCGCGGCGTTCGGGTCTAACGTCGGTTGTAGACGCTCTTTTCGCCCGGCGAGAACGGTTTGCGCTCGCTCCGCCAACAGGCGCGCGCGGATATAAGGAACGCGAGCCGCGTCGGCGGGATGCTTCGCTTCGCGTTTCGTTTCTTGCTCGAGAAGCGCGGTCAAGCGTTCGATTCCGTTCGGTTGGCCGGCGTCGCCCCCGGCTTCGCCGACGATCGCGTCGACGCGGCTTTGGAACGCCGCGAAACGTTCGATCGGGTCGATATTGTCCGCAAAGGCGAGTTTTCCGCTAAGGAAGTCTTCGACGAGGGAGAGACGAACGTTGATTCCTGTCTGGTTCGACGCGAGGGCGGCGGATTGCAACTCTTGCCAACGTTCGAGATAAAACGCGTCGGTTTCCTCCGCCGGACGTTTTTGCGCGCGGAGGCGTTCGCGAAGGTCGCGGAGCTGCAAAAACCCTTGCAATTGGTCGTTTGCGGTTTTGCCGCTAACAATGGTTTCGAGCGCGGCGGCGATATTGGCTTTCTCGTCGGCGAGAAGAGCGTCGATAAAGCTAACGAGGCGCGTGAAATCGTCGAGCGTTTTTTTTGACGCGAGGCGAGCGTCGGCTTTCTTGAGTTCGGAACGCAAGACGAGAACGCGAGCCAACGGGAACGGCTCCCGCGTTTCTTCGAGCGCCAAGCGCTTGGCGAGGAAGTCGCGCCAACTTTGGACGTCGCCGCCTTCGACGCGATAGAGGAGGTAAGCGTCGCGCAAGTACTCGCGGAAGTAGCCGTCGCGGACTTTCGGCGAAAGGTCCGGCGCGTCGAACAGGCGTTCGTAAAGGAAGCGCGCGGCGACGTAAACCTTGTTTTCGAACGAATCCGGGGACGCCGGACGCCAGGCGCTCCAAGCGCCGTTGGGGAGGCGATATCGGGAAAGGTTGAAAAGCGCCGCGTCGAAATCGAATTCGCCGAAACCGGTTTTGCCCGCGTAGGCGCGTTTGAGCGCCGTCAAGCGTTCTTCGTAAAACGCGCCGCTTTCTCCTTCCGGAATATCGAAGAGCGAGAAATCGAAATCGACGACCGGACGGCTCAACTCTTCGCGAACCTTTTTAACCGTCGCGTCTTCCGAATCGGCGAGCGCGGCGAGAACGTCTTCTTGGAGCCGACGCGCGGCTTCGTACGTCGACTCTTCGAGCCGGCGAACGAAGTCCGCCGCTTCTTTCGCCCAATGTCCGCCGACTTTCCAAGCGATTTCGCCGTCGTCGGCGCGTTCCGCGACGTCGTAAGCGAGTTCGAACGCCTCTTGTTCGTCCGGTTCCGCGTCGAGCCGAACGAGTCGAGCCCGTAAAATCGCGAGGTCGACGAGCGGCGCTCGAGCCGCGTCGAACGGATTGGACGCGTCGCGAACCGACTCCCGTTCGCAAAGGTCGCGGAGTTTGTCGACTTCGCCCGCCGCGACGAGTTTGTCGACGCAAGCCGCGAAGAATCCGAGCCGCGCCGACGGGGTTAAGTCGTCGGCGAACGGAAGGCGCGTTTCGGCGATTTCGTCGGCTTTAGCGCGGAGGTTTTCGCGGAGCTCGTTCTCGATAACGTCGGCGCGACGCTTGCGGATTTCCTCTTTGGACGCGAGTTCTCCGACGAACGTCGCGCGGGCGGCGGCGCGCAACTCGTCGTAACGAAACGCGTAAAATTCGCCGCTTTCGTTTTCCGGAACTTCGAGGAGTTGGCGAGCGTAAGACGCTTGGACGTAGCTGGGAGGAGCGTTCGCCGGCGCGATAAATTTATTCTCGCTCTTTTGAGAAAGGCGAACGAACCGCGGATCGTTGAGACGGCGGCGCAGTTCGAGAACGCGACCGACGTCGACCGGCGTTTTCGCTTCCTCCGCCGCGAGCAACTCGGAGAAAAATTCGCGCGCGCCGACGCGGTAAAGCGTCGCGGCGTCGCTTGGGAAAACGAATTGAGCTTTTTGGAGTTCGAGGAGGCGGAGGAACGCGGCGTCCCGCTCGGAGCGCGAAAATTCGGAAGCGTCGGCGACGGCGCGAAGCGCGCTTTCGGCGACTTCGGCGATTTTTTTGTCGGCGTCGCGGTAAGGCGCGTCGGCGGGGCGCGAGCGTCGAACCGCTTTTTCGAAATCGATTCCGAGCCGCTTGCATTCGGTTTCAATTTGCGACAATCGTTCGCGGTAAAACGCCGCGCCTTGACCCGCCGGAACGTCGAGCAGCGTTTCGAGCGCGGCGTCTTGCGGGGCGTCGTTCGCGGTTTCGTCGGCGATCGAAACGTTCGAAATCGCCCTTTGACGAAGAGAAGCGTCGTTAAAAACGGCGTAATCAAGCGCGGCGACGGCGGCGACTCCGGCGACGGTCGACGCGGACGCGAGCTTTAAATATCGTTGAAAACGTTGTTTATGTTTCATCGGTTAAACTCCTTGTCGGAAAGACGGGGGAGGAAAAAACGAATTTGTTCGGGAAATCGGCGAGCGGAATCGATTGGACGCGGCGTCGCCGGCGACGGAAGGAAGGGCGGCGAATTTAATAATCGATCCTCCGGCTCCAAGGATTGGAAAGCGGACGTTCCGAAGGATTTAAATTATTCTGGGGAGCCGTTTGCGGCGTCGACGCGTCGACGTTCGGGTAAAGCTCTTTCAACGCCTTGTCGACTTTTGGCGCTCCGGCGAAATCGCGTTGCCAAGATTGGAGCTTGACGGCGAGGACGCGACCGTCGGCGTCGACGAGAACCCAGCAGCGCCATTCGTCGAGTCCGAAACGCGCGGGCCAATCGTCTTGCGGACGGAGTCCCGGGAACGTTCCGACAACCGGTCGATTCGCGTCGATAATTTCGGTCCGCGGGTCTCGGCTTCCGAGTTTTGGGTCTTTGCGGATTTGCTCGACGTGTCGACGGACGTTCTCAATGTCGCCGACGCCGTAACGAACGATTTTAAGTCCCGCATCCGCGTATTTTGCGAGCGCGTTCGGAGCGTTTGGATCGAACGTAAGCGGAGCCAAGTCGAACCAACCTTGCTCGTTGGCTTTGAAGATTTCGACCAAAACCGGCGCGCCGCGGTAAGCCGCCCAATCGAACGGCGTCCCGTCGACGTTTTGGCCTTCGAGCGGAAGGACGGAGCCGACGAAAGTCGCTTGGGCGATTTTTCGCAACAATTCTTCGTAAAGCGTTTGCTCGTTTTGCGTTCGGAAGTCGGCGGGGAGCGTTTCGAGAAGCGCTTGACGGACGCGCGTCGCCGTTTCCGCGTCGACTGAGTCGAGCCGTCTGTCGACGAAATCGCTCGCGGCGCGTTTCGAAATTCCGCCGGTTTGGGCGAGATCGATAATTTCGTCGGCGAGCCGCGTCAGCTCGTCGCGTTGTTCCGGCGGAAGCGGGTAAGCCGTTTCGCCCCGAGCGAGGCGGATAAGCGCTTCCTGTTCTTCGCGAGGCAGCGACGCCCAATATTCGTCGTCTTGAAGTCGCGGATTCGCTTGGAGAAACGCGTCGCGGACGGCGGAGCGAAGGACGGCCGCTCGGTATTGCGCCAACTCGAAGCGAACGAACGGCGCTCGGCGTTTGTCGATTGGATCCGTCGCTTCTTTCGCCGTTTCGCGAGCGAGGATTTCCGTTAGCCGCGCGACGTCGTCGCCTCTTCCGCGTTCGTTGCGAACGATTCGTTGGAAGTGGTAGTAGCGCTCCGCCGGATGAAGCTCCTTGGCGTCGGTTAAGAACTTCGAAACCCGAAGCGTCGCGGCGTCGACTCTTCCGAGCGCCGTTTCTTGTTTGCTTTTCGGCGTTTGCGGCGTCGGGGAGGCGACGTCGGGAAGCGAGTCGCTTCGAGCGTCGTCGAGCCCGGCGATTTGCCAACGAGCGGCGACCAACGCGGCGAAACGGTCGCGGTAAAACGCGCCGCTTTCTCCTTTCGGGACGTCGACGAGTTTTTCGATTTCGGCGGCGTCGACCGAAACGCCTTCCGAAGACGGCTCGACGTTCATAATCGGATAATCCGCAATCGTTTGGCAAATTGTTACAACGCGGGATAAAACGACCGGTTCGCGCGATTTTTCCGTTTCGAGGAGCTCTTGAAGAAGAGCGTAACGCTCCGCGGCGTCGCGAACGCCTTCGGAAACGTCGGCGAGGTAATCGTTGAAATGAAATTCTTGGTCTTGGCTCGGCAGGTCGGCGGAGTTGAACGCCGCTTTTTCCGCTTTCAAAACGGCGGCGAAAATTTTCGCTTCGATCGAATCGGGCGGCGCCGGCGTCGCGACATGCGTATTCCTTTGGGTAAGGCGGTTTTTGCGCGCGTCCCAAAAGTTGACGCCGACGCGCGACGTTTCCTTGTTGATTTGCGATAACCGTTCGCGATAAAATTCGCCGCTTTTTCCTTCCGGAACGTCGAGGAGCGCGAGATCGAAATCGGCTTTCGTCGGCGCGGCTTGCGCTTGCGGCGCGGCGCTTTGCGCGAAGGAAACGCCGTCGAGCGTCGCGGCGCCGAGCGCGGCGGTCGAAAGAACGGCGAGACGTAAACGACGGAGTAAAAACGCGTTGAAGTTCATGGAATGTTCCTTAAAATTAAGCGGCGAACCGCGTGGTACGTTAATGAAAAAAGGCGCGCTCGCCGCCGCGCTTGCTTCGATGCGACGCGACGGCGGGCGCGATTCGTCGTTAAGGCCTTTGAATAACGTTACTTGCGTTCGCAGGTCGAAACGTTCGGAAAGAGCCGCTTCAACACGTCGACGATTTCCGGCGTTTGGGGGACGCCCGCCGGACGGCGCGGAATCGTCGCGAGAACGCAGCCGTCTTTATCGACAAGAATCCAACAGCGTTTCCAATCGACGCCGAGTCGCCGCGTCCAGTCGTTTTCCGGAGCGACGTCTTGCGGCGAGCAAACGAACGGTTCGGCGTAAGGCGCGTTCGAATCGGCGTTCGCGGCGCTTTCGGCGAACTTGCGAGCGGCGTCGAGCGTCGCGGAGAGGTAGCTGACGCGGCGCAACCCGGCCTTTTCGTATTCCGCCAATAGTTCAAAGACGTTCGCGCCGTCGAGGTCGACGACGAAAGCGGGCTCGACGCGGGCTTGGAGCTCGCCGCCGTTTTCGTCGAGCCGCGCGATCTCGATTAAGACAGGAACTCCGCGATAACTCGCCCAATCAAACGGCTTGCCGTCGAGCGTTTGCCCGGCGACCGGAAGCTCGACGTCGATAAATTCGTTCGCGCGAATTTTGGGTTCCATCGAGCGAACGACGCGTCGATCCGTTTCGTCTTCGGAGTCGGCGAGCGCGGCGCAAACCTCCTTGCGAAGCCGCGTCGCGAGTTCGGGCCCGACGTAACCGTCGACGCGGATCGCGAAATACTCCGCCTTTTTCGACCAAGTTTCGCCGAGCGGCCAAGGAAGCGCCCCGTCGTCGGCGCGTTCCGCGATTTCGTAAAAGATTTCGTCGAATACCGCTCTAAGTTTCGGTGAAATCGACGTTTCGAGCCGCGTCGTCGCTTGGCTGCGCTCCATAGGCGGCAAGTCTTTGCGCGCCTCGGCGATCGCGGCGGTTAAACGGGCGTCCAAAAGACGATACTCGACGTAAGCTCGGCGGGCGAGATCGAAGTCCGACGTCGCGTCGCGAGCAATTTCAGCGTCGAGCGCGTCTCGGAGTTCCTCGACGCCGCAAAAACCGATCCAACGCTTGAAGTAATCGAAACGTTCGAACGGATCTAAATCGTCGGCGTAAGCGAGGCGCTTCGCGAGCGTCGGAAGCGCGGCGCCGAGGTTTTCGCGGAGGTCGCCAAGGTCGTCGGCGCCCGCGTTGCAATAGCCTAAGAGCTTGGCGCGAAGGTTTTGCGTTTCTTGGTAGCGAGTCCGGTAAAACGCGGCGCTTTCTCCCCGCGGAACGTCGAGGAGTTTTTTCGCGGCGTCGACGTCGAGCGCGTCGGCTTCTCGGAGCGCCGCTTCCCGCCAAAGGCGGCCCGTCGCGGATTGCGCTTCGCGGATTTTCGAGATAAAGGCCCGATCTTCCTCTTTTTGCGGCGCGCGACGCAAGGCGACCGTCAGCTTTTGCGAGCGCTTGGCGTAAAAGTCGACGCTTTCTCCCTGCGGAACGTCGAGGAGTTTTTCGACGGCGGCTCGGTCGAACGGCGGAAGCGGAACGACGAGTCCAACGCGCTCTTCGGCTTCTCGGTCGATCGCTTTAAGACTTTCGCGCAAATGGTAAACGCGGCGTAAGTCGAGCGGCGACTTCGCTTTTTCGACGGCGAGTTGTTCCTCGTAAAAGCTCCGCAACTTCTCGAGCGGCTCTTTGCCGAGCGGGCCCGCCGCAACGTTCGTCCAAGCGCAATAGTATCGATAGCGAAGATCGACCGAAAGCTCCGCCGAGTCCGCCAAACGCTTGAGCAAAGACGCGAGCGCGGCGGCGTATCGCGCCGGAACGGAATCGGCGGGCGCGGCGACGAGTCCGCTCGGCGTCGGAATATTGTTCGGGCTCCCAAAGAAAAAGTAGGCGTCTCGGCCCGGACTATCTTGGAAACTCGCGGGAGCGTCGGACGCTCGGCGGCTCGACGCTTCGAGGCTTTCGCTTAATCGACGAACGTAAGGCATGGAGACGCGCTTCCATTCGCGTTCGAGATCGTCGACGCGCTTTTGGTAAAACTCGAGCGGCTCGTCGACCGGAATGTCGAAGAGCGAAACGTTAAAGTCGGCGAACGCGTCGTTTAAGTCGGGAAGGACGAACGCGTCGGACGCGACGGCTTGCGGCGCGGCGTCGAGCGGCGTCGGTTCGTCGGCGAAGAGCGAGCAGGCGGGAAAAGCGACGGCGAGCGCGGTCGTCGCGACGACGTTAAGGAGTTTTCGACGGGGCATCGGGGGGCCTTTTCTACTGTAAAACTAACTATTAAAGGTTTAACGAACTAAAACGGGCGTCGCGCTACTTGCGCTCGGCGACCGGAATTTCCGGGAAGAGCCGCTTCAGCTCGTCGCCGATTTTTCGCGATCTCGCGCTTGGCAGGGGTGACGGCGAGGTCGCGAGGACTCGCCCTTCCGCGTCGAAAAGGACGGCGAACTCCGTCCAAATAATCCCGTGTTCGTAGGGCCAATCGCCGATTCCGCGTCCGCCGACGGGAGCGATAAACGCGTCGATCGGCGTTCTGCGCTCGAGATCCAAACCTTGCGGGCTAAGGTATTGGCGTTTTTCAAAGTCTTCTCGCCAGCTTTTCTCTCGAAGTTTCGCGTCTTCCACATTGGAGCGGTAAAAAACGATTTTTAGTCCGGCTTCGACGCACTTCGGAAGGTACGCGTTGTCGTAATTCGCCCAACTCGGTTCGATCGGCCCGGCGACGAGCAAGACCGGCGCGCCGCGATAACTCGCCCAATCGAAAGGCGTTCCGTCGTTGTTGAGCCCCGCGACCGGAAGTTCGGAGCCGATTATTTCGCCCGCTCGAATTTCGCGTTCCAAGTTGCGAAGAACTCGGCGATCCGTTTCGTTTTCGGAGTCGGCGAGCGCGTCGCGAATATCCTTGCGGAGTTGCGTCGCAATGTCTATATAGCATTTGTTTTCAAGGGATAACGCGATATTTTCCGCCCATTCCGAATAAGCGAGCCCGATAAGCCAAGGAATGGCGCCGTCGTCGGCGAGCTCCGCGACCTCGGCCCGAGCGGCGTCGAACATCGCCCGCGCTTCCGCCGAAACCTCCGGATCGTCGGAACTGCTGTAGGTAAAGCGTTCCGACTCCGGAAGCGATTTGCGCGTTTCGGCGACCGCCGCGTCGATTCGTCGGGAGGCCAACGCCGTTTGAACGTAAGCCGCGCGGCAGGAGTCGATCGGCGAAGTCGCGTTGCGAGCGCGCTCGACGTCGAGCGCGTCCCGGAGTTCGTCGACGTCGAGGTAACGAAGCGAACGTTGGAGATGCTCGAAGCGTTCGAGCGGCTCCAACTCGTCGGCGTAAGCGAGGCGTTTCGAGATTTCCGGCAGCGTTTGGGTTCGCAGACGCGCCGCGATTTCTCGCAAGTCGCGCGGTTCGATGTTTTGCGCGTATTTCGCGACTTGCCGATAAGCGGCTTCCGTTTCCTTATAACGTTCGAGGTAAAACGCGGCGCTTTCTCCCGTCGGAACGTCGAACAACGGTTTCACCGCGTCGCGATCGAAGGCGGCGATTTCCGCTTTGATCGCTTTATCTTGAAGTTCCGAAACGGCTTTTCGCGCTTCTCTAACGCGGGCTTCGAGCTCGGCGTCCTTTTCTTTTTGGACGAACCCGAGCGCGGCGCTCAGTTCGGAACGGCGCTCGGCGTAAAATTCGGAGTTTTCCCCTTCCGGAACGTCGAGGAGTTTTTCGACGGCGGCTCGGTCGAGCGGCGGCGTCGGCTCGGCGGTTGCAACGATTTGTTCTCTGCGAGTCAGGACGGAACTCAGGTAAAAAACGCGCGGTAAGTCGAGCGGCGACGTCTTTTGCGCTTCGTCGAGAAGCTGCGAATAAAAGTCGAAGAATTCTTTCCGCGACATTTTGGGGCGCAAGTTCGTTTTCGCGCCGAGCCAACGTTGGAAGTAGACGCCGCGGACTTCGAGCGGAAGCGTCGGATCGTTCGACAAGCGTTCGTACAAGTCGGCGAGCGCGACGGCGCGTCGAGCCGGAACGGAGTCGGCGGGCGCGGAAACAAAAGTCTTGCCGTCGTAAATCTTTCCGAGCGGCGCGTTGACGATTAACTCGTTGGTTTCGATCCTTTTGTTCGGTCTGTTTTTACGCGCCCAAGCTCGTTGTTTCGCTTCGAAGGACTCGGAAAGGCGGAACCAAGCGAGGTCGATCTCGGCGAGGCGCTTGCGGTAAAATTGAGCGTCTCGGTCGTCCGGAATCTCGAAGAGCGAAACGTCGAACTCAGCGAACGCTTCGTTTACGTTCGGAGCGGGCGTCGCTTCGGCGGCGACGGCTTGCGCTTCGGGAGCGCTCGGCGCCGTCGGTTCGTCGGCGAAGAGCGGAAAAACGGGGAAAGCGGCGACGAGCGCGGTCGTCGCGACGGCGTTAAGGCGATTTCGACGGGACATTTTGTCTCCTAAGCGTAAATTATTTCAATCGTGGCGAGTTGTCGATAAAGCCCTGTCGTTGGACGTTCGAACGGCGACCGACGGGCGTTAATTTTGTCGCGTTTCGGCGTCGACTTCTTTCTTTAACTTGTCGCAAGCCTCTTTGTCGAAAGCGTTTGTTGATTGAACGATTTGTTCGAGAACGTCTTGGCGAAGTCGCGTCGCGGTTTCGCCGTCGAGCTTTTCAACGCGGTCGGCGAGGCGGCAAGCGAAGAGCGACCAGCTGTCGCCGATTTCCCAAGGGAACGCTCCGTCGTCGGCTCGTTCGGCGATTTCGTCGACGATTCGCAACAATTCGTCGGTTTGCTCCGACGTTAAATAGACTTTAAGTTCGTCGGCGGAAAGATTTTGCGTTCCTTTCGACGTCGCGATTTCTTGCAAGCGCGCTTGAACGGCGGTTTCGAGTTTGCGCAACCGAGCGAGCAAAAGCGCGCGTTCGACGCAAATCGTTCGCGCCGCGTCGATTTCGTCGACGACGTCGCGGGCGGCTTCCCGTTCGCCAAGGTCTTGCAACGCGTCGATTCGAGCGTCGGCGGCCAAGTAGGCGGCGCAACGGGCGAGCGCGGCGAAACGCTCCGTCGACGTCGCGTCGTCGGCGTAAGCGAGTCGGCGCGAAACGTCGACGGACGCGTCGTTTAGCGGCTTTCGGGACGAACCGCCCTTGGCGAGCTCTCGGCGAATTTCGGCGTTGCGAGCGCGGTAAAACTCGGCGCTTTGGCCCGACGGAACGTCGAGAAGCGATTTGAGCGCCTCCGACGAGAGCGGGGAAACGTAGCCGGAGCGTGCGAAATCATTATGAAGAACGTTTTCCTCCGCAAGTTCGAGGAAAACGCGCAAAAAGTAAGCGCGAGGCAAATCGACCGGCGTTTTCGCTTCCTCGGCGGCGAGAAGTTCGGCGAAGAACCCGCGACGCTCTTGGGCGCCGGAACGAGCGGCGGTTTGCAGAACGTAGTCGACGAACGCTTGATCGCGAACCTCTTTCGGGAGTTCCGTCGCGTCGGCGACTCGACGGTTCAAGCGGACGTAAACATCGGCGGCTCGCGCGGATAAAGAGTCTTGGGGCGCGCTTCTAAAATCGATTCCGTCTTTGGAAAGGACTTGGCCGAGCGGGGGAAAGTAAACGCCGTGAAACGTTTGAAATTCCGCGGCGCAACGGGCGATTTCCCGACGAAACGCGCCAAGGCGTTCGAGGTAAAACGCGTCGCTCGCGTCTTCCGGAACGTCGAGGAGCGTTTCGTCGAATCCGGCGTAAGGGTCGGGCCGCTTCGTCGGGAGGCTCGCGTCGACGACGCCGATCGGCGTCGACGTTTTGCGGACGCGACCGCCTTCGATAAACGCTTCGAACGCGGCGTTGCGAACGTTAAAACGAGCGGTCGCCCACTTTTCCGGCTCGCGAAGAAACTCGCGCGCTTCGTCGGCGAAAAGCGTTTCGAGGTAACGCTTAAAATACGTCTCGCGTTCGCTTGCCGGGAGCTGGGCGGCTTCGGCGAGGTTGCGGAAGATCGCTCGGTAGGCCGCGTCGAACTTGGGGCGCAGCGACGCGACGGAGTCGCTCGAAATGCGCGTTTGACGCAGCGTAAGGTAAGCGCGGCGGTAGTAGCCGGGCGTTTCGCCGTCTAAAATTTCGAGGTTTTGGGACGCGAGGGCGGCGATCGGGGCGGTTAAGCTCCGGGCTTCCTGCGCCAAAATGTCGCCGAGGCTGAAAAGAACGAACGGTTCAAGAGGGCTCGTTTCCGCGACTTGACCGCAAAGACGCGAGAAGCGCCGTCGAGCGATCTCGATTCGCGCGTCGTCTCGGGGCGTTTTCGCTTTTTCGAAGTCAAGGAGCGTTTTCAACGCGTCGACGTCTTTGAGGGTCGTATATCTCGCCGCCAGATAGGCCTCGAAGTAGCTCGTCTGTTTCTCGGGGCTTAGGTCTTGCGCTTTGGAAAGGTGGAACAAAACGACGGAGCTCGCGGCGCTGAATTTGCCCTCTACGCGGCGCGCGGCCTCTTCGCCTTCCGATTCGCGAACGCTCGCGATTCGAGCTTGAATCGCGTTCAACCGCTCTTCGTAAAACTCGACGCTTTGACCTGCGGGCGGCGCGGCGGCCAGCTCGGCGTCCGAAGGGGCGGCGGGTTTGGCAAAGAACTCGTGCGGAAAAGGCGGCGCTTGAGCAAAAACGAGCGGCGCTCCGCAGCCGAGGACGACGAAGAACGCGAAGGCGGCGTTAACGCGGCGGCGTTGAATCTTTCGCATAAAAAGCTCCTTAATGAATAATGTTGCAAGAAACGACAACCGTATGAATTTGCGCGGCGAACTATGTCGCGTCGTAATTATTTTATCGCGAGCGTTAAGCGGCGTCAAGAAAATTCCGTTTCATTTTGTCGTTTTTTTGGAAAATTTTTTGACGCGGAGTCGATAAACGCGACGAAAGAGCGTCGCTCGAAAAAGAAAAAACGCCGCTTCCGAGCAAAAACGTTCGGAGACGGCGTTTGACGTCGTTGTTAAACGGCGATATTTAAACGGTTAAGCTCGGTTACTTTGCTTGCGGAAATTGCGCTTGGAGGAGGCGTTCGAGTTCCGGGCCGCGGGCGTTCGTGCTAAGGACTTTGCCGTCTTTGCCGACGAGAATCATCGTCGGAATGCCGGTGACGCCGTAATATTGGGCTAAGTCGACGAATTTCTTCGCTTTATAATCGAGCGAAAGCTTTTGCGACGCGGTTTTCCAAGGGAGTTTGCGGTCTTCTTCGAACTTGTGGAGCGCGTCAAGGTCTTGGTCGAGGCTGTACCCGAGGATTTCGAACCCGGCGGCGTTGTATTTTTCGTACATTTTCGTCATATTCGGGATTTCGCCGACGCACGGACCGCACCAAGTCGCCCAGAAGTCGATCAAAACGACCTTGCCGCGGTACGACTTCCAGTCGATTTCGGTTCCGTCGAGGTAGAGCCCTTCGACTTTCATTTCATTTCCGACGAGGTTCAGGAAGCGGATTTGTCCGGCGAGCGCGGCGGCGATTTGCTTGCGATTTTCGTCTTTAGAAGCGGCGAAGGAGGCGCAAAGGTCGTTCAGCAGTTTCGCGCCGACTTTCGGGTTCATCCGAGCGACGCCGGAGAGCAGAGCCGGAGCGCTTTGCGTCCAAGTTTCGTCGACGTTGGCTTTAGCGATGATTTCCGCGCCGATTTTGGCGAGTCCGGCTTCGTCGTTCGCTTCGAGCGCTTTGTCGAGACGAACGCTGACGATGATGTAATCCAAGAACTTAACGCGTTCGGCGTCGACCGGTTTTTTCGCTTGTTCCTTGGCGAGGAGCGCGGTCAAACCGTCGAGGTCGCCGTCTTGCGCGAAGGACGCGGCGTAGCTTTGGAAGTATTGGAACGCTTCCGCCGCCGGAACGTCTTTCGCGTCGACGAGGTTCTTAAAGATCGTTTTCGCAGCGATTTGCAGCTTCGGAATGAGCGCGCCGATTTTCGCTTGATCGCCGCCGGTCGCTTGGTAATACTTTTGGAACGCTTCTTGAAGGGCGTTCAAGCGTTCTTGATAAAATTTCGCGTCTTGGCCTTCCGGAATATTGAAAAGCGTTTCGTCGAAAGTCGCGGGAGCGCCCGATTTAGCGACGGCGGCGGGAGCGGTCGGAGCGGCGTCTTGCGCGACGGCGGAGGAAAAGGAAAGCGCGGCGGGAGCGGCGACGAGCGCGGCGACGCTAAGAAGGAAACGAGTAAAACGCATCGAGGAACCCTTTCTAAAGGTCGAATTAAAAGCGACTTGCCGCTGGAAACGAGCGCGTCGCAAGGGGGGAACGAAAAGCGTCGACACGACGTAAAATCGAGTCCGCCGACGAAACGCCGCGCTTCCGAACGACCGGGCGCGGCGCGAATTGCGTCGGCAAGTATAGCGTAAACGTCGAGAAAAATCAATCGGAACGAAGAATTTTAAGCGCGTTTCGGCGAATTTTTTTTGAAATTTTTACGCGCCGCCGTCGAATTTGCGTAAACAGCGTAAAGTGCGTAAACGACGCAAGAAGGGAAGAAAGCGAAAAATGCGCGCTTCCGCTCGACGAAGGAACGAAAACGCGTTTAACAAGGCGAAGCGGCGCCGACTTTTACGTCGCGTCGACGTTACTTAACGTCCGGGAAACGCTCCTTTAAGAGCTTTTCGAGGTCGTCGGCGGTCGGGCGAACGCTAACGACTTTCCCGTCGACGTCGAAGAGAATCGCTTGCGCGTAGTACTGAAGGAAGTAAAGGTTGGCGAAGTCGACGTAATCCTTTTTCGCTTCGGCGCTTAAACGGCGCGATAAAATCGGATAACCGGGTTCCGGAACGGAATGTTCGACGTTCTTGGGCGGCGCTTTGAGGACGTTGTTGTACTCGAGAACCGCGAGCCCGGCGTCTGAGTATTTGGCGTAAAGCTCTTTGTATTTCGCGATTTGCGGATCGTCTTTCCGCGAGGCGAACGGCGTCAACGTTCCGAAATTGGGACGCGTTTGGAACCAAACGACTTTGCCGCGATACGATTCCCAATCGAGTTCGGTTCCGTCGGCGAGAACGCCTTCGAGTTTAAGTTCTTTTCCCGGCAGTTCTTCGCGACGAATTTCGGCGCTCAAACGCTCGGCGATTTTTCGGCGTTCCGCGTCTTCGGAGCCGACCAAGACGTCGCGCAACTCTTTTTTGAACGAAATCGCGATTTGCGGCGCAATGTCGTCGTAGATATCGAGATAAGAGACGGCGACGGGCGCCCAATCTTCAACGGCGCGCTTCGGCTTGAACGGGATTTCGACCGTCTTAACTTTCGCGACGAGTTCGCTTCCGAGCGAGCGCAGTTCCGCCTCTTCCTCCGGCGCGAGCGTCGGAGGATCGCGGCGCGTTATTGGCTTATCGGCGTAACGCTTGGAGAGAGATTGCAGAACGCTAACAAGGCGGCGGTTGACGATCGTTTGTTCGACAAACGCGATGCGCTCGGCGGTTTTATCGTTGGGCGCCGCTTTGTAACTTGTCTTTTCTTGGGCCAAGAGCGTTTGCAACGCGGCGAGATCGTTCGCGGAGCTAAGAATATCAAGCGCGGCGCGAAAGTGTTCGTCTCGTTGAGGTTGCGTCAGCGACGCGTTGTCGGCGAGCTTCAAACGAACGGTCGCGATCGCCGGGGCTAATTCGCGTTGTTCCGGAGAAAGGTCGACGAACGGAAACGGGTTTTTCGCGGGTTTTGCCGAAGGACGAGCGCGAAATTCCGTCCGCAAGACTTCCAAGCGTTTTTGATAAAACTCGGTCGTTTCTCCGTCCGGAATTTCGAGGAGCGTTTTATCGAACGCGGAGACCGCGGCTTGCGGCTCGTCGGCGCGAAGCGGCGCGACGGAAACGACGGCGCTTCCCAACGTCGTCGCGGCGACGGCGAGAGACGCGGTAACGGCGATGTTGCGTAATAATCGGCGGTTTGACATTGCAAATTTTCCTTAAAATAATGAGAAAGACAAAAAACGACGCGACGCCAAAATTTGGCGCGGAGGCGCGACTTTTAGTAGTATAATAACGCATCGCAAAGACGACGTCAAGTAAATTCTTGGAAATTTCGCAAAATTTGAAAAATTTTTTAACGTCGCGCTCAATTAAAGAAACGTCGAAAAAGAAAAACGCCGCTCGTTTCGGCGTGAAACAAGCGGCGCGCGAGTTGTTAAGACGTTAAATGAAAAGCGTTACCAGCCGAGGAACTCGGCGACTTCGCGGCGAAATTCTTGCGGGAGCGCGACCGTCGAACCGTCGTGAACGCCGCCGTTTCCGACGATCAACTTCGTTCGGACGCCCGCTTTGCGCAGTTCGTCGAAAAGAAGCGCGCTTTGGCTCAGCGGAACGACCGTATCGTCCGTGCCGTGAAGGATTAACGTCGGCGCGAAATCGGCGTCGACGGCGTGAAGCGGCGAATATTTCTTGGCGCGTTCCATCAGGTCGGCGTAAAGCGGAGACGTCCTGTCGTCGGCGTCGGCTTTTTTAACGTCGAACGCGACGTAAATACAGTCGACGGCTTCTCTTGAAATGCGTTCGAAGACGAGCGGGAAGTCGGTCGGGCCGTAAAATTCGACGACTTGTTGGACTTGGCCGGAAACGTCGAGATTGTCGCCGACTTCGTAAACGCTTTTCGCGTCGGAGGTTCCGAGCGTCAGCGAGAGGTGCCCGCCGCTCGAGTAACCGCCCGCGGTGAAGTTGTTCGGGTCGAGCCCGTATTTGTCGGCGTTTTTGCGGAGGAAACGAACCGCCGCGCGAACGTCTTCCATCGGGGCCGGGAAGGGCGCTTCGTTGATCGGACGGTGCGAGACGCTGGCGATCGCGCAGCCGCGGTCGAGGACGCCGAGCCAACGCCAAAAGCCGCCGTCGCCGGGGGTTCCGGAGTACCAGCAGCCGCTGTCGAGGTATATGTAGAGGGGCGCGTTCTTGACGGGAACGCCGTCTTTGAGCGGTAAAAAGAGGTTCAGCTTGATTTCGCGGTCGCCGACTTTCTTGTACACGACGTCGGAGACTTGTTGGAATTTCGGCTCGTCGGCGTTAAGCGGCGAAACGGCGACGTTTGCGAAAGCGAACGTCGCGACGCAAAGAGCGAGCGTAAGAAAACGGAAAATGCGCATAACGGTTCCTAAACGGGAAAAAATAAAAGGTTGGGGTAAAAACGAAACGCGCCGTCCTCGCTCGCGGCGAACAAAGGACGCGAAAACGGGAAACGACGCGAGGCGTTAAACGTTGAAAACAAAAGGAAAAACGGCGTTACTTGGCGTCAGATTCGGCGGGCTCTTCCGCTTTTTCTTTCGATTCGGCGCTTTCGTCGGACGACGCGGCGTCGTCGGCTTCGGCTTTCTCGTCGGTCGATTCGTTTTGCGACGCGACGTCTTCGTCGACTTCCTCGACGATTTCGGAGGTTTCGCGCCAAGGCTTATCTTCTTCGTAAGCCGCGAGTTCCGCTTTGAGGTTGTCGAGACTTTCGTGTTTTTCTTTTTCGCCGAGTTCGACCGCTTTCCGCGCCCATTCGCGCGCTTTTTCGAAGTCGCCGAGTTCCGCGTGCGCCGACGCGAGCGTGCTCAAAATATGCGCTTCGGCGTAAAACGTGATTTCGCAAGCGGAAACGGCCATTTCAAGAGCGCGTTTTCCGTCGCGGAGCTTGTCGTTCGGGCAGGTCGCGAGGAGCCAAGCGTAGTTGTTGAGGACGCCGGAGTCGGCCGGATTCAGTTTGAGAATGCGTTCGTAAACCTCGGCGGCTTGCTCCCAATGACCGAACATAAGCTCCATGTCGGCGAGGGTTCGAAGGAAGTCGACCGATTCCGGTTTCTTCGCGAGCTCGTCGTTCAACATTTTCGCCGCGGATTTGTAAAGCCCCTTTTTCGCGGTCGCGTAAGCGATTTGAGCGACGGCGTCGTCTCGATGGTCAACATGACGTCGCAGTTGTTTGAAAACGCGAATCGCGTCGTCGTATTTCTCAGTTTGAAGGTAGATTACGCCCTTTAAGCGGGTCGCCGTCGCGACGTCCATGCCTTGGCGCAGCGATTTATTGACGTCGGCGAGCGCTTTGTCGTAGTCTTTCGCTTGGAGATAGAGGACGGCGCGGAAGTAGTAAAGTCCCGGCGCGTCGAACTTTTCAATCAGTTTCGCGAAGTTGGCGATCGCTTCGTCGTGTTTGCCGAGCGCGGCCAAAAATTGGCCTTTTTCAATTTGGACGAGGAGGTTGTCTCCGGCGTCTTTCGTCGCGTCGTCGAAGAGCGCGGTCGCTTCGTCGACTTTGCCGGCCTCGGCGAGAACGTGCGCTTTAAGTTTTTTAAATTCGGCGTTTTCCGGTTCCAGCTCGAGCGCTTTGTCGATCTGCGCGAGCGCGGCGTCGGGACGGCGGGCGGCGAGGTATTGCGAGGCGAGCTGCGAGCGGATTCGCGCGGCTTCCGGAGCGAGCTCGATCCCCTTTTCGAGAAGCGCGATCGATTCGAGCGTCGAGGTTTCCAACGCGGCGCGGAACGTCAGCGCGAGCGTTTTCGCTTCGATTTCGGCGTCCGGCGATTCGAGGGCGGCGTCGAAGGCTTTTTTCGCTTCGTCGTTCTTATCGGCGAGCATAAAGAGCCGCCCAAGCGCGAGTTGCGCCAACGGAATATCCGGCGTTTCGGCCAGCGCCGCTTGGAGGTCGCCGAGCGCGGCGTCCCGCAAATCTTCCCAACCGCGCGGAAGCCGCTCGGTCGGAAGCTCCGGGTTCATAAAGAGTTGAGCGACTCCCAAGCCTCGGTCGAGCCGCGACGAAATAAGAAGCTGTTTCGCAAATTCGGCGTTGACCTCGTCGAGTCCCTTCTTTTGCGCCTCTTCGCAAAGGCGAATCACCTTCGAGAGGTCGAGCAGGTTCGACGCTGAGAGTTTCAGCTCGGTCGCGAGATTCAGCAAGTCTTCGGCCGACATTTCCTTCGGGTCGGCGTCGAGCTCCGCTTCGAGCGCTTGGTCGAGCGCGTCGCCGTCCGACTTCTCGCCGTCGAGTTCCTCTTCGAGTTGAATTTCGTCTTCTTGCGACTCTTGCGCGGCTTCGGTCGGCGCGTCGGTTTCTTGAGCGAAAGCGAACGGCGATCCGAACGCCAACGCGGCGCTCGTCGCCAAAACGGCCGAAATATTTTTCCAAGATCGGGACATGAGCGTTCTTTCCTTAAACGTTTCTATCGGCGAACGGCGGGCCGCCTCTCGCTCGCCGTCGAGCGAAAAGCGGGGCGTCGGGAGGCGGCGTCGTCGAGGGCGCGAACTACTCCGCTTTTATTCTACAATCTTCGACGCCGAAAGACAAGACGACTTTTTATTTTTCCCCGAATCCGGTTTGGGAAACGAAATTCGAAAATCGCGGTGAAAGCGGGCAAAACGAGCGGTCGGGCCGTTTGTAACGTCGAGGCGGCGACTTTTTTTTCGACTCGCTCGACGGTTTGACGCGACGGCGCTCTTGCGAAAATCGTTTCGATCCGATATAATAGCAAAGACGCGTTTCGCGTCGCCGGGCGCTCCTTCGCCCGTTTTCGCTTATAAATTTTCCGACAAAGCGCTATCCGTCGCGGTTTCGCGGCGTTTCGAGGTTCGAACGATGTTGATTGGCCCGGTTTTCGCCCGCGAGGCGACGATCGCTCCGCGTCGCGACAAGACTTACGTCGGTCGCGCCGTGTACGGCGGTTTCCTTTTATTGACGATTAGCGCCGCTTGGTTGGCGACGACCGGAACGCAGCGCGTCGAGGACGTCGGCGACTTCGCCCGTTTCGGCGCCGCGCTCTTCGGTTTGCTCGCTCCGCTTCAAGCGGTCGTCGTTTTGTTTTTTAGCGCGATGTTGGCCGCGGCGGCGGTCGGTCAAGAAAAAGACCGCAAGACGCTGTTGCTGTTGTTGTTGACGCGGCTCTCGAACTGCGAGTTGGCGCTCGGGAAGCTTGCGTCTTCGCTGCTGCAAATTTTAACGTTCGTTTTTCTTTCGACGCCGATTTTTTTAGCGGTCGCGGTTCTCGGCGGCGTCTCTTACGCGCAGATCGCTCGGGTCTTGCTCGCGACGCTCTTCGCGATGGCGGCGGCGGGTTCGCTCGGCTCGTGCTTGGCGCTTTGGCGCGACAAGACGTTCCAAGCGTTGTCGTCGACGATTCTGACGCTGACGATTTGGCTCGGTTTTTGGGAAGCCGTCGGATTCGGCGTTTTCGGCGCGACGTGGGGCGGCGTTTCGACCGAGACGCTCGCGGCGGCGGCGAGTCCGTGGCGAGCGGTCGGTTTGGCGGCGCGTCCGGACGGCGCGGCGGTCGCGTCGCTCGGCGGAGCGTTGGCGCCGATCGCTCCGTTTTTGGCCGTTAGCGCCGTTCTCTGCGCGGCGATCAACGGCGTCGCGATCGCGATGGTTCGCGTGTGGAATCCGTCTCGCGAAACGCTGAAAAACGCGACCGGCGAACAAGACACTTGGCGCCAAGAGGCGGTGCAAGCGCGGCTCGACCGCGAGGCCGCCGAGCGTCGTCGAGGACAAAACGCCGACGAGAATCCGTATTCCGATTTGGCCGACAATCTCTTCGCCGTCGAGGAAACGTTGGACGACGTCGAGGCGCGCGAAGGGAAAAACGAGCTCGCCGCGGTCGCGAAAGCGGTCGTCGACGAGAAGCGCGGCGAAAAGCCGACCGACAACGTGCTCGCGCTCGGTTCGCTCGGCGGAATCGGAACCGCGCCGAAAGCGGACGCCAAGCCGTCGAAAGGCGTTAAAGCCGGGTTCGACGCGGTCGGGCTCCGGGAAAACCTCGCGACGCGCTCCGGAACGGCGACGGCGGAATCGATCGCGACCGGCGTGGCGCCGCGGGGGAAATACGCCGTCGACCCGTCCGTTTCGTCGAGCGGGAAAGCGCGCGAAGTGTGGGACAACCCGATTCTTTGGCGCGAGGTGCGCACTCGCGCTTACGGTTCGCGAACCTTTGTGGCGAGAATCGTTTACTTCCTGTTGTTCTGCGTCGCGGCGTTCTCGTTGCATTCGACGCTGGCGACGACGGCGGTTCCGACGTTCGCTCAACTGGCGGCGCCGACGATTCCGCTGATTTTGCTTTCGATGTTCCTCCTGAACGCGCAGGCGATCGCGTCGATGACGTCGGAGCGCGACTTAGGAGCGTTCGTGCTTCTCCTCGCGAGCGATTTGTCGCCGAAGGAGTTCGTGTACGGCAAGCTGCTCGGCGCGTTTTACAACATGAAGGAAGCGGTCGTTTTCCCGTTGTTGCTTTGCGGTTACTTAGGTTGGAAGGGCGCGATCGCGCCGTCGACGGCGGTTTATCTCTTCTTGGGGATTTGCGTTTTGTACCTTTTCGTCGCGACGATCGGCGTGCATATCGGCTTGCAATACGAGAACACTCGGAGCGCGGCGGCGACGAGTTTAGGCGTCGTGTTCTTCCTCTTTATCGGCGTCGCGGTTTGCATGTGGACGATGTTGGCGTTTAGCGGTTCGTTTGAGGCGCAACTCCAACCGTTCTTGGCGTTTATGTTGGGCGGCGGAGTCGGGCTTTACGTCGCGTTAGGCGCTCGCAACCCGTCGAAAGCCTTGGCGGTCGCGGCGTTCGTTTTACCTCCGGCGACCTTTTACGCGGCGACGAGTTTTCTTCTCGGAAAGCCGGCGCTGGTTTTCATTTCCGTCGCGGCGGCGTACTTCTTCGCGTCCTTGGCGATGTTGATTCCGGCGGTCGACGAGTTCGACGTCGCGACCGGTCGTTCGACGGCGGATTGATCGCCGCTTTGACGGTCTTTTTTCGCGCGGCGGCGCGCTTCTTCGCGTCGTTGGCGACGTCGATTCCG
>JAFYQR010000107.1 GCA_017559825.1 Thermoguttaceae bacterium | reverse complement strand
TCGTTGTCGCCGCCGACGAATCCGAGTCGAACGAAGCCGCCGAAACTTCCGATGAAAACGCGTCCTTCGTTATTGTCGCCGACGAATCCGAGTCGAACGAAGCCGCCGAAGCGAACGAAACCGAGGAGGTTGCGGAACCGGAACTTCGCGACGCGAACGCGCCCGCCGAAAACGTCGACGCGGAGGAAACCGACGAGGCGGCGCCGACCGAAACGGGACGCGTCGCGGAGACCGCCGAGCCGACGTCGTCGTATCGCGAAAGCGCCGTCGAAGCGAGCGTCGCCGACGAAGCGAGCGTTTTTCGTCCGCGCCCGACGCCTCCGAAGAAAAATTTCAAATACGTTTCGCCGTTCGTAACGGTCGGTCGATAGTCGTCGCGAGTTTCGCTTCGATCGTCGTTAAAAAGACGGCGGCGCGGCAAAGGGGGAAAAATGGACAGAAACGCGAATCGCGATATTTTGTGGGCGCCGTGGCGCATGGCTTACGTAACGAGCGCCGACGCGAAGAAACCGACGGTTCCGGTCGAGGTTCGGTCGGACGGCGACCCGTCGTGCTTTATTTGTCAAGCGGTCGTCGACGAAGCGGCGGAACGCGAGCGGCTTGTGATCGGGCGAACCGAAGCGACGCTGACGCTTTTGAACCGCTATCCGTACAACAACGGGCATCTTTTGATCGCTCCGAAGCGGCACGTCGCGCGGTTGGATTTGCTGACGGCGGACGAATGGAGCGAGATTTCGGCGGAGCTGACGTATTGGGTCGGCGTAATCGAGCGCAAGATGAACGCGGAGGGGTTCAACGTCGGTTTGAATTTGGGACGCGTCGCCGGCGCCGGATTGCCGGGGCACCTACATTGGCACGTCGTGCCGCGTTGGAACGGCGACTCGAACTTCATGCCGACGATCGGCGGAACGAAGTCGATACCGCAATCGCTTGAAGCGGCTTGGGAGCTGTTGCGACGCGATTGAGCGCAGGTTTCGCAAGCGGCGATAGGTTGGTCCCGCGACGTTTAAGAGAGCGTCGCGGGTTTTTTTGTCGTTTGCAAGCGGAGCTTCCGCTTCGTCGCGCCAAGTTGACGTCGCGTTTGCAAGCGGCGATAAATCGAGGTGCCCGCTAGGTTTAGAAAGCGTCGCGTCTGGGCTTGGAAACGTGGGAACGCGAAAGAAAATCGGCTTTAAGGCGTTCGCGCCGCGATCGAGCGCGAGCGCTTGAAAACGTCGACGCGGAAACTCGCCTCGACGGCGCGTTGCTTGACGACAAGAGAAACGGATTAGCGTCGACGCGAAAAAACGGCAAGAAATAAAAAAAGGAACGCCGAAACGTTCCTTAAATCAAAATGAGAACGCTGGGGCTCGAACCCAGGACCTACGGATTAAAAGTCCGTTGCTCTACCAACTGAGCTACGTTCCCACGACCGTCGCCGGTCGAAAGGAGAAACAACGAAACGCGCCGAAACGGGAATCGTTGAATGAGAACGCTGGGGCTCGAACCCAGGACCTACGGATTAAAAGTCCGTTGCTCTACCAACTGAGCTACGTTCCCAGTCCGTTTAAACGTCGAAAACCGCGAAGGCTATTCGCCGAACGAACAAACGTATTATAGCCGACTTTCTCGTTTTGTCTAGCGACTTTTTTTATTTTTTCTCATTTTTTTGAACCGAAAGACGCGTCGTCGGCGAAGCGAAACGTCGAACGAAGCGTTCGCGCTTCATCAAACGGCGTTTGCGGACGTTCGCCGTCGAGGAGCGGCTCGCGATTCGAAGCCGGGGACGGTTCGACCGTTGAAAATTTCGTCGCCGCACGGTCGAGCGAGCGGCGGTTTTCGGCGCGTTCGCCGTTGCTCGCGCGTTTAGTTGACGGGCGTTTGCGGTTGTTCGTAGTCGAACTCGCGCCAAATCATCGGGCGACGGTGGCGCGACTCGATACGAAGAACGACTTCTCCGTTGACGAAAATACGCACCGTGCCGCTCGATTGGCTGACGGCGATGGCGACGGCGTTCGTTTTGCGGCTGACCGCGGCGGCGGCCCAGTGGCGCGAGCCGAGCCCCTTCGAGAGCGTGATCATCGCCGTCGACGCGTCCAAAAGACGACACGACGCCGCGACGACGCCGTCCAACGCGACGACGAAAGCGCCGTCGAGCTGCGCCACTTCCTTAATTCCTTCGCGAACTCGCGGATCGAAAAGGTTGCGTTCCTTGCACTTATAACCGCGCACCGGATCGAAGCCCGCCGGTTTGCTCTCCGCCAAAACGTTCTTCGTGTCGCCGACGACGAAAAGCGTGCCGACCGCTTTCCCTTCGCGACCGTCGCGACCGATTTCAAGCGCCAAGTCGACGACCGTTTTCAGCGTTTTGAGCGGCACCTTCGTTTCGATTTTACGCAACTCTTTGCCGGACAATTTTTCCAAGTGTTCGCCGAGGTTCAGCACGCTGATCGAGTCGAAACCGTCGCCGTCGAAGCCGTTGTACAGCGCGATCACTCGCGAACCGTGCGGAAAGAGGTCGTCGGCGACCGCCTCCAAGATCGCTTGCGTCATGCGTTCGTAAACCGGCGCGTCGTCCGGGAGATTGAGGACGACCGTTTTGACCTCCGCTTCCTCGGCCCCTTCGAGAATTTCGCGGTTCGTCGCCGCCGCGACGAAATAGGCGTCGCCGAAGAACTTTTTTAAGCGGCGCCAATCGATCGACGCGTCGAAGAGGAGCAGGATTCCCGCCGCGTCCATCGCTTGACTGAGCCCGATTGCGTCGGAAAGGTATTTTTGCAGATACTCGGTGAATTTAAGTTGGGGCATCGAAGGTTCCTCGTCGACGGCGTTCGACGGTTGGCGCGGGCGGTCGGCGGCGAGCGGTTCGAAACGACGAAAAACGGCGACGAACGCGGCGAAAAGTTTGACGCGTCTTACTTTGGCGCGTCGTCGCCGTCGACGTTTTTGTTATCGACGTTTTGCCGTCGACGGTCGCAGGTATTTTTGTAAAAACGCGGAAAAACGCGTCTTTTTTTCTTATCGACGAGCCCGTCGACGCTCGGCGTCGACGCGGCGAAAGGGAAACGGCCCGGAGTAGGACGAGCCCCTCTATAACGATTGTACGCGCTTTTTCGACGACGTCGCGATAAATCTTGGAAAGTTTGTCGATTTTAACGAAAACGTCGGTTTTGCAGCGCGGTCGAAAGTGCGGCGAACCGGCGAAGACGTCGAACGTTTGAAAACATCGTTCGGCGCGGCGCGAGCTAAAACGCCTCGGTAAAGAAGAAAGGAGGAAAGCGGATTATATTGCGATAAGTCGTTCTTATAGTTAGTTGCCTCTAATATAATTTTGGTGAAAATTTGAAAAGGGCGCTTGCCAAAATTCGGAAACGAGACATAATAGACGCGAAAGTTGAAAATTACAAATTTTAATTGAATAACTTGCTAGTATTAAGAACGCTAATAAAGTTATAAGCAATTTGGGGAGAAAAAAATGTCCGCTGAACGCAATCCGTTTGTTATCGCTCAAAACCGCGTGAAGAAAGCCGCCGCCGCGCTCGGTCTCGACGCCGCGACGACCGAACTCCTTTGCTCGCCGCAACGCGAAGTCGCCGTCGCGCTTCCGGTCAAAATGGACGACGGTTCGACGAAAATCTTCCAAGGGTTCCGCGTTCAATACAACACCGCTCGCGGCCCGGCCAAAGGCGGCATTCGTTGGTTCCCGACCGAAACGATCGACACCGTTCGCGCGCTCGCTTGCTGGATGACGTGGAAAGCGGCGGTCGTCGACATTCCGCTCGGCGGCGGCAAAGGCGGCGTCATTTGCGACCCGAAATCCCTCTCTGAAACGGAAAAAGAACGCTTGGCTCGCGCTTACATCCGCGCCGTCGGCCCGGTTCTCGGCATTACGAAAGACGTTCCGGCGCCGGACGTTTACACGAACGGCCAAATCATGGCGTGGATGATGGACGAATTCGAAAAGATGACGATGGAATGCCATCCGGGCGTCATCACCGGCAAACCGATCGCGATCGGCGGTTCGCAAGGTCGCGGCGACGCGACGGCTCGCGGCGGTATTTACGCGACTCGCGAATGCGCGAAGGCTTACGGGATCGACCTTAAAGGTCAAACCTGCGCCGTTCAAGGCTTTGGGAACGCCGGGCAATTCGCCGCGACGCTCGCCGAAGAAATCCTCGGCATGAAGGTCGTCGCCGTCTCCGACTCGCGCGGCGGCGTCTACAATCCGGAAGGGATGAGCGCGCAAGAACTCGTCGCTTATAAGAAGGCGAACGGCTCGCTCGCCGGTTTCCCGGGCGCGAAAGAAATCACGAACGAAGAACTGATCGCGACGAAAGTTTGCGTTCTTTTCCCGGCCGCGCTCGAAAACACGATCACCGAAGCGAACGCGGACAAAGTCGACGCGCAAATCATTTGCGAACTCGCGAACGGCCCGACGACGCCGGAAGCCGACGTTATCCTCGACGCGAAAGGGATTCACGTCATCCCGGACTACCTCGCGAACGCCGGCGGCGTTACCGTTTCGTACTTCGAACAATGCCAAAACGCTCAAAACTACTATTGGGAACTCGAAGACGTTCAAAAACGTCTCGACCAAAAGATGACGAACGCGTTCAAAGCCGTTTACGAAATGAGCGAAGAAAAGAAAACGTCGCTCCGCGAAGCCGCGTACTTGGTCGCGATCAAGCGCGTCGCCGACGCGATGAAACTCCGCGGTTGGTGCTAGTAACTCCGCGGTTGGCGTTTAACCGCTAAACTGGAACGGTCGCGTCGACTTTGACGGTTGGCGCGGCGCGTTTAGGCGAACGTTTCCGCCGTCGAATCGTCGACGCTTTCCCCAAGTCGGCGCTTGGGCGACGGACGCCGAACCGACGTTTTGCGACGTCGGTTTTTTGCGTTTCTTGACGAAAGCGCGACGCGGCGAAAAAGCGGAAACGGCGAACGTTCGAAAAACGCCGGTTTTGCGTTGTTTGACTATTGGGGCGAAGGCGGACGCGTCGACGAATCGAATCGGCGCGATTTCATAAAAACGCCGACTTCGACGCGTAGAAACCGGGGGTGGAATCGCCTAACTTAAACCGACGGCGCGAGCGAACGGAAACGTCGGTTTCGGTTTGATTATCTTGCGCAAAGCGCCGAGATTAACGCGTCGGCGGGGGGCGTTGCGGTCGAGCGCGTCGGCGGTATAATGAAAACGAGCGTTCGTCGGCGAAGCGTCGCGGGACGGTCGCGAAGAGAATAACGAAAATAAAAGGCGAACGGCGGCGCGTGGCGTTTGCGAGCGGTCGACGCGTCGAACGGAGGAACGGAAATGGGATATTGGAGCGGAAAAACGGTCTTGGTAACCGGCGGGTCGAACGGTTTGGGGCGGGTGATCGCGGAAACGTTCGGCGCGGCGGGGGCGCAGGTCGCGATCGTCGGGTTGGAAGCGGCGGACGTCGAAGCGACGGCGGAAGCGATGCGCGACGGCGGCGTCGACGTTTTGCCGTTGGTTGCCGACGTAACGAAGCCGGAGGACGCGACGCGAATCGTCGAGGAGACGGTCGCGAAGTTCGGGAAGCTTGACGCGCTGGTCAACGCCGCCGGGCGAACGCATCGCGGACGGATTCTCGAAACGCCGCTCGACGAGTTCGACTCCCTTTGGAAGCTGAACGTGTTGGGGACGATCGCCTGTTCGCAAGCCGCGGCGCCGCGTTTAATTAAGGCGAAGGGGCACGTCGTCAATATCGGGTCGTTGGCGGCGAAGAGCGCGGCGCGTTGGGTCGGGGCGTATCCGACGACGAAACACGCGGTCGCGGCGTTTTCGCAACAGTTGCGACTCGAAACGGCGCCGGACGGTCTGCACGTCTTGCTGGTTTGTCCGGGCCCGGTGAAGCGGGACAATCCGCGCCTTTACCCGTTGAAGCGCGCCGAAGGGATTCCGGAGTCGGCGTTAATGCCCGGCGGCGGGGTGAAAGTCGGCAAAATCGACCCCCGCGACTTGGCGCAAAAGATTTTGAAGGCGTGCGAAAAACGCCGACCGGAGATCGTAACGCCCTGGAAAGCGCGTATTCTCTTTTCGATCGCGCAAATGTTCCCGCGCCTCGGCGACTGGATCGTCTTGAAGTCGACCTGACGCGAACTGGAAACGCCGTCGAGCGGAAAGATCGGCGACGCGACGGGAGCCGATTCGCGTCGTCGGGTTTTGAACGGCGGCGAGAAAACGCGTTCTCGACGTTAAAATAAGAGAAAAGGGCAAAATAAAAGGCGGCGCCGACGTTGCGAAAACGGTCGGCGTCGCTTTTTTTGCGGTTGGTTGCGCTTCAAAGTCGACAAGCGCGGCGGAGTTTGCGCTTGCAAGTGTTAATAAGCGCGACCGGTTGTTCGGCCAAATTAGCGGCGTCCGGCTTGGCGGTCGATCAGCTGGAGCGGGAGACTTTCGAGGTCTTTCGAGAAGCGCATCGCGAACCGACCGTCGAGGCAATCGCCGAGGAAGTCGTCGAGGAACTTCGCGCGCCAACCGGTCAGGAGACGGGGCGTCTCGCTCGCCGGGAGCGTTCCTTCGCGAGCGGCGATCGCTTGGCGGACGTCGGTCGTCGTCGAGACGAGGCGCGGCGAAATCCCGCGTCGCGCCGAATATTGGTTGACGAGAATCCCGAGAAGCTGCGTCGCCAACGCGTATTGCGGGTAGGACGGGCGCGCCGAAAGTTTCGGCTTTTCTTCCGCCGGGAGCGACAGGGCGTCGTCGATGGCGGCGCTCAACTCTTGCACCAGCGTCGAGTCGGGGGAGCCGTTGACGCCGCGAATCGCCGCAATGCGCGCCGGGTCGCCGGTCTTGCGCTTGGCCAGCTCGACGATTAAGTCGTCGCGGAAAATGCGGGCCGGCGGAATGTTGCGGTTGAGCGCCTTGCGACGTCGCCAACGCCAAAGTTCGCGGACGATCGCCATTTCGTCGCTCGTGAACGGCTTCGAGCCGAGCAGCTTTTGCCAATGTTCGTCGGTGAACGACGCTTCCAGCGAGCGGCAGAAGTCGCGCGTTTCCTCCAAAAACCAAGCGGTGCGCCCGGTTTCTTCGAGCTTTTGCGTCAAAAAGTCGGCGATTTGCTTCAAATGGCAAACGTCGTGCAGCGCGTAGTCGAGCTGACCGCTCGTGAGGGGACGCCGCGACCAGTCGGTGCGCGTCTCGTTTTTCGCGAGCGAAACGCCTATCGTCGCTTGAACCAACGACTTATAATTCAGCGGATAATCGAACCCGACGAACGCCGCCGCGAGCTGAACGTCGAAAAGGCGCGACGGAAGCCGCCCGAGCGCGCGATAACAAAATTCGAGTTCGCTCCGGCAAGAGTGGGCGATGGAGATCGCGCCGTCTTGACAAAGGCGTTCCCAAAAGGGGCGCAAGTCCGGAATTTTCAACGGGTCGAGGAGCGCGTCGCCGAATTCGGTCGCGACCTGAACGAGGCAAAGTTCCGCTTGGTAACGGCCTTCGGAGATGAACTCGGTGTCGTAGGCGATCCAAGTCGCGCTTTCGATTTCTTCGAGGTAACGTTCGAGGCCCGCTTGCGACGCGATGAATTGATAGGACGGCATAACGATGCGAAATTTCTGAACTTGCGGCGGACGGCGAAGCGTCGGCGGCGCTAACGTCGAGCGAAATTCGACGAAACAACGCGGTTGCGAACGGTTGCAAGGGAAGCGGTAAACGTCGAAAAGCGAAGGACTTGCGCAAACAACGGCGCGCGTCGCCGAACGGCTCGGGAAGCGAACAAGACGGCGAAAGGACGGACGGAGGCGACGTTCCGACAGCGGAACGCGGGCAACGTCTGTCCCGACTTCTCCATTTTACCCGATTTTCGGGCGCGTAAAAGGGGGGCCGGGCGCGTTTTTCGGGCGTCGGCGGAGCGAAGAAACGGCGGCGTCGGGGCGGAGCGCAAAGTTGCGCCGGGCGACGGGCGGCGGGGGACGCTCGGCGTTGCGTTTTCGTCGCGAGCGGAAGGGCGCTTTTTTTCGTTTTTTCTCTTCTTTTTCTTCTTCTTCCTTGCTTTGGGGAACGCGTCCCGATATAATGACGCTTAGCTTCCCGCGACGCGGCGTCGGGAACGCTTTTTCAAACGCTTTTGACTTGAGGAGAAAACGCAATGTCGGACGACGCAAAAAAAGAAGCGACGAGACTTAAAAACGCCTTGGCGCGCCGGGTCAAAAAGTTGATCGCGCAAACGCTCGAACCGCAAGGCTTTAAGAAAGAGCCGAAACCGCCGCGATGGGTTCGCGAAGGGAAAACGTTGGCGCATGGTTGCATTTTCGTTTTGCATTATAACCAGTTTTTCGTCGCTAGCTACTTCAGTTTTCGGTTCCGTTGCGATTTTCTCCGCAATCCGCCGCCGGAAATTGGCGCCCACCCACAATGGGAACAAATTTTGGCTTTGTTAAACACCGAAATTTGCGGCGAGATAAGAAAAAGCTGGCCGCTTCCTCAAACGGAAGAAGAACTCAAAACAACCGTAAACGAAGTGGAAAATTACTTTAACGACGTCGTTTTACCGTATTGCGAACGTTGGCGGGATTCCAGCGTCGTCGCACGGGAATACGACGCCGGAAATATAACGCAAAAACAGGCGTTCGGCGCCAGCGAAGAATGGCAATTTTTGCGGCTCGGTTTGTCACGCCTTGAAGCCGAACGATACGCGGAAGCGGCGGCCTGTTTCGAGGAAGCGGCAAACTCCGCCGAAGATAGGGTTGCGTCGCATACGGCTTGGGTTGCGGCAAGAATGGCGCGCGTTAGGAAAATAGCGGCGCAAGAATTGGCGGAAGAGGAAAGATTTCAAGCGTTTTGGTCGTCGTTTATCGCCGTCGCGCGTTACGCCGCCGAGGAAGCGCGTCGCCGCGTTTGAATTCGAAGCGGCGTCGGGGCGGAGCGCGAATTTGCGCCGGGCGACGGGGAACGCTCGGCGTTTGGGCGACGTCGGCGGAGGCG